>NZ_LZII01000082.1:0-26529 GCF_001667425.1 Mycobacterium sp. 852002-51613_SCH5001154 | reverse complement strand
ACCTGCACGTCCGGACACTGGGCGGCCGCGGAGGGGATGACCGAACCGGCGAGCGCCGACGCGCCGAGGCCGGATGCGGCAACTACTGCTGGACATACAAAACGGGCTATTTGACGTGCGATCATGCCGCAATTGTGCCCAGTCGACCCCTCGGCTAAACAGGTGAAAGCATGGAAATTACTGCGAATTCACACAACCCCGGTTTCCTCGGGCTTTGCGGGCTGAGATCGCTTGCGCGGGCGCCCCATCCGGCGCCGCGGCGGCCGGCGATCCGGCGCCCGGCTCGACCGGAGCGACAACGCCGGGGCGGGGCTCGGGCCCGGATCGCGATGTGGTCTGCTAACTGTGACGAGTCGGGCGCACGGTGAAGCCATCGCCGATGCTCGACACGCGGCCCGAGTGAATGCGGCGGCAAAGTTGAACGTGATAGTGCAGGCCCTCAATAAGGTCACGGACCACGTGGCCAATCCGGCCCGGGAGTCGGATGCCGACAAGCTGCGCCGCGCCGTCGCCGGCAAGACCGTGCTGGTCACCGGCGCCTCATACGGCATCGGCGAGGCGACTGCGCGCAGGCTGGCCGCCGCCGGGGCCACCGCGCTGGTGGTCGCCCGGTCCGAGGAACGGCTCGGCGACCTGGCGGCGTCGATCAACGCCGCCGGCGGTCGCGCGATCGCATACCCGACCGACCTCACCGACGAGGCCGCCGTCAGCGCGCTGACCAAGGAGATCACCGAGCAGCACGGCGCGATCGACATCCTGGTCAGCAATGCCGGCAAGTCGTTGCGCCGCTCGCTGCACCACCAATACGACCGGCCGCACGATTTTCAGCGCACCATCGACATCAACTATCTCGGGCCCATCCGGCTGCTGCTGGGACTCCTGCCGGCCATGCGCGAAAGCGGGCGCGGGCACATCGTGAACGTCTCCAGTGTCGGCGTGCGCGTCGTGCCGGGGCCGCAGTGGGGCGCATACCAGGCGTCGAAGGGGGCTTTCGACCGGTGGCTGCGCAGCGTGGCCCCGGAATTGCACGCCGATGGTGTGGAGGTCACCTCCGTCTACTTCGCGCTGGTCCGGACCCGGATGATCGCACCCACGCCCATCCTGGGGCGGCTCCCCGGGTTGTCGGCCGACCAGGCCGCCGACGCGATCGCCAAAGCGATCATCGAGCGGCCCCGCACCAACGAGCCGCCGTGGGTGTTGCCGGCCGAGTTGGCCTCGGTGCTGTTGGCCGGGCCGGCCGAACGCGCGGCCCGGCTGTGGTACCGGCGGTTCTTCTCGGATTCCAGCGAGGCCCGGCGATGAGCGACGAGGGTGTGGTCGGCACCGCGGCCCGGGCGCTGGTGCGGTCGCGACTGCTCGCTCCGCCGTCGCCGCTGGCGGCCCTGCGGCTGATCCGGGAGGCACGCCGGGGCGGCACCAACCCGTACACCCTGCTGGCGGTGACCGCGACTCGATGGCCCAACCGGGCCGCGATCGTCGACGACGACGGCGTCTGGGATTACCGGCAGTTGCAGTCGGCGACCGAATCGCTGGCACGCAGGTTGTCGCGCGAGGGTGTCGGGCCCGGCGACGCGGTGGGCATCATGTGCCGCAACGGCCGCGGTTTCATCACCGGCGTCTTCGGCGCCGCGCTGGTGGGCGCCGACGTGGTCCTGGTCAATACGGACTTTCGCAGCGACGCCCTGGCCTCCGCGGTGAGCGGTCACCGGATCACCGCGATGGTCGCCGACGCCGAATTCGGCGAGCGCGCCCTGGCCGCCGACGGATCGGTCGTCGTGATCGACCCGGCCACGATCGCCGCCCAGGAGAATGAGCCGCGGCCCGACGTGGCCAAGCCGGGCCGGATCATTTTGTTGACGTCGGGCACCACCGGCACGCCCAAAGGGGTGCCGCGCTCACCGCAGCTGCGGTCCGCGGTGGGCGTGTGGGTGACGATCCTGGACCGCACCGGCCTGCGCACCGGGTCGCGAATCTCGGTGGCGATGCCCATGTTTCACGGGCTGGGACTGGGCATGCTGATGCTCACCGTGGCCCTGGGCGGCACGGTACTCACCCACCGCCACTTCGACGCCGAAGCCGCGCTCGCGCAGGCGTCGCTGCATCGCGCCGACGCGTTCACGGCGGTACCGGTGGTGCTGGCGCGCATCCTCGCCCTGCCGGAGCGGGTGCGGGCCCGCAACCCCGTGCCCTACCTGCGGGTCGTGATGTCGAGTGGGGACCGGCTCGACCCCACTTTGGGGCAGCGGTTCATGGACGCTTACGGCGACATCCTCTACAACGGCTACGGCTCCACCGAGGTCGGCATCGGCGCGCTGGCCACTCCCGCGGAGCTACGCGAGGCGCCCGAGACCGTCGGGAAACCGGTCGCCGGCTGCCCGGTGCGCATCCTCGACAAGAACGGCAAGCAGGTCGGTGCGCGCGTTACCGGCCGCATCTTCGTGGGCGGCGAACTGGCCAGCGAGGGGTATACCGGCGGCGGCGACAAGCCCGGCGCGAAGGCCGTCGTCGACGGCATGACCAGCACCGGCGACATGGGCTACCTCGACAACGCGGGCCGCCTGTACATCGTCGGCCGCGAAGACGACATGATCATCTCCGGCGGTGAGAACGTCTATCCGCGGGCCGTCGAAAACGCCCTCGCTCAGCATCCGGCGATCGCCGACAACGCGGTCATCGGTGTTCCCGACGAGAAGTTCGGTCATCGATTGGCCGCGTTCGTGGTGCTGCACCCGGACATTGGCACCGATGAGGCGGAGTTGCGGGAGTACCTCAAGGGCAAAGTCTCGCGATTCGAGCAGCCCCGAGACATCAACGTGGTCACCAGCATCCCGCGCAATCCGGCGGGCAAGGTCGTGCGCAGGGAGCTGTCCGGCTAGGCGCGCGACACACTCACTGCGGCTTGGGTTCCAGGGCGGCGACCTGCTTGGCCAGCCAGTTGGGCGCCAGCACCGAGACGACGGTGGCGCCCGCGGTGGCGCTGATGACGCCGGTCCAGGCGACCGGGCCCAGCGGCGTGCAACCGAAGAAGTGGCTGACGCCGGGGGTTTGGACGATGGCGACCAGCACGCCCGCGCTCCCCAGCGCCGTGCCCAGCACCAGCGGGCTGTGGCGGCGGGTCAGCAGGGTCTGCGCGAGCTGCGTGGTCACCAGCGCGGTGAGTCCCATTGTCGACGTGCGGCGTTCGGTGCCCGGTGTCCAGCGACCGATGGCCCAGGCCGCCGTCGCACCCGCTGCCGTGATGGCGCCGCGGGTGACGATCTGCCGCATCAGCGGTGCGTCCAGGGAGGGCGGGGGCCCCGACAGCGTGGCCAACTGGAAGGCGCGGTGCAATTCCTCGGCGTCGCGGTCGGCCCCCTCCTCGGCCTCCTCCGGCTCGGAGAACTGCGGGGTGACCGCGACCGCAAGCGCGGGGAACATGTCGGTGAGCAGGTTCACCAGCAGCAGCTGGCGGGTGCCCACCGGCGCCCGGCCGGTGCCCAGGGCGGTGCCGATGAGGGTGAACAGCACCTCGCCGACGTTGCCGCCGACCAGGATGCCCACCGCGTCCCGCACGCCACCCCACATCCCGCGCCCCTCGACCAGCGCGTCGAGCAGCACGCCCAAATCGTTGTCGGTCAGCACGATGTCGGCGGCCCCGCGCGCGGCGGACGAGCCGCGACCGCTCACGCCGATGCCCACATCGGCCATCCGGATCGCGGCGGCATCGTTGGCCCCGTCGCCGACCATCGCGACCGCCTGCCCGCTGTCCTGGAGCGCCGCGACGATCTGCACCTTCTGCTCCGGGCTGACGCGGGCAAAGACCTGGACGTCGGCGGCGACCTTGGCGCGATCCTCCTCGCCGAACGCGACGAGTTCGGCGCCCGTCATCTCACGCGCGTCCGCCGGCAGGCCCAGTTGCCGGGCGATCGCCCGCGCGGTCACCGGGTGGTCGCCGGTGATCAGCACCACCCGCCGGCCGGCTTCCACCAGCGCTTCGATCAGCGGCCGCGCCGACGCCCGCGCGGTGTCCGCCAAACCGACGTAGCCGACCAACTCGAGGTCGTGCGCGGCGGCGTCGACGGCGTCGGCGTCGGTGTCCTCCTCGCCGGTCCCGTGCTCCCACGGGCGCTGAGCCACCGCCAGCACCCGCAGGCCCTGCTCGGCAAGGCGCAACACCAACGACTCCGCGCGGTCGAGGTCGGCGTCCGCATCGGCGAAGCGGCAGCGCGGAAGAACTTCTTCCGGCGCGCCCTTGACCATGAGCATCGGGCCGCCGTTCCCGCCGGCCGTGCCGATCGCGGCGGAGTAACCGCGGCTGGATTCGAACGGTACATCCGCGAGCACGGTCCAACCCGAGGCCCACTGGCGGTCAATGGAATTCGCCGCGGTGAGGATCGCCTCGTCGGTCGCGTGCGCGTGGCCGCCCCCGTTGTGGGGCTGCGTGCTGCTGCGCGCGGCGGCCCGCACCACCGCGGCGGACGCTGGGTCGGTCACGTCGGGGAAAGGAGTGTCCGCGTCGGCCCCGTGCGGGACGCCGCGGACGACGCGCAGGCGGTTCTCGGTGAGCGTGCCGGTCTTGTCGAAGCACACCGTCTCGACCCGGCCCAGCGCTTCGACCGCCCGCGGCGTACGGACCAGAACCCCGCGCCGCGACAGCCGCTGGGCGGCGGCCAGCTGGGCCAGGGTGGCCACCAGGGGCAGGCCCTCGGGGACGGCGGCCACGGCGATGGCCACCCCGTCGGCGACCGCCTGACGCAACGTTCCTTGATGTAGCAGCGCCAACGCGGTCACCGTCGCGCCGCCGGCCAGGGTCAGCGGCAGGACCTTGCTGGTCAACTCGCGCAATCGCGCCTGCACCCCGGCCGCGGACTCGACGTCGGCGATCGCCGAAATCGCGCGCTGGGCGGCGGTGCCCGCACCCGTCGCCACCACGATCGCGCGGGCGTGCCCGGCGACGATGGTGCTGCCTTCGAACAGCATGCTGGCGCGGTCGGAGTCGGCGACGGCCACGGGCTCGACCTGCTTGTCCACCGGCAGCGACTCGCCGGTGAGGAAGGACTCGTCGACTTCTAGGTCCTCGGCGACCAGCAGGCGGGCGTCCGCCGGGACCACCTCGGGGGCGGCCAGGTCGATGATGTCGCCGGGGCGCAGCGACTTCGCGTTCACCGAGACCGTCCGTTCGACGGTGCGGGCCGCCTCCAGCCGGCGGTGCGCCGTGGCCACCGCGGGGAGCACCACGCGCCGCGCGGATTGATCCTGCTCGGCGAACAGCTCGGCGACGGCGGCCTCGGCCCGCAACCGCTGCACCCCGCCGGCGACGGCGTTGGCGGTCATCACGCCCGCCACCAGCAGCGCGTCGACGCTGCTGCCGACGATCGCCGAGGCGGCCGCCCCCACGGCCAGGATGGGCGTCAGCGGATCGGACAACTCGGCCCGCGTCGCGGTCAGCAGTCGGCCCACCCGGCTGGCCGGCCCGCGCAGCGGCGCGACCAGCGGGTTGTAGGACAGGTCGTCGAGGAGTTGTCGCCAGGGCGCGGCGCCGGGTTCGACGGCCAGGGGCCGGGTGCGGCTGGCCAGCCGGGCATAGACGATCTCCGGATCGAGGGCGTGCCAGGCGGTCAGCGGCTGCGGTGTCGGGTCGGGCAGCCGAAGCACCCGGGAGGCCGCGAAGGTGCCCTGCATCAGCGCGGCCGCCGCGGCGGCGTTGACCGGGTTGAGCCAGCGCTGCACGGCGAAGGGGCTCAGCGTGCGTGGGTCGCCGGTGACCAGCAGCAGCCCCGCCAGCGTGCTGCCGCCCTTCGCGAGGCGCACCGCGGACTCGGTCGCCGCCCGGGCCACCGGCAGCGCCGACAAGATGCGCACCGCCGCGGCGAGGTCCGTGCCCGTGATGATGTCCGCCGTCCACGGCGTCGCCGCCTGCGGGTCGTCCAGCGCCACCCCGACGTCGGCGATGGCCAGCGCGGCCAATGTGTCGGTGGACGCGAAGTCACGGTGCAGCGCGGTGATGAGCAGCACGGGCCCGCGATCCGTGCGCAGGTCGCGCACCAACTGCAGCAGCGGCGTGCCCGGCGGGTGGCTCACGGCGACGCTGGCGGCCAGGTCCTCGGTGCCGGCGACGTGGCGTAGCACCACCCGGGCGCCCGTCCGGTGCGCGATCTGCAGCAGCGGGATGGCGAACGGGTCGACCTCCCACCCGACGTCGACGCTGCCGACCCGCTCGCCGTCGACCACGAGATCGGCGTGTTCGAGGCCCTGCGCCGGCGTCGCCGACGACCCTTGGGCCCGGGCCCACCGCAGCCGGGCGCCGGTGGCGGGCAACTCGTCCGGGTCCGGTTCGGGGGCTTCCTCACCGTGCAGCAGCGCGTCGGCGACCTCGTAGACGCGGTCCTCGTCCCACCCGGGTATGTCGCCGCGGGCCTGTAGCACGGCGCGGTTGTCGCCACGCAGTGCGGCGCCGTCGACCACGACCACCTTGACCCGGTCGAGGCGCCGCAAGGCGCCTGGGTCGAGAAACAGCTGCCCGGTGTTGGCCAGTCCGCGGCCCAGGACGGCGGCGAACGACTGCCGGCCCGTGTGTGCGGCCCGGGGCACGCCGGCCAGCAGCGCGCCGGCCGCGTCCTCGGTGCCGCCGCCGGCCAGCAGCGCACCCGCCGCGGCCACCAGCGAGGCGTTGGCGGCCTGGTCGGCGTACTCCTCCACCGGCCCGGCCATTGAGCCCTTCGCGGTGTCGATCGCGGCATCGATGGCCCCGCCCACCACCACGTGGGAAGCTTCCCCCGCTGCGGCAGCGGCCCAATTGTGCCGGGGCGCTTGCGATTTGGGGCCGGCCGAGGAGATGATCGGAACCACCGGGGCCTGCGGCCGGTTAGGTGAGGCCAGCTCCGGTTCGCGGTCCCGCCAGCGCTGACGGTGCGCCGCGGCCTCGGAGACCTGCAAGCTTCGTTGTGCCAGGTCCAGCAGCGGGGTGCCGACTGCCTGCGTCAGCCCGTTGGCCAGTGCGGTCGACGCGCTGAGGGCGATGTCGGTGCCGACGCGACCCAGCCGCGACTCCAGCACGGCAACCACCCGCGGCTGATGGTTCAGCAGCGCGGCGGCGGCGCGTGCGCTTCGCGGCGCGACGGGGAGGCGGCCCAGCCAGCCCGTCACCGCGGCTCCGATGGCCGCCACGTCCATGGCCGCGGCGCTGAACGGGACCAGGATCGCCAACGGGTTTCCGGGGTCGGCGAACGGCGCGGTCCGGGATGCCTCCTTGGGGGCGACGAGGGTCAAGTCCGCCGCGACGCGGCAGATCGTCTCGCGAACCCGGTCCAGCACGGCATCGCCATCGGGTTCGTTCTCGAATTCGACCACCAGCCGCCCGAGGGCGCCCTCGACGTGCGCCGAGGCCACTCCCGGAATCCGGCGAACCGGCTCCTCGACCGCCGGCGCGTGCTCGTGCCAGCCCGGGAACGGCAGCAACGGGTCCAGGTCCAGATGCACGCGCCGCCCGCTCTGCCACCGGACCGGCGGGGTGACGCTGGGCCCGGAACCGTTGGTGGAACCGGTCAATCCGACGGCCCGGCCCGTCGTCTGGGCCATCGACTGCACGACCGGGACCGCGAGTTCGGCGACCGGGTTGGTCAACGCCTGCAGCGCGCCCGCCGCCCCGGTCGCGGTGGCCACGCCGGCGCGCACCACCTGCGCGGCCCCGTCGGTCATGCCGGCGACGACGCTGCCAACGCCCGGAATCCTCACTCGGTCACCCTTCGACTACCTCTACCGCGCCTAATGATCCTGGGGGGTTGGGGGCCTGTCCACATTTGCAACGGTGGACGTGCGACGACAGCGGTGACGCCGGTGGGGTCGTGCCTTCCTTCGCTGACCGGTGGTGTTGTCGCTTCCCCTGCCGACAGGTTACCGGCTCGCCGGAAAACCAAACCTGCTGAACAGGCCGGGGTCCAGGAAGACGGTGATGGTGGCGATGCCGGTGGCGTCCGCGGTGAGGACGTGGATGGAATGGGCCCGCATGGTCCCGTCGGGACCGCGGCGGTATTCGGCGACCGCGGGTTGCGCGTTCGCGGCCGTCGGGATCATCGCGATATCACCGGCCTTGGCGAAAGCGCGCGCGGCCAGGAACCGCAGCACCGCGTCGCGACCGGCGAACCACACGGGGAGAGGCGGCATTTCGAGTTTCACCTCCGCCTGCAGCAACGCGGTGAGGGCGGCCATGTCCGCGTTTTCGAATGCCGCGCAATAGCGGTCGAGGAGTTCACGGCGCCCGGCGTCGTCGGGTTCGGACAGGCTTTCCTCGGTGGGGGAGAGCTCGGCGAGCCGGGCCCGCGCCCGCTGCAGCGAGCTGTTGACGGCGGCCGGTGTCGTTTCCAGCAGCTCGGCAACCTCGGCGGCACTGAACTGCACGACGTCGCGCAGGATGAGCACCGCTCGCTGGCGGGCCGGGAGCTCCTGCAGGGCCGTCATCACGGCCAGCCGCAGGCTTTCCCGCGCGGTGACGTTGTCCTCCGGGGTGAACATCAGCGAGTCGGGAATGGGCTCCAGCCACTCGTGTGCACCACCGACCGCGTCGAGGCCGGCGTCCGGGTCGGTCGTTCCGTCACCCAATCCGGCCGGCAGCACGCGGCGCGCGCGGTTCTGCAGCGCCCGCAGACAGGCGGTCGTCGCGATCCGATACAGCCACGTTCGCAACGCAGCGCGTTCCTCGAACGCCTGGTAGCCGCGCCAGCCGTTGAGATAGGTCTCCTGCACCAGGTCCTCGGCGTCGTGCACCGACCCGAGCATGCGGTAACAGTGCGCGATCAGCTCGGCCCGAAACGGCGCCGCCTGCGCGATGAAGTCCTCTTTCGCCGGCATGGCCTCTCCTGTCTCGGCTGCGACCGAACGCTACTCCAGTACAGAGACGGCGGACCGGGGAAATTCATCGGTCCGCGGGCGATGAATTCCGGTGCTGCGACGTCTCTCAACTAGTGGACGCACATTCCATGAGAGCGAGGAAGAACATGAACGAGCCACTGACAACCGATGGGCTGGCCGGTACCACGGCGATCGTGACCGGGGCGAGCCGCGGATTCGGCCGCGCCATCGCCGGCGCCCTGGCGGTGGCCGGCGCCCACGTGGTCGGCGTTGCGCGCAACGCATCCGGCCTCGACGAGGTGCGCGGCGCGCTCGGCGGCGGCTTCGTCCCGGTGGTCGCCGACGCCGCCGACCCGGCGACGGCGCAGCGGCTGATCGACGAGTACCGGCCGCGCACACTGGTCCTGTGCGCCGGGGCGACGCCGCGGATGAGCCCACTGCAGGACCAGAGCTGGCACAGCTTCAGCCAGAACTGGAATGTGGATGTCGCGCAGGCGTTTCACTGGATCCGCTACGCGTTGCGACGGCCGCTCGCGCCGGGCAGTTCGGTGATCGCCGTGTCCAGCGGCGCCGCCGTGGCCGGGTCACCACTGAGCGGGGGGTACGCGGGGGCGAAGGCCACGGTCAGGTTCATTGCCGGCTACGCCGCCGTCGAATCGGAGCGGTCCGGCTTGGGGATCCGGTTCGTGTCCGTCCTGCCGCGGTTGACCCCGGTCACCGACCTCGGCGCCAAAGCCGTCGCGGCGTACGCCGAACGGCAAGGGGTCGACGTCGAGTCGTTCGTGCAGGCCGGCGGGCCCGCGCTCAGCGCGGAACAGGTGGGCCAATCCGTCCTTTCGATCGCCGCCGACGGCCGTGGCGGCGGGGACGCGTATCTGCTCACGTCGACCGGCCTGTCGGCAGTGGCCTGACCCCCGAAACCCAAGGAGGACAACGCAATGAACACACCCCCCATCGTGTCGGCACGGGACTGGGCGGCCGCACGCGAACAACTGTTGGTGAAGGAGAAGGAAGTGCTGCGGGCCCACGACGCCCTGGCGGCGGCCCGCCGGCGGATGCCCTGGCTGGCCGTCGACAAGGACTACGCGTTCGAGGGGGCCGAGGGCAGGATCAGCCTGCTGGGCCTCTTCGGGGGCCGGCGTCAGCTGATCGTCTATCGCGCATTCTTCGAGCCGGGCGTGGACGGCTGGCCCGACCATGCCTGCCGCGGCTGCTCGATGATGGCCGACCACGTGGGGCACCTCGCCCATCTGAACGCTCGCGACACCACCCTGGTGTTCGCGTCGCGGGCACCGCAGGCCGAGATCGCGCGGCTGAAGGCGCGGATGGGTTGGCACATGCCGTGGTACACGCTCACCGACGATTTCGATGCCGACTTCGGCGTGGACGAATGGCACGGCACCAACGCCTTCATCCACGACGGTGACCGCGTGTTCCGGACCTATTTCATAAACAACCGCGGCGACGAGGTGATGGGCAACACCTGGAGTTACCTCGACATGACCGCGCTCGGACGCCAGGAGAACTGGGAGGACTCGCCAACGGGCTACCCGCAAAGCGCGCCGTACGAGTGGTGGGAATGGCACGACGCATACGGGGAGCGCGCGCCGTCGCGGTGGTTCGGGGATCCCGATCCGGACAATCCCAATGACCCCCGGCCCGCGCGGAGCGGCTAAATCCGGCAGACCGCAATTCGCGTTTCCGGCCCGAATAACACGAATGCGCGTAGCCGTCCAACGGCTACTCGCGCACTATTCGGCTGAGTAAATCCGGCTATAAAATTCGGTGGTTCGCCCTGTTGACGTGGTACCCGGCTGGGAACGACTTCTCGATGACCTGCAGCTGGTGGTCCACCCTGGACTCGAGCTCGAGGACCACGCAGCTGTCGCCGACGGCCTTCGATTCGAGGACTATGTACCGCTGACCGCAATCCATGATGGGATCACCTGAGTGCAATGTTTCGACGGGCACCAATTCCGGGCTTCCGTTTGATTCCACCCATCACACGCTAGGTCAATTTCGCGGGCGAGGGAATAGTTTCCCGATCAGCCTGCGCCCCCGGGCTGCTTGAAGAACACACTGACGCGTGAGATCAGCCCGTCGTCGCCCCGCTCGAACAGGATGCATTCCGGCCACCGCTTGGGGACGCCGTCGATCACGAACGACTCGGTCAGCTCGACATAGGACAAGCGGGTGCTCACGTGTGAAACCCGCTGCACGTCCAGCCGATGACCGTCCAAGTTGGTGAGGACCTTACGTAGGTAGGCGACGTAGTGCTGCTTGCCCTCGACGACGTCGCAGAACGGGCCCTCGCGGGTCAGGCCTTCGTCGCCGATCGTCGTGGCAAGGCCGTCCCAGTCGTGTGCGGCCAGGCAGTCCAGGTAGCGCTCGACTACACCCTGCTCGCTCACCTCGCCTCCACCCACAACACAGTAGGTGACCGGCCGGCCGCGCAACAGGTTTGCCAAAGCGCGGCGCCCGGCCAGTCGGCGCGGGCGAGAATGGGGCGATGAGCGCACCCAGCCCACCGGATTCGCCGCCCGCGGCCCCCAGTTGCTATCGGCACCCCGGCCGGCCGACGTACGTCCGCTGCAACCGTTGTGAGCGCTACATCTGCGGGGACTGCATGCGGGAAGCAGCCGTCGGTCAGCAGTGCGTGGAGTGCGTCCGGGCGGGCGCCCGCACCATCCGGCAGCCGCGGACCCGCTTCGGCGGGCGGCAGCGGTCGGCCACGCCGGTGCTCACGTACGCCCTGATCGCGATCAACGTGGCGGCGTTCGTGCTGCAGATGGCGTCGGGGCAGCTGGAAAGGCAGCTCGCGCTCTGGCCGCCGGCGGTCGCCGACGGCCAGTTCTACCGCCTGGTGACGTCGGCGTTCTTGCACTACGGGGCGACGCACCTGCTGTTCAACATGTGGGCGCTCTATGTGGTGGGGCCGCCGCTCGAAATGTGGCTGGGCCGATTGCGTTTCGGCGCGCTCTACGCGCTCGGTGGGTTGGGCGGCTCGGTGCTGGTCTACCTGGTGTCGCCGCTCGACACGGCCACGGAGGGTGCCTCCGGGGCGATCTTCGGTCTCTTCGGTGCCACCTTCGTGGTGGGCAAACGGCTGGCCGTCGACGTCCGCTGGGCGGTCGCGGTCATCGCGATCAACCTGGTCTTCACTTTCGTTGTCCCGCTTATCAGTTCGCAACGCATCAGCTGGCAGGCGCACGTGGGCGGATTGGTCACGGGCGGGCTGGTCGCCGCGGCCTACGTCTACCCGCCACCACAGCGGCGCAACGCGGTTCAGGCCGCGGTGACGATCGTGGTGCTGGCGGCGTTCGCCGTGCTGATCTGGTGGCGCACGGCGGAATTGCTCGCAGAGTTCTCCGCATGAGCTGGTGGGTCGCCCACGCCGAGCGCACGCTGACCGAGGACGTGCCCGCGCCGCCGGGCGAAGTTCGTGACTTCTACGTGGACCTGGACAACATCAAGCTCGTCCACCCGCTGATCGTGTCCGTGGAGACGCTGTCGCGCACCGAGACCGCGGACGGTGTCGTGCACAGCTATCGGGTTCGGGACCGGATTCCGTTGGGGCCATTCAGGGTGACCATCACCTACCGGGCCCGGCTGCGGGTGCCGGCGGTGGGCGCGGTGCTGACCGAGGCCGACCAGTCCCCGGGGGTTCACCTGCGCGGGACGGTGAGCTTCGAACCGATCGCGGCGGGCACCCGTGTCACCGAGCGAATCCGGATAGCGGCGCCCCGGCTGCTCGCCCCGATGACGACACGCGAGGCCGTCAAGGCGCACATCGAGATGCTGGCCGGCATCCGCCGGCACTTCGAGACATGATGATCAGCGCGGCTTCCACTCCGACGTCAGCGCCGACTCCGACAGATACTTCGTCGAACTCCACCCGCCGTCGACGACGATCGTCTGGCCGTTGATGAAGGCCCCACCGGGCGAGCACAGGAACGCCACCGTGCTTGCCACGTCGTCGACCGTGCCCAGGCGCTGATGCGGTGTCATCTCGGCGTTTATCCGCCGGAACCGCTCGTCGTGCAGGCGATGCTCGGTCATCGGCGTCTGAATCACCCCGGGCGCCACTGCATTACAACGTATCCCCTGCGCCCCGTACTGGCAGGCGATGTGGGTGGTCAGCGCCGTGAGGCCGCCCTTGGCCGCCGAATACGCTCCGCCGCGCAGGCCGCCGACCACGGCGAAGGTCGACGTGACGTTGATGATCGCCGACCCGGGAGGCATGTGCGGCAACACCTCCCGGATGAGGCGGAACGGGGCCCGCAACATCAATCCGAGGAAATGGTCCAGCGATTCATCGTCCGTCTCGTGCACCGGCTTGGGGCTGCCAATCCCGGCGATGTTGACCAGAAAGTCGATGTGGCCCCACCTGTTTAGGGCGGCGTCGGTGATCCGCTTGGGTGCATCGTCGTCGGTGAGATCGACGGCCACCGTCGCCACCCGGTCGGGGTCGCCGATATGGCGCGCCAGCCCGGCGAGCTTCTCGTCGCTTCTCCCGGTCGCCATGACCGCCATGCCCGCCTCGGCGAGCTTGGCCGCGCAGCCGAAGCCGATGCCGCCGCTCGCCCCCGTCACCATCGCTACCTGCATGTCACTGCTCCGCCTCTATGAGCGCCGCCTTGATCCGGTGCTTCAATATCTTCCCCGCGTCGTTCTTGGGCAGCACATCCCAAAGCACCAGCTGCTCAGGGGCTTTGAACCGCGCCAGCCCCGACTCTTCCAGGAAGCCGCGCAGGCTGGCCACATCGAGGCCGGGGCCGCCCGCGGGCACCACGACGGCGCAGGCCCGTTCCCCGGTCCGGTCGTCGGGCAGCCCGACGACGGCGATCTCCGCGATGCCGGGGTGGCCGGCGAGGATGTCCTCGACTTCCTTCGGCGAGATGTTCTCACCGTTGCGGATGATGATGTCCTTAGCGCGCCCGGTGACGACCAGGTAGTCGTCGTCGAGCCATCGCGCCAAATCTCCGGTGCGGAAGAAGCCCTCCTCGTCGAAGGCGTCCGCTTCGTCTTCGAGGTGGTGGTAGCCGGTCAGCATCTGCGGCCCTCGCGCGCGGATCTCCCCGTCGACCAGCTTGACCTCGGCCAGGCCGACGCGACCGTCGGTGTCGGCGGCGTGATCGATGTCCCGCACCGACCCGATCGTGGTGACCGGGACTTCCGTCGACCCGTACACCCGGGTGACGATCGCCGACTCGAAAAAGGCCGCGGCCCTGCGGATCAGCGCGGGCGCCACCGACGCGCCGCCACAGACGAACAGCTTCAGATCCGGGAGCCGGGTGCCGGCGCGCTCCGCGGCGGCCAGCATGTGTTCCAGGAAGGGTGTCGCTCCCGCCATGTGTGTGCACCGCTCGGCCTGCATGAGTGCGACGGCGTCGTCGCCGTCCCACCGGTCCATCAATACCGCGGTCGTGCCCAGCAGCAGCGGGCATTCGAACGCGTAGATGGAACCGCCGATGTGCGCGATCGGCGACGGCACCAGGAACGCGTCGCCCGGCTCGACGAGCCAGTGCTCACCGAGCTGACGGATCAGCGCGTGGATCGAGTTGTGGCTGTGCAGAACACCTTTCGGACGTCCCGTGGTGCCCGACGTGTAGAGGATCATGCGGACGGCATCGGGATGCAGCGTGGGCAACGGCGCGCGTGAGGGCCGCTCCTCGAGCAGCGATTCGTAGGGGACGCCATGCCCATCCGGGCCACCCCGCACGAGCACGACCTCGGGCGGTGACTCCAGTTGCGCGGTCACCCGGCCCAGCATCGCCGCATAGTCGTGATGCCCGAACTGCGCTGGGGCAAAGATCATTCGGCTGTCGGCGTCTTCCAGGACGAACCGGAGTTCGCGGTCGCGCATGGACGGCAGGATGGGGTTGGCCACCAGCCCCGCCAGCGTGCTGCCTAGGTAGATCACCGCGGCCTCGTGCCAGTTGGGCAGCATGAAGGAAACCACGCTGCCCGGCGGGATCCGCGCGTGCAGCGCGTGCGCCAGCGCCGTTGCCTGTCGGTACAGGCTCACACAGTCCAGCCGCCGGTCCCCGTCGACCAGCGCCACCCGCTGCGGCGTGCGCTCGGCGGCCTCGCGCAGCGCGTCGGCCAGCGTGCCGGGGACCCACCAACCGCGCGCGTAGGCCTCGGCGGCGCGTTCGTCGTCCCACCGAACCCGCCGCCCGCCGATCAGCTTCCGGGTGGATGCCATTGCGGCAGCTTAGCCACGAACCCGCCGCATCGTCATCGAGTGCCGGAAGCGCGATGCGGGATGGGTGTTGATGGTGACCTGGGCGACCCGCCCGTCGGAGGTCGTGTACGTCCGTTGCACCTGCAATGCCGGTGTGCCCGAATCGATCTCGAGCCCGGCCGCCAGGTCCGGGGAGATGACCACTGCGGCGATCTCCTGCTGGACCTCGACGACGCTGAGGCCGAACAGGTCTTCGATGAGCGGGAAGATGGGGCCCTCGTGACGCTGCAGGAACCGGCCGACGCCGGCGAACGCGCGGTTGATGTAGTACTCGGTGCGGCAGAGCGCGGACCCGGGAGAGTCGCTGGTGACGGTTCGCCGGAAGCCGCGCACGGTCAGCCATTGTTCGCCGGTCGTCAGCCCGGTCCGGGCGGACAGTTCGTCGTCGATGGTGACCATGGCGACCGATTCGATGGCGAATCGGGTGTCCGTCGCGAACGCCAGCAGGTCGTTGATCGACATGACGTGCTGGACGTAGGAGTCGGCCGACGGCCGCGGCACCACGAGGGTTCCGGTTCGTGGGCGCGACGACACCAGGTTGTCCTCGCGCAGGCGCCGCAGCGCCTCCCGAATGGTGTAGCGGCTCACCGCGAATCGCTCACACAGTTCGTGTTCGGTCGGTAATTGCGAGCCCACCGGATAGACGCCTTCCACGATCTCTTTCCGCAACGTGCGGGCGACCTGCAGGTACCGGTGGTCGACGACTCTGGTTTCGGTCATCTCGCCCCTTCAGGATTCCCGCCGCAATGCCAGCACGCTGCCGTCGGCGTCCGCCGAGATGTACAGCGTGCCGTCCGGACCGGCGGCGATACCGGCGAACGGGCCCTGCGGCCCGGAGAAGGGCGGCATGCCACGCAGCGGCTTGGGCGTCACGCCGGGCGGCGCACCCACCGGCAGGCCCGACGCGATGGTGCGGCGCGCGCCGGTGTCCAGGTCGACGGCGACCAACTGCTTGGCGCCCGCGTCCACGACGTACAGCTGCCCGTCGCGCACCAGGATGCCCTGGGGCCGCTGCAGGCCGTCGCATACCGTGCCGCCCGCGCCGCCCAGTCGGGCCACTCGCCCGGCGCCCGCCTCGGAGACCAGGCATCCCCCATCGGGGGCGATGGCCACCCCAACCGGTTCGCTGAGCCCGGTCGCGACCACCTCGACCGCGCCCGACCGGATGGACAGCACCCGTCCCGCGCCCAGTTCCGCCGTCAGCACGGCACCACCCGGGGCGACCGCAACCCCGTAGAGCTGATCGAAACCCTCTGCCAGCACCTGGCTTTCGCCGCCGGCCGGTCGATAGCGGGCCACCTGCCCGTTGGATGTCGTGACGACGAACTCGCCGTCGGCCACGGCGGCAATCCCGCGCAGGAAGCCCGGATAGCCCGGGCTGAAAAGCATTCCGGCGGTTCGCAACGAACCGTCGGAGAGGAGCGCATAAAAGTACGTCCCATCGGCGATGTAGAGATTGCCGTCGGAACCGACCGCCAGGTCCAGCGGCCAATTCAGCCCGCCCGGCAGGACGGTCTGGGTACGGCCGTCGCCGAGGATCTCGGTGATCTCGCCGGTGAAGTTCGAGGCGAACAACCGCTCACCGAGGAACGTCAGGTTGTCCAGTCCGGGATTGAGCGTGGCCAGCACGGTCCGGTCGCCGTTGCTTGGATCGATGCGCAGCACCTGGCCGCTGTGCACCTGCGTCGACACGATGCGCCCGCGGGAATCGAACTTCACCGCGTCGGGGACACCCAGGTCACCGGCCACCCGCTCGGGGTCGCCGCCGCCGGGGTCGATGCGCCAGATCTCGTTGGCCCCCATCAGCGGGAAATACAGCATGCCGTCGGGCCCGACCTCCATCGCGTTGGGCGACGGCGCGTTCTCCAGCAGCACCCGCGCCGCGCCGCCCGCCGGGTCGAGCTCGAGCAGGCGGCCCCCGTCGCGGCATTCGCCGATGAACAACCGGTCCCGGTAAAACGTGATGCCGTTGGCCGACGGCACGTCGTCGCGCAGCACCCGGGTGCGGCCCGCCGGATCGCGCACGCTCACCCGGCCGTCCATGACCTCGGTCGCGAACAGGTTGCCGTCCGGGTCGAAGGCCACGTCGTCGGGCGCGATGATGTCGCCGCCCTTGGCGCTGACGACGTCCAGCCGACCGGTCGCCGGGTCGAGGGCGCTGATCTGGCTGCCGGTCACCTGGGCGATGTAGATGCGGCCGTCCGGGCCGGTGCGCAGGCCGTTCGCGCCGAAGAGCCGGCTCGGGGGCGTCAGGCGGGCGAGACGGAAGCCATCGGCCACGCTCGGCGCCCGCTCGGGGGAGAAGCGACCCTGCGACTGTGACAATCCGGCCATCACCGCTCGCACGTTAGCAATCGACCAATAGTCCAGACAATAGCCTTCGTCCGATTCGATCCGGCACTTGACGGGCCGCCATACCCGAGAGAATCATGCTCTCTGATGAGTGCACATCATTATCTTGTCCGGACAATTGGTTGACCCGATGGTAGGCGGCCTGCTGAGCCTGGACGGGCGCATCGTCGTGGTCTCCGGCGCGGCTGGCGGTGGCATCGGGACCATCGTCACCCGCATGGTCGCCGAGGCCGGCGCGACCGTAGTCGCGGTGAGCCGGGGGCAGGACAACCTCGACCGGCACCTCGGGCCGCTGCAGGCCGAGGGCCTGGCCGTCGTGCCCGTCGCGGCCGACGCCGCTACCGAAGACGGGGTGCGCGCAACGATCGACGCCGTGCGGGGGGCCGACGGTGAACTGCACGGGCTGGTCAACGTCGCCGGCGGCGCGGACCCGTCGACGTGGATGCCGTTGACCCGGGTGACGCGCGCCGACTGGCGCGACCTGTTCACCCGCAACCTCGAAACGATGTTCTTCATGAGTCAGGCGGTGGCCGCGGAACTGAAGGGCCACGACCGTCCGGGCTCCATCGTGTCGATCTCGTCGATCAGCGGCATGAACGCGGCGCCGTTCCACATCGCCTACGGCACGGCCAAAGCCGCGATCGTGGCGGCAACCCGCACCATGGCGCTCGAACTGGCCGACAGCGCGTCCCCGATCCGCGTGAACGCCGTGGCGCCGGGCGTGACCGAGACACCCGCGTCGGGCACCTATGTCGACTCCGATCCCGAACGCGACCGCCGCGCCATCGCGATGGGTCGCCGCGGGCGGCCCGCGGAGGTGGCCGGCGCGGTCCTCTTCCTGCTGTCGGACCTGTCGAGCTACATCACCGGACAGACACTCCTGGTGGACGGCGGATTGAACCTCAAGTGGGGGCACCTGGGCGCCGACAACACCTCGGTGTTCCTCAAGGACGAAACATTCCGCGCGGCGATCACGCGCTGGGACGGGTAGAAAGCGAGGGACCCGATGACACAGAACGGCGCGGCCGCGCCTGAGGAGCTGACCGAACCGGTCACGATCCCGGTGGAGGCCTACCTCTCCGAGGAATACCTGCGCGCCGAGCGCGACAAGCTCTGGCGCAAGGTGTGGCAGCAAGTCGGGCGCGTGGAAGACCTGCCCAAGGTCGGCAGCTACCTCACCTACGACATCCTGGACGACTCCGTCGTCGTGATCCGCACCGGATCCGACACGTTCAAGGCTCACCACAATGTGTGCGTGCACCGCGGCCGCAGGCTGGTCGACACCCCGGACGGCGCGAGAAACGCTTGCGGCCACAAGAAGTCGTTCGTGTGCGGGTTTCACGGGTGGACCTACGACCAGGACGGCGCCTGCACCCACGTCCCCGAGCGGCAGGACTGGCAGGGCGCCCTGACGCCGGAGAACACCCACCTGGCGCCGGTCAACGTCGACACCTGGGGCGGCTGGGTCTGGATCAACATGGATCCGGCGTGCGAGCCGTTGCGGGACTACCTCGAGCCCGCCGCGACCATGCTCGACCCGTTCCGCCTGCAGGACATGCGCTGCAAATGGCGGAAATGGCTGCATTTCGAATGCAATTGGAAGGTCGCGATGGAGGCCTTCAACGAGACCTACCACGTCGCCACCACTCATCCGCAGTTCAACAAATTCGGCAACTTCCGCGGCTGGGCGATGGCGCAGGGCAAGCACAGCAACATCGGCTACGACGCGCCCAAGGAGCTCGAAGAGACCAAATCGAAGATCCGCCTGGGCACCGGTGCGGACCCGCGGATTTCGACGGCCGAGATGCAGGTCTACACGCTGGAGGAAACCAACGCCACCACCACCAGGACCCTGGTGGAGGCGGCGCGCCGGCTGGTCGACGAACTGCCCGCGGACACCCCGGCCGGCCGGGTGCTCGAGCACTGGCTGTCGTCGGCGCGGCGCGACGACGCCGCGCGGGGCGTCGAGTGGCCGACCATCGACCCCGAACACCTGGCCAAGAGCGGGACCGCGTGGCAGATCTTCCCGAACTTCCAGATCGGCCAGGGCCTGACCACCGCGCTGTGCTACAGCGCCCGCCCCTTCGGCTACGACCCCGACAAGTGCATCTTCGAAGCCTCGTGCTACGAGCTCTACCCCAAAGGCGAAGAGCCGCAAACCGAATGGGTGTACGCACCGCCGGATGATCCGAACTGGCGCAGCGTGCTGCCCCAGGACTTCTCCAACATGGCCGCCGTCCAGCAAGGCATGAAGTCGTACGGCTTCCGCGGCCCCAAGCCCAACCCGTACATGGAACGCAGCACCGCCAACCTGCACCGCAACCTCGCCCGGTACCTGGGCACCGGTGCCCCGAAGGAACTAGCAACGGAGATACAACGATGAAGGTCAATCTTGGTTTCGGCGCACACAACTCCCACGACTGGGACCGCGTGCTCGCCGAAGATTTCAGCCGGCCGCCGGCCACCCCGGACTGGGAGTGCGTCCAGGCGACGCTGGCGATCGCCGACCTGGCCGAGCCGCTCGGGTTCGACGGCATCTGGATGCCGGAGCACTGCGGGACGCCATATGGCTTGACGCCCAACCCCATTCAGGCACTCAGTTATTTCGCCGGCCGCACCGAGCGGGTCGCCCTGGGCACCTTCGTCGTCGTCGCGCCGTGGTGGCATCCCGTCCGGCTCGCGCACCAAATCGCCTACCTCGACATCCTCTCCAACGGCCGCTACACCACAATCGGGATCGGTCGCGGGGTCTCGAAGGGAGAGTTCGACGCCGTCGGCGTGCCGCGGGAGGAGAGCAGGCAGCGGTTCAACGAGACCCTTGACATCCTGCAGCTGGCGTTCTCCGGTGAGCGATTCTCCTACGACGGGGAGATCTTCAAGGTCCCCGAGATGTCACTGCGCCCCGAACCGCTTAGCAGCGACCTCTTCTCACGCATCTACAGCTCGTCCTCGACCGCCGAGTCGCTGGAGATCCTGGCCCGCCGCGGCATGGTCCCGCTCTTCGTCGGCAACAAGCCGATCGAGGACGCCGGACGGGAAGTGCAGAAGGTCAACACGTTCCGCAAGGAGGAGGGCCTGCCGCCCTGCCAGCCGAAGAACGTGATGTTCATGTACTGCACCACCGAAGACCCCGCGGCATCCGAAGAGTGGATCTGGACGGCCAACCGCGACGTCACCGTGCACTACGGGTTCGCCGACGCCTCAAACTTTAAGGGCGTCAAGGGTTACGAGGCCTACGCCGCGCGGGAGGCGACCGCGACGGCCGTCCTCGCGTCGTCCGTCACCGGTGACGCCAAGGCCGGCCCGTCCAAGACGCCGGGCTACCACGCGTCCAACCTGCTGATCGGGACGCCGGAAGAGATCTTCAACCGGATCAAGGCCGCCCAGGAGGCGTGTTCGTTCGCGGAGCTCACGATCGTCCCGCAGTTCGGCACCATGCCCTACGCCGAAGCGATGGCCAGCACCGAACTGTTCGCCAAGGAGGTGCTGCCCGCCGTGCAGAAGATGGACGCACCCCTGCACGCCGCGGCCCTACCGGAGAACGCCCTGGCATGACCAACCCGGATTGCCCGCCATCGCAGACGCCGGACGACGTCGACTTCGAGGCGCTGCGCGAGAAGTACCGCCGGGAGCGCGAGAAGCGGCTGCGCCCGGAGGGATCCAAGCAGTACGTCGAACTCGTCGACGACTTCGCCGGATATTACGAAACCGATCCGCATTCACCGCCGTTGGTGCGGGACCCGATCTCGGCGGACATCGACGTCGCCGTGATCGGCGGCGGCTTCGGTGGCCTGCTATGTGGCGCCTACCTGAAGAAGGCCGGCGTCGACGACGTCCGCATCGTCGAGCTGGGCGGCGATTTCGGCGGGGTCTGGTACTGGAATCGGTACCCGGGCATCCAGTGCGACAACGAGTCCTATTGCTACGTACCTCTTCTCGAGGAGCTCAACTTCATTCCGTCGAAGAAGTTCGCCGACGGTGCCGAGATCTACGACCACTGCCGGCGCATCGGGAAGCACTACGGGCTCTACGACTCGGCCATCTTCTCCACCCAGGTCCGCGAGCTGCACTGGGACGAGCCCGGCAAGCGCTGGCGGATCAGCACGGACCGCGGCGACGACATCCGGGCGCGCTTCGTGGTGATGGCCTCGGGGCCGTTCCACCGGCCCAAACTGCCCGGCATACCGGGAATCAACGACTTCAAGGGCCACAGCTTCCACTCCTCGCGCTGGGACTACGAGTACACCGGCGGGGACACATCCGGTGGGCTGGACAAGCTCGCCGACAAACGCGTCGCGGTGGTGGGCACCGGGGCGACGGCCATCCAGATCGTGCCGTTCCTGGGCCGGCATGCCAAGCACCTCTACGTCTTTCAGCGCACGCCCTCTTCCGTCGGTGCGCGCAACAACGCGCCGACCGATCCGGAGTGGGTGAAGACGCTCAAGCCGGGCTGGCAGAAGGAGCGGCAGCGCAACTTCCATGCCTGGACATTCGAGGGGATGGCGCTGGGCCAGCCGGATCTGGTCTGCGACTTCTGGACCGAGCTGGGCCGCAACACCGCGGCGCGGGTCCTCGCGCTGGCCGATCCGGCCGCCATGACGCCGGAGCAGTTCATGGCCATCCGTGACGAGGAAGACTTCAAAGTGATGGAGCGGCTCCGGCGCAGGGTCGAGAGCCTGGTCGAGGACCCCGCGACCGCCGAAGCGCTCAAGCCCTACTACCGGTTCCTGTGCAAGAGGCCGACCACCAACGACGAATACCTGCAGACCTTCAACCGTCCCAACGTGACCCTGGTCGATGTGTCGGCCAGCAAGGGCGTCGAGCGGGCGACCGCGAATGGATTGGTGGCCAACGGTATTGAGTACGAGGTTGACTGCATCATTTACGCCAGTGGCTTCGAGATCACGACCGAGATCAGCCGCCGGTATTCCATCGACGCGATCGAAGGCCGCGACGGGGTGTCGCTCTTCGACTACTGGCACGACGGGTACCAGACGTTGCACGGGATGACGAGCCGCGGCTTTCCCAACCAGTTCTTCACCGGGTTCACCCAGGTGGGCATCTCCGCGAACATCGCCGCCAACTATGAATTGCAGGGCGAGCACATCGCCTACATCATTTCCGAGGCCCTGGCCCGCGGCGCGACCGTCGTCGAACCGAGCGAGGCCGCCCAAGACCAGTGGTGCCAGACGGTCAGGGACACGGCGATCGACAACAGCCAATTCGACATGGAGTGCACGCCGGGCTATTACAACAACGAAGGTGGCGGCGGTGGCGAGGGCATCCGCTCCCACCTCGGCGAACCGTACGGGCCGGGGTTCTACGCCTTCAGTGACCTGCTGGCCGAATGGCGCGCCAAGGGTGACCTGGACGGCCTAGTGCTGGGATCGTAATGGCGCAACTGAGATTCGACAATCGGGTGGCGGTGGTGACCGGCGCCGGCCGGGGGCTGGGCCGCGAGTACGCGCTGCTGTTGGCCGCCCGCGGAGCCAAGGTCGTGGTCAACGACACCGGGGGCGCACTGACCGGCTCGGGCGCCGACGCCGGTCCCGCGCACGACGTGGTGAGCGAGATCAGGGCCGCGGGCGGCGACGCGGTCGCGTGCACCGAATCGGTCATCACGCCGCAGGGCGGCCAGGCGATCATCCAAGCCGCGCTGGACAACTACGGACGCATCGACATCTTGATCCACAACGCCGGCAACGTCCGGCGGGGATCCCTGAAGGAGATGAGCTACGAGGACTTCGATGCCGTCGTCGACGTTCACCTGCGGGGCGCCTTCCACGTCGTGCGGCCGGCGTTCCCACTCATGTCCGACGCCCACTACGGCCGCATCGTGTTGACCTCGTCGATCGGCGGCCTGTACGGCAACCACGGCGTCGCGAACTATGCCGCCGCCAAGGCGGGCCTGCTCGGTCTGTCCAACGTCGTCGCGCTGGAAGGCGCGGTCGACGGGGTGCTCTGCAACGTCATCGTGCCGTCGGCGGTGACGAGAATGGCCGAGGGACTGGATATCTCGGCCTATCCGCCGATGGGCACCGAGCTGGTTGCGCCCGTGGTGGGCTTGCTGGCACACGAAAGCTGCCCGGTCACCGGCGAGATCCTGGTTGCCATCGCCGGCCGCGTGGCCCGCGCGGTGATCGCCGAGACCCCCGGCGTGCATCGATCGTCATGGTCGATCGAGGACGTGGCCGAGCAGATCGACGCCGTCCGCTATCTGGCCGCGCCCCTGGTGTTTCCCGTCGTGCCCGACGGTCACGGCGAGCACATCCGCTACAGCTTCGGAACCGCGGCGCGCAACGAAGGCGTGCGCAATGTCTAGCCGCGGGCCCGGCCCGCTCACGGGCGTGCGCGTCGTCGACCTGACGGCGATGGTGATGGGTCCCTACTGCACGCAGATCATGGCAGACATGGGCGCCGACGTCATCAAGGTCGAACCCCCGCAAGGTGACGACACGCGTTATGTGTCGGTCGGGCCGGCCCGGGGCATGGGTGGCGTCTTCGTCAATGTCAACCGCGGCAAGCGGGGGATCACCGTCGACCTGCAGTCGGATTCGGGCAAGGCCGTCCTGCGCGCGCTCATCGAACGGTCCGACGTTTTCATCCACTCGATGCGCTCCAAAGCGGTTGCTCGGCTGGGGTTCAGCTACGACGAGGTGGCGGCGATCAATCCGGGCATCGTCTACACCAACTGCTACGGCTACAGCCGGCGCGGCCCCAACAGGGACCTGCCCGCCTACGACGACACCATCCAGGCCGCGTGCGGGTTGCCGTTCGTCCAAGAGCAGTTGACGGGTGAACCAAATTACGTCGGAACGATCATGGCCGACAAGGTCGCCGGCCTCACCGCGCTCTATGCCACGATGATGGCGCTGTTCCATCGCGAGCGCACCGGTGAGGGACAAGAGGTCGAAGTCGGCATGTTCGAGACGATGGCGTCGTTCATGCTCGTCGAACACGCCAACGGCGCCATGTTCGATCCGCCCCTGGGCCCCGCGGTGTATCCGCGGACGGTGGCGCCGAACCGGCGGCCGTACCGCACCAGTGACGGCTACATCGCCGCGCTGATCTACAACGACAAGCATTGGGCCGCCTTCATGGCCGCGGTGCGGCCCCCGTGGCAGAGCGATCTGTACGCCACACTCGAGCGGCGCGCGCGCCAGATCGACGCCGTGTACGCGCTGCTGGCCGAGACGATGGCGCAGCGGACGACGCAGGAGTGGCTGGATCTGTTCCGCGAACTCGAGATACCGGCCGCGTCGCTGGCCAGCCCGGCGACCCTGTTCGACGACGAGCACCTCAACGCCGTCGGCTTTTTCGAGACCGTGCACACGCAGCACGGCCCGGTGCGGTTCCCCGGTGTGCCGACCTGGTTTTCCCGCACGCCGGGCCGCGTCGCCGGGCCGGCCCCGGAGCTCGGCGCGGATACCGAAGAGGTACTCGAGGAGCTCGGGCTGGCCCTGGTCGACGTGAACGCCGACGTGAAACCGGCCGGGCCCGTATAGCACGCGCGACACCGGCCAAAAGCGAAGCAGGTCTTCGCGTGTCTCCGGTCGATCCGGCCGCGTCGCCTTTAAGCTGGCTCCGATCAAGAGGAGGGGCAGCGACGTATCGGCATCAACTATGGCGCCGGGCGACATGGTGGTCAGGGCGCGCTAACCGCGAGCGCTGAGCCGGGCGGGACCAATCCCGCGCCGGCCTGTCGTGCTCGGCAGCCCCGCTGGGTCGCTCCCGTGCGCAGGGCCGGTCGGCTGGCGATCTGGGACAAGCCGGAGCGGCGCAGCGGCATTCCCGCGCTCGACGGGTTACGCGCGATAGCGGTCGCGTTGGTGCTGGTCGGCCATGGCGGCATCCCCGGGGTGAGCGGCGGATTCATCGGCGTCGACGTCTTCTTCGTGCTCAGCGGGTTTCTGATCACCTCGCTGCTTTTGGACGAGCTGGGACGCACCGGCCGGATTGAGCTGACCGGCTTCTGGATTCGCCGTGCGCGCCGGTTGCTGCCGGCCCTGATGTTGATGGTGCTCACCGTGGCGGCGGCCCGCCAACTGCTTCCCGATCGGTCCCTCACCGGCCTGCGCGACGACGCCATCGCGGCGTTCGTATGGATGGCGAACTGGCGGTTCGTCGCCCAGAAGACCGACTACTTCACGCAGGGCGCCCCGCCCTCGCCGCTGCAGCACACCTGGTCGCTCGGGGTCGAGGAGCAGTACTACTTCGTGTGGCCGGTGCTGCTGATCGCGGTGACGCTGCTGCTGGCCGCGCGGGCCAGGCGCCGCTCCACCCGGGCCACCGTGGGCGGAGTCCGCTTCGCCATGTTCGTCATCGCCACCGTGGGGGCGCTGGCTTCGGCCGCGATCGCCATGGGGATGGTGTCCGACGACACCCGCGACCGAGTCTATTTCGGCACCGACACCCGCGCGCAGGCGCTGCTGACCGGCGCCGCGGCGGCGGCCCTGCTGGTCCGCGACTGGCCGTCGCTGAACCGGGGCTGGTGCCTGATCCGGACCCGGTGGGCCCGGCGGGTCGCGCGCGTTCTACCGCTCGCCGGCCTGGCGGGCCTCGCGGCGGCGACCCATTACGCCACCGGCAGCAGCGGCGAGTTCCGCCACGGGCTGCTCATCGGGGTTGCGATCGCCGCCGTCCTCGTGGTGGCGCCGGTGGCCCTGGAACAGCGGGGACCGGTAGCCCGCGTCCTGGCCGCACCACCCCTGGTGTGGCTGGGCACCATCTCCTACGGCGTCTATCTGTGGCACTGGCCGATCTTCCTGGCGCTCAACGGCGAACGCACCGGCTGGAGTGGACTGCCACTCTTCGCCGCCCGGTGCGGCGCGACGGTGGTGCTGGCCGCGGCGTCGTGGTGGCTGATCGAGCAACCCATCCGGCGCTGGCGGCCCGCGCGAGTGCCGCTGCTGCCGCTGGCGGCGGCGACGGTGGCCAGCGCCGCCGCGGTGACCCTGCTGGTGGTTCCGGTGGGGACCGGCCCCGGCCTGCGTGAGGCGGGACTGCCGCCGGGAGTCTCTGCGGTCGCAGCGGTATCTCCGTCCCCGCCGGGCGGCAGCCCCCCGCCCGGCCGCCCAACGGTCCACCACGACGCCCGGCCAGGC
>NZ_LZII01000081.1:0-22422 GCF_001667425.1 Mycobacterium sp. 852002-51613_SCH5001154 | reverse complement strand
CTGCAGGTACATCGTCACCGGCGGCCCCGCCGCCTCCGCCACCGGCCGCGCCCGCGCAGCCGCCGGTGACGATGTACCTGCATTTCCCGTTCGTCACGGTGCCGATTCCCATCACCCCGCCGGCGCCGCCCCCGCCGCCGGCGCCGTAAGGGCGTGGCGCCCGGCCGCGAGTGCGCGCACACTGGGCGGTGACGACATGAGCGGCGAGGAGGTCGCGTGGGCGAATACGGTGCGTTCGGATTTGATCCCGACGAGTTCGATCGAGTGATCCGCGAGGGCAGCGAGGGGCTGCGCGACATGTTCGAGCGGGTCAGCAAGTTTGTCGCGGCGCCAGGAGCCCGGACCGGGTGGTCGTCGCTCTTCGAAGACCTGTCGCGGCGCCCCCGCCAGGAGCCCGAGACCACCGGCGAGGCCGGAGACGGGGTCTGGGCCATCTACACGGTGGACGCGAACGGCGGCGCGCACGTCGAACAGGTTTATGCGACCGAGCTCGACGCGCTGCGGGCCAACAAGAACAACGTCGACCCCCAGCGCAAGGTGCGGTTCCTGCCCTACGGCATCGCGGTCAGCGTTCTTGACGACGATTCCCCTGACGAGGAACCCGGCGAGCCTTCCTGAATCTCAGCCCTGCTGGACGACGTTCGCGCTACCCGCGTTGCTGACTTTCGGCGCGCCCGAGTGGTAGGTGACCTTGTTGTTCAGGCCGGAGGCGTCGATGCTGTCGACGGCGTCGACGGTGACCTGGTTCTGCATGCCCGACACGGTGAGGCTCGCGCAGTGGCCGCTGATCACCACCGTGTTGGACACGCCGCGGACGATCACGATGTTGTCGTTGCACGCGATCGTCCGGTTCTCGCCGACCCCGGAGACACTGATCTTGTCGCCCGGCGCCGGTACCGGTGAGGTCGACGGCCCGGGTGTTGTGGTCCGGGTGGTCGACGGTGCGGTGCCACCCGGGGGACCGAAGGTGATGGTCGGCGGGGAGCTGATGATCGAGCGGACACCGGAAAGTTGGTGGGCCGCGAAGGCGGCGATGCCGCCGGCGAGGGCCAGCATGCCGATGACGATGACCGTGCCCAGGATCCACCACATGCGATTGCCGGAGGGACGCTGCGGCGGCGCGCCGCCGTAGGTCCACGCGGGCGGTGGCGGCGGAGGGCCCGGCGGCCCGGGCGAATAGGCCTGGCCGGCGGGATGCGCACTACCCGCTTCGGATGCCTGCGCCGCCTCGGCGAGCGGGCGCTCGAGTTCCCGGATCCGCTCCTCCGGGTCGTCGTCTGCTGCCATCGATTGAATATGCCATTCCCGCGGCTGATTTCGGGCGGTTCGGTAGTTTCTGCATCGTGCCCGAGTTGCCGAACCGTCAGGTGTTGTTGCGTCGCCGCCCCACGGGGCTTGTTCAGCCCGGTGACACGGAGCTGGTCACCACCGCGGCGCCCGAACCGGCGGACGGGGAGGCGCTGCTGCGCACCACCTACGTAGGGATCGACGCCGCCGCCCGCACGTGGCTCGACGACCAGCCGGGCTACCTTCCGCCGGTGCAGCTGGGCGAGGTCATCCGCGCGGCCGGGATCGGCGAGGTGGTCGCGTCGCGCTGCGATGCCTATGCCGTCGGCGACGTCGTCACCACGCTGACCGGCTTCTCCGAGTACGCGATCATCCGCGACGACCTGTTCAGCACGCCCATCCCGGGCGAGGACGACCAACTGGCGATCATGTCGGTGTACGGGCCGACCGGCGCCACCGCGTATTTCGGGATGACCGACATCGGGCGGCCCAAGGCCGGGGAAACGGTCGTGGTCTCGGCGGCCGCGGGCGCCACCGGATCGGTGGCGGGCCAGATCGCCAAGATCGCCGGCTCCCGGGTGGTGGGCATCGCGGGCGGGCCGGAGAAGTGCCGGGCGGTGGTGGAGCA
The DNA here is from genome assembly GCF_001667425.1 of Mycobacterium sp. 852002-51613_SCH5001154. Lineage (NCBI taxonomy): Bacteria > Bacillati > Actinomycetota > Actinomycetes > Mycobacteriales > Mycobacteriaceae > Mycobacterium > Mycobacterium sp. 852002-51613_SCH5001154. The sequence goes on along the minus strand of NZ_LZII01000081.1, from coordinate 20,507 downwards.
CTTCGGGTTCGACGCCTGCATCGATTACAAGAACGACGACCTCGCGGCGGCGCTCAAGCAACACTGCCCGCGGCGCGTCGACGTGTACTTCGACAACGTCGGCGGGCCGATCCTCGACGCGGTGCTGGGCCGCTTGGCCCCGCGTGCCCGCGTCGTCCTGTGCGGCGTCATCTCCAGTTACCTCACCGGCGAGCACCCGGGGCCGGCCAACTACGTGAACCTGCTGTCCAAGACCGCCTTGATGCAGGGGTTCAACGCCCTCGACCAGTGGGGCCGCTTCGACGAGGCGTTCGCCGCGCTCCGGCAGTGGGAGGCCGAGGGCCGACTCAAGCACCGGGAAACCATTTTCGACGGCATCGAATCGTGCGTAGACGCCCTCAATGGCCTGTTCACCGGAGTCAACATCGGCAAGACGCTGGTCAAGCTCAGCGAACCTGCTTCCGGCTGAGTCGGCACCCTTCTCCGCGCGGAAAAACTCGCCGCCACGGGCCGGGTGTGGGCTGCGCGGCACCCCGCCGCGTGGTTTCATAACACCGTTTGCAAAAGTTGCCTGGGGTGGCGGGCTTGGGTTGACACACGGCTTTCACGATTGGTGGGTTGCAAATGGATCGTCGCAGCATGATGTTGATCTCGGGGCTCGGCATGCTGGGGGCTGCGATGCGCCTGCCGGGTGCCTGGGCCACACCCTCGGCGCCCCAGGCGCCGCCGTCGGCCGGTCCGGGTGGCCCGTACATCTTCGCCGACGAGTTCGACGGGCCGGCGGGCTCGCCCCCCGATCCCGGCAAGTGGACGATCCAGACCTGGCAGGACGACGTCTTCCCGCCGGTCGAGGGCATCTATCGCGACGACCGCCAAAACGTGTTCCAGGACGGGCACTCCAACCTCGTCCTGTGCGCCACCCACGATCTGCTGAACAACACCTATTACAGCGGCAAGCTGCGCGGCAACTTCCGGAGCATGATCAATCAGACGTGGGAAGCGCGGATCAAGCTCGACTGCCTGTATCCCGGCCTGTGGCCCTCGTTCTGGGGTGTCAACGAGGACCCGCTGCCAGACGGCGAGGTGGACATCTTCGAGTGGTACGGCAACGGGCAGTGGGCCCCGGGCACCACCGTCCACGCGGCGTCCAACGGCAAGACCTGGGAGGGTAAGTCCATCCCCGGCCTGGTCGACGGCGGCTGGCACACCTGGCGAATGCATTGGGGCGAAGAGGGTTTCGAGTTCTCGCGAGACGGCGCCGAGTACTTCAAGGTCCCCAACAAGCCCATCCACGTCCACGGCGGCGCTCCCGACGACTTCCGGTGGCCGTTCAACCTCCCCGGCTATTGGATGACGCCCATGTTCACCCTCGCCGTCGGCGGGGTGGGCGCCGGCGATCCGGCGGCGGGTACCTTCCCCGCGTCCATGCTGGTCGACTACATCCGCATCTGGTGATCACCGCGTCGCTTTGAACACCTGCACCAGGTTGAACTGCCAGCGCTCGACGAGCCGGAAGCCCAGATCGTGCGGCACCGCGAAGGCGGGGGTCGCCCCGTAGCGCGGACCGGGCGGCAGCGCCGGGCCCTGATCGTGGGCGGGCATCGATTCGTCGGCCTGCGTGATGATCCAGACCACGCGGCAATGGCTGAGAGGCGCGGCGACGACCTCGGGGATCAGGTTGGTGTCGAAGACGTCGTTGCGGTCGGTCGCCCGCTGCCACAGCGTGAGGTCGATCAGCTTGCGGTAGGCATCGGGGTGCGCCGCCATCAGGGGCCGCATCGGGGCGGGCATGAATGTCACGGTGTCGTTCACCAGCAGGCAATCGCCCGGCGCCGCCTGGGTGGTGATCAGATCCGCCACCTGGCTGTAGTCCATCCCGTACTTGGCGTACGGGTTTCGCTGCACTAGAAGGTAATTCGGGGCGGCGGCGACGGCGAAAAGGGTGACGACGGCCGCCGTCAGCCAGGGCCGGATGGTCACCGCGGCGGCGCAGACGCCCAGGATCAGCGCCATTCCCGGCACCGTGAACGTCAGGTAGCGCGGTGTGTAAATCGAGTGCACCCGCGCCGAGTAGATCAGGATGGCCGCGGTCGGTAGGGCGATCCACGCGACCGCGAGGCCCAGCAGCTGCCCATCGCCGCGCGCTGGTCGCGCGGACTTGCTGAGCCACAACGCAATAGCCCCCGCGATCACCAGCGCCGACAGCACGGCGAACGGGGGGCTGCGTTCGAAATACTGTTGCACCACAACGTCTTCCAGCGTCCGGCGACCGATCGGTGCGATCCAGCTGATTTGATGCGCCTGCCCGGCGACCGTCACCAAGAACGGCGCCATGGCGCAGACCCCGGCGGTCGCCGCAATCGTGAACCGCAGCAAAACCCTTCGCGCGCCACGGGACACGATGACCAGCGTCAAGTGCGCCCCGACCAACAGTGCGAGGTACACGTCGAGCGCAATCGACGAGATCAAGGCGAGGCCGTAGGCCGCCCACAGCCAACCGGAGTCGCGGCGTGCGGCGCGTACGAGCAACACCGTCAGCCACACGGCGGCCATCATCGACAGCGCGTAGGGGCGGGCCTCGATGCCCGCCCACGTTGTCCGCGGCAAGACGGCGCAGAAGACGCCCGAGGCCACCGCGACGGTGCGCGACGAGAACTGCTTGCCCAGCACCACGATTCCCGCGGCGGCGCCCCCGACGGCCAGGCCACTGGGCGCGCGCGACCAGAACTCGGTGGGCGGGAAAACCTGGAACCAGGCGTGCATGAGCAGGTAGTACAGGCCGTGCACGGCGTCGACATTGCCCAGCATCCGCCACAACTGGGCGAGCGATCGACTGTATGCGGCCGAGATGGTGGCGGCCTCGTCGTACCAGAACGACGGGCGGCCTGCGCCGCCCATGCTCACCGCGACGGCGAGCACCCCGACCAGCAGCGGGTCCAGCCCGGCCGGCGGGCGGCGAAGCGGGTTCCGCACGTCGCTATGGTGCCAGAAGCAGATCCCCGGTCCGTCGCTGGTCGACGGTCAGTTGAGCAACCACACGTGCCAGAACCCGTCGGAGCCCAGGCGACAGTCCCAATGGGTGTACAGGTGGTCGTTGTGCGTGATCTCCACGTGCGGGGCATCCGCCTCGCAACCGGACTGGCTCGAGTAGTTGCCTTCGACCTCTACCTCGTCGGCACTGGCCACACCCACCCCGGTGGTGAGCAGCCCGGCAAACGCCAATAGACCAGCGGCGCAAGCCATCTTCATCTGGACCTCCCCTTCGTAGCTGAGCCGACTATATCGACCGGCCCGGGCGCGGGATCGAAAACGGAGAATCCGGCAAACCTCGGCTATTCGAACGTATGATCGATCGATGGGGCAGTTCGCGTCCATCGGGTACAACGGCCAACCGGTCCGCAGCCCGTTCCGGGTCGTGCGCCCGCCGATCACGGTCCTGGTGGACCTGACGGTGCTCTTCCCGCGTGAGCCGCACCGCTCCGGCCGGTATCAACCCAACGGGCTGCAACTGCACAAGGTCGTCGAGGGCCTGCTCAGCTGCTGGGGTCTCTGCGAGCAGGGCGACTGGTGGGGGCTGGTGACCTACCCGGTCGTCTACGGCTCCCAGCGCAAAACCGTGACGCACTGGGTGCCCGCCTGGACCTTGCGCCGAAAGCCGTTCTGAGGGCGGCGCTTACGCCGGACCCCTGCGGCCGCGTCGGGCCAATGCGATGATGGCTGCCCGTGGACGCAAGTTGGGGTTCCGTACTGACAAAGCTCATCGCGCTGGCGGCCGTCATCGCGCTCTCGCCGATCACGGTCGTTCCGGCGGTGCTGGTCTTGCACGCCCCCCGGCCGCGGCCGGCCAGTCTCGCCTTCCTCGCCGGATGGGTCCTGGGCCTGGCCGCCCTCACCGCGGCGTTCGTCAGCGGCTCGGCGCTGCTCGGCGGCCTGCACCGGGCGCCACCGACGTGGGCGTCGTGGGTGCGGGTGGCGCTGGGGTCGGCACTGATCGCGTTGGGCGCCTACCAGTGGCTGACCCGGCATCGTCACGGCAGCATGCCGCGCTGGATGCGGTCGTTCTCCACGCTCAGCCCGCCACGCGCCGGGCTGACCGGGGCCGTGCTGGTGGTGCTGCGACCCGAGGTGCTGATCATGTGCGCGGCGGCCGGCTTGGCCATCGGCAGCAGCAGCCTCAGGGCGGCCGGCCAGCTGGTCGCCGGGGCAGTGTTTCTCGTCATCGCCGCGTCCACGGTCGCCATCCCGATCCTGGCGTATGCCGGCGCCGGCGACCGGCTCGACGATGCGCTGGAACGCCTCAAAGTGTGGATGGAGGAAAACCACGCCACCCTGCTCGCCGTCATCCTCGTCCTGATCGGTTTGATGGTGCTCTACAACGGGATTCGCGCCCTGTAGATTGCTGCCCATGGCAGGTAGCTGGGGCACCGTGCTCACGGGGCTCGTTCCGCTTGGGCTGGTCATCTCGCTGTCGCCGCTCACCGTCATCCCGGCGGTGCTGGTGCTGCAGGCGCCGCGGCCGCGGCCGAGCGGCCTGGCGTTTCTCAGCGGCTGGGCGCTGACCCTCGCCGCGCTGACCGCGCTTTCCGTCGCGGCCTCCCACCTGCTCGGCGGCCTGGACAAGTCGCCGCCGCGGTGGTCGTCGTGGCTGCGCGTGGTGCTGGGGTCGGCGCTGATCGTGTACGGCATCTACAAATGGCTGAACCGGCACGGCCACGCCGAATCGCCGGCCTGGATGCGCTCGTTCGCCACCATCACCCCGGCCCGGGCCGGGATCATGGGGGCGGTGCTGGCCGTGGTGCGGCCGGACGTGGTGCTCATCTGCATCCCGGCCGGGCTGGGCATCGGCACCGCCGGGCTCGGCCTCGTCGGTGACTGGGTGGCCGCCGCGTTCTTCGTCGCCATCGCGGCGTCAAGCGTCGCGATCCCGATACTGGCCTACGCGGCGGCGGGCAGCCGTCTCGACGACACGCTCGCGAAGCTCAAAGACTGGATGGACCGCAACAACGCCGCTCTGCTCGCGGCGGTCCTGGTCCTGATCGGCGCGATGGTGCTCTACCACGGGATCGACGCCCTATAGCCGCCGTCGGTCAGGCCGGCCTCCTCCTCGAGCCGGTTGATCGCGCCGAAGGCGTATTCGCGGACCAGCTCCCGGCCGTAATCGGCCAGCATGCCCACGTAGCCCTTCGCCGCCCACTGCCGGCAGTGCCGCTCCTCGTGGTGCAGCACCCGGTCCAGGTCGAGCCGGCTCTCCACCGGCCTGCCGTCGGTGTGCACGTACCAGGCGTGCCCGGACTCGATGATGCGGCGAAGCCAGCCGGCGGGGTCGGTGACGGCGCCCATGTTGACCATGAAGATGTCGCCCCACGTGGTGCCGGCCCGCCGGCAGAACTGCCGTTGGATCCAGTTGCCGCCCAGGCCCATGAGGATGCCGTTGGGCGTCGTCACGAGGCGCCCGCCGTTGCGGTCGACGAACCCGACGTCGCGGGTGTAGGTCCAGCTATTTGCGTTCTGCCGCAACATGATCCGTGTGATTTCCGCCGCACTGTAGGGCGTCGGGCGGAAATCGGTGCGCCACGCCCGGTTGCTGCCGTAGCCGGTACCCGCGTTCAGGATGTAGGTGCTCAGCACCGCCGCGCGGGCGTCGCCACCGCTGGTGCCCCGGGGCAGCAGGAAGAAGGATTTGCCGGCCGGATCCTTGATCTCCGCGAGCCGCCCGAGCGATCGAAAGGTGTCCGGGACGATGGCGTGCCGCCGAGCGATCTCCGCGACGACGTCCGAGGACACGCCCAGCCGCACGGCGTTGTCCCGCCATGCCTCGAAGTAGCCCGGTGCGTCCATGTCCGCCAACCAATTTAGGGTGTAGCGAATGAACTGGCGGCCCAAGCGACGCGCGCGCGGCATCGAACAGATCACCCGGGGGCTCGGCACCCTTGACCGGGAGATCTTCGACGCGATCGCCGAGACCGACACCCCGCTGCTGGACATGGTCATGCCGCCGCTGACCCGGGCGGCCGACAACTCGAAGCTGTGGTTCGCCATCGCCGCGGCCATGATGGCCTCGGGAAAGCCGAGCGCCCAGCGCGGCGCGACACGCGGCGTCGTGACGCTGGCGGCCACCAGCCTGGTCACCAACCAGGTCGCCAAACGCATCCGCCGCCGCCCGCGTCCCGGGTACGAATTGGTGCCGCTGGTCAGGCAGGTCCGCCGCCGGCCGACGTCGAATTCCTTCCCGTCGGGGCACTCCGCCAGCGCGGCCGCGTTCGCCGTGGGGGTCGGTTTGGAGAATCCGATGCTGGGCTTCGGGCTGGCGCTGCTGGCCGGGCTGGTCGGGCTGTCGCGGGTGGCGACCGGCGCGCACTACCCGGGCGACGTCATCGCCGGGTTCGGCATCGGGGCGGGCCTGGCGGTACTGGGCGGTCGGCTCGTCCCGCCGATCGTCGAGACCGCCCTGCCCAAGACCGAACCGCTGCGGGTCGAGACGCCCGAACGGCCCGACGGTTCCGGAGTGGTGCTGGTGATCAATCCCGAATCGGGCAGCGGCACCGGCGCCCGCGTCGTCGACGAGGTACGCGAGGCGCTGCCGAAGGTGGACATTCGGGAGCTGGGCCCCGACGACGACCCGGCGGAGGTCTTGCGCGACGCGGCCGCGAGCGCCGAGGTGCTTGCGGTCGGAGGTGGCGACGGCACGGTGGCGGCCGCGGCGGGGGTAGCCATCGAGTCGGGGCTGCCGCTGGCGGTGTTTCCCGCCGGCACGTTCAACCACTTCGCCAAGGACATCGGCTGCGACACGGTGGCCAAGACGGTCGACGCGATCCGCCGCGGCAGCGTGTCGTGCGTGGACCTGGTGTGCCTCAACGAAAGCCAGATGGTCCTCAACACGGCGAGCATCGGGGCCTATCCGACCTTCGTGCAGCAGCGCGAGAAGCTGGAGAAGCGCATCGGCAAGCCGTTGGCGGGTCTGTACGCGATGCTGCACACGCTGCGTCGCGACCAGCCCGTCCGTATCTCGTACGACAACAAGACGCTGCTGACGTCGCTGTTCTTCCTCGGCAATTCGCTGTACCTGCCGACCGGGTTCGCCCCGTCGCGGCGGACCCGGATGGACGACGGACTGATCGATGTCCGCATGCTCGACGCGGGCCGGAGGTGGTCGCGGACCAGGATCCTGACCGCGCTCGCGCTGGGGCGGTTGGAGCGCAGCCCGCTCTATCACGAGCTGCAGGTGCCGGAATTCAGCTTCGTCGCGGTCGACGGCCCGACGGTCATCGCGTGTGACGGCGAGGTCGGCGACGAATACGAGAAGGCCAGCTTCACCGCCAAATACCGGGTGCTTCCGGTGTTCCGCCCCTGCGACTAGGCCCCCTCGGTCAAGTCCCGCACCTGCGCGTAGCGCTCCAGCACCTCGGGCGCAGCGTCGGCGGTGTATTCGTCGGTCCGCGGCGGGTTCCAGCCGGGCGGTCGTGTCGATCCACTCAGCGCCCACGCCGCCTGCCGCGCGGCGCCCAACGCGACGTACTGCGCGGGGACCGGCACCAGCACGGGTACGCCGAACACCGCGGGCGCGATCTCGCGCAGCGCCCGCGATCGCGCGCCGCCGCCGATCAGCAGGATGCGGCGCGTGACGACGCCATGGGCGGCCAGATGGGCCAGGCCGTCGGCCAGCGCACACAGCAGCCCCTCCACGGCGGCCCTGGCCAGGTTGGCCGGCATCGCGTTCGCGACCCGCAGGCCGTGTAGCGCGCCAGAGGCGTTGGGGCGGTTAGGCGTTCGCTCACCCGCCAGGTAGGGCACCAGGACCAGGCCCGCGCTGCCCGGCGGCGCCGCCAGCGCGAGCTTTGACAATTTGTCGTGGTCGACCCCCAGCATCGCGGCCGCCGCCTCCAGCACCCGCGCGCCATTGAGCGTGCACACCAGCGGGAGGTAGCGCCCGGTGCCGTCGGCGAATCCCGCGACGAAACCGGCGTCGTCGCGGACCGGGTCGGCGGTGACGGCGGCCACCACCCCCGACGTCCCGACGGAGACGATGACGTCACCCTCGTCGGCGCCCAGGCCCAGCGCCGCGGCCGCGTTGTCCCCGAGGCCAGCGCCGAATGTGGTTGTGCAACTTAATGTTACGCCTGACGGGCCCAGCACGGTGGGCAGCTGCGGGCGGCGGCCGCGCAGGGCGAGCTCGAGCAGGTCGACGCGGTAGGCGCCGCTCGCGGCGTCGTAATAACCGGTGCCGCTGGCATCGCTGCGATCGGTGGTCAGCGCCGCGGGGTCGGTGTCCTCGCGCAACCGCCACGTCAGCCAGTCGTGCGGCAGGCAGACGGCCGCCGTGCGGTCCGCGTGCCGCGGCTCGTGGTCGGCGAGCCAGCGCAGCTTGGCCACCGTGATCGCGGCCAGCGGCACGACGCCGACGGCTTGCGCCCATGCGTGTGGGCCGCCGAGCTCGTCGACGAGCGCGCGCGCCGCGTCGGCCGAACGCACGTCGTTCCACAGCAGCGCGGGCCGCACCACCGCGCCCGCCTCGTCGAGGCACACCATGCCGTGCTGCTGCGCGCCGACGGCGACGGCTTCGACGCCGTCCAGTCCTCCCGCCGCCTCGATAGCCGCCAGGGCGGCGGCTTCCCATGCGGCCGGGTCGATTTCGGTCCCGTCTGGATGTGCGGCGGCGCCCCCGCGGACCACCTCGCCCGTGGCGGCATCGCAGATCAGCACCTTGCAGGACTGTGTCGACGAGTCGATGCCGGCGACCAGCGTCATTCGTCGGCCCCGACGAGTGCCCGCAACGTGGCGCGCGCGCCGTGCCGGTGCAGCGAATCCAGCGCCCACAGGTACGGCTCGAGGAAGCGCGGTTGGTCGACGAGGTCACCGAACACCGCACGGTTGGCGAGAAACGCGGCCGGGTCCTCGCGCTGGGAGCGGGCGATCGGGACGAGCGTGTCGGCGAGCCGGTCCGTCACCTCGATCGGCCGGCCTTCTTCGTCGACGCCCTCGGCGTAGCGCGCCCAGCTGGCGACGATCGCCGCGGCCAGCCGCACCGGGCCGCCGCGCCGCAGATTGTCGGCGACCACCGGCAGCAGCCACTTCGGGATGCGGTCGGACGAGTCGGCGCACAACCTGGCGACCGTGTCGCGCACGTAGGCGTTGGCGAACCGGGGGATGAGCCCGGCTTTGAAGTCGGTCAACCCCGGGACGCGCACCAGGGTCGGCATCGCCTCGGATTCCATGTAGCGGTCCAGGAATTGGGCAATCAGTGGGTCCTGGGCGGCCTCGTGCACCAGCCGATAGCCGGCCAGGTAGGCGAAGTAACACAGGCCCTGATGACTGGCGTTGAGCAGCCGCAGCTTCATCGCCTCGTACGGCGACACGTCGTCGACCAGTTGGACGCCGGCCTTATCCAGCGGCGGCCGGCCGTCGGCGAAATCGTCCTCGAGGACCCACATGACGAACGGCTCGGCGACCACCGGCCACGCGTCTTGCACGCCAAACTCGGAATCCAGCCGGGCGATCACGTCGCCAGTGGTGACCGGAGTGATGCGGTCGACCATCGAGTTGGGGAACTTGGTGTGCTCGCACATCCACTGCGCGAGTGCGGGATCGAGCCGCTCGGCGCTTGACATGAACGCCTGCCGGGCCACGCTCCCGTTCTCGACGATGTTGTCGCACGAGACGATCGTGGGGGAGGGCAGGCCCTGTTTCCGCCGCCGGTTCAATCCTTCTGCCACCAAGGGGAACACGTCGCTCAGCGGCGGGCGGTAGCCGCCTTCGGTGATGGTGAGCGAGACGATGCGGGTCGTGGGGGCGGCGAGCAGTTCGATCACCGCTTCGGGATCGTCTGGCGCGTAACGGAAGTCGACGATCGAGCCGATGACCCGCGGCTGTCGGGTGCCGTCGGGATGTTCGAGGACCAACGTGTAGAGGTAGTCCTGGGCGCGCAGCACGTCGCGCATGCGCCGGTCACCGGGCAGCACGCCGACGCCGCAGATTCCCCAGTCCCGGGCCAGCCCATCGCTGAGCAACCTGTCGACGTACATGGCCTGGTGGGAGCGGTGGAAGCCGCCGACACCGAAATGCACGATGCCGACGCCTATTTGGCTGCGGTCGTAGGCCGGGACGGGGATGTTGAGGGCGCTCAGGTTGCGCGCGCTCAGCTCCATCCCCGGAACTTAGCTCACCGCTAAGCGTTAGGGCACAGATCGCGCAAGGCAAAAATCACGACGTCCGCGGCCTGGCGACCGTTGATCCCGCCGGTGCCCTGGTCGGCGTCCGAACGTTGGATCGCCAACCCCTCCAGCTGTTGCGGGGAGGCGCCCCAGGAAAGTTGTTGGCACAAGTCCGCGCCCATCTGCAACAGCGCGTCGTCGCCGCCGTTGACGGCGTGGATGCCGGCGTTGTGCAGGTCATTGATGAAGGCAGTCGCGTCGGCCCGCGCCGGGCTGGCCCACCCGATCCCCGCGGCCAGAAGTGGGCCCCCTGCGAGGGCTGCTCCCATGAACCGGCCGTAGCGCCGCTGTGCTGCCATCCGTGTCTCTCCTTCGTGCCGGGCCCGATCGCCGATGATGCACTCTTACACGAAAACAGGGCGAAACACGCTGGGAAGATCGATCCCGAGGATGAATTGTCGGCAAAGACCCGTGGCGCAGGTTCGCTCAGGCGTCCGGGCACAGATCTTGCACGGCGGCCTCGACGACGGCGTCGGCCTGTTGCGGGGTGATCCCGTGGGCGCCTTGCCTGCTGTCGGAGCGCTGCACCGCCAGGCCCTCGATCTGCGACGGGGGAGCGCCCCACGACAGCTGCTGGCAGACGCTCAGGCCCATCTGGACCAGCGCCGCGTCACCGCCGCTGACCGCGTGGATGCCGGCTTTGTGCAGGTCGTTGATGAAAGTGGTCGCGTCTGCCTGGGCCGGGCCGGCCGCCATCACCCCGGCGACCACGAGTGAGCCCCCCGCCAGCGCTGTGCTCAGGAATCGGCTGCAGAGCCGCTGTGCTTTCATGGCTCCTTCTCCTGTCCGTTAACCCGTTAGTTCCCTATTGTTCACTTCCATAGAACCTCCTGTACATCTCGTGCCACCGAAAATTCCCTGTGAATGAGCTGCGCAAAAATTGGCTCAACGTGACTCGAAGGGCGGGCCCTAGCTCCGCTCGGCAAAGGCCTCTCACCCGTGACGCCCTTGTGACGTCACCGTTTGGAAACGGCGCGGTGCGGCGCGTCCGGCGTTTCATGTCGCGTGACCACAATTGGCTCGTCGTCGAAAGACGGCTACGCGGTTCTGCTGCACCAGATGGTTATGTGAGCGCGAATAAAGGAGAGTCGACGCTGATGGCGATCGTCGATCGGTTCAACGTGAAAGTAGTTGCCAGCCTTGGGTTGTGCGGAGCCGCACTTGCATTGAGCCCGGCTGCGGCGGCCGCTCCCCTGAAGACGGGCGGTTACGCCTGCATCCAGGGGCAGGCCGGTGAGGCCGGTGCGCCGTTAGCCGGCGGACCCGGTGCCGCCGGTGCCGGGGGGGCCGCGGCTGCGGGCGGTGCGCCGACCGCGGAGGTCTGCACGGCCAGCGCGCCGCTGACCGACATGGCGGGTGTCCCCCTGGCCGTGCCGGGCCCGCTGCCGGTGGGTGCCCCGCTGCCGGTGCCGTTGGGCGGACCGTTGCCGTTGCCGCTGGGTGCGCCGCTGCCGCTGGGCGCGCCGTTGCCGATCGCTCCGGTGGTGCCGGCCGGCGCTCCGCTGGTCGCCCTCGGTGGTCTGGCTGCCGGCGCCCCCCTCGACGCTGTCGCGGGTGCCCCGCTCATCGACATGTCCGGCGTCAAGGACGCACCGACGGGGCCGGCGCCGAGCGGCGGGCCCCAGCCCGGTCAGCCCGTCGCCCCCGGTCCGTCGCACTGATCCTCCTCTCGACCGACAAGGACCCGCTGGCCGTCGCCAGCGGGTCCTTTCGTATGCGGGGGCTGAGCCTCTTCAGCCGTCGAGCGTGAAGCTAGTTTCACAGTCGACCGCGAGTGTGAAAACTAGCTTCACACTCGGGCGAGGGACAGGGGCCGAGCCCCAAAAGGACTTGCGCTCAGGGTGATTGAGTGGGGCCCTCCTCAGGAAGGAGGCCGCTCCCAGAGGTCCTGCTTGACGATCACCGGGTCGCCGACGTTGACCGTGTTGTAGTACCACTCGGCGTCTTCGGGGCTGAGGCTGATGCAGCCGTGGCTGACATTCTCCAGCCCTAGTGAGTTGACCGCCCACGGGGCGGAATGCACGAAGAGGCCGCGGTTGGTGATCCGGACGGCGTAATCGACGTTGAGCATGTAGCCGTTGGGGTCGTCGACGGGAATGCCAACGCTGCTCGAATCCATAAGCACCGAGCGGTCTTTGGACAAAACGGTGTAGTTACCCACCGGCGTCGGGAATTCCGGCCTGCCCATCGAAGCCGGCAGCATGCCCTCTTCGCCGAAGTGGGGACGGTGGTGGGGAGTGGGCGGTGGGGTCGCATCGACCCCGTCGACGCTCACTTTGAAGGTGTGGTCCGTGATGTTGGCGACCCCGACGACCTTGGGGCCCGTTTTGAATTCCGTGGGCTGGCCGTCCACCGCAAGCGCCACGGTGGTGTGCGCCGGCCAGTAGTGATCCGGAACCCACTGCACGACTTTGTTGTCGAGCCATTCGAATCTCCCGGTCATCGCGGGCGTCGACTTGACTCCGATGGCGCGCTCGGCGGCGTGCCGGTTGGCGACAGGTGCGTCGAACGTCACCACCACGGGGTGCGCCACACCTACCGTCGCGTCCCGCGCCGGCAGGACCGACGCGATGGTGAAGTCATGCGGCAGGTTCGCCGCCGCCACGCTGGTGCCAGCCGGCCCCGCAACCACGCTCGCAGCGACCCCGACCACCGCAAGAACACACCGAACGTCCGCCCGCATGGCTCCGATTCCTTTTAACTGACAGAGTTGTAATAGGGATCGTAATTCCCCGTTGACCAGCGGAAGCGCAAGGGCGCGTTAGCATTTGGTCAAGCCTCGGTCACGATTCGGCCACGGCGGTTTAGTTCGAGAATTCGGCCATGCGCTGGGGGTTCGGGGGAGAGGGGCGCGAGCGCAACTGAGCCCGGCTTGACGAAGGGAACAGGGTTGAGGCCGCAAGAATTCGACGCAGTCCAATTGCTGCGGCCTCTGCCTGAGCACGACCTCCCGGCCGGTGCACGAGGGACCGTCGTCATGGAGTACACGAAGTACCCGCGCCAAAACGATCGCCCCGCTTACGAAGTGGAGCTCTCGGATGCCGACGGCGTCACTCTGGCCCTGGTCACGCTCGTGGAAGACGACGTGGACGTTGTGTGGCGGCCGGTCGAAGAGAAGTAGGACATCGCCGCTGTAAGTGGAGCCCCATCGCGGCAGTGCCCGATCGCCTCAGTGACCATGAGCTCCTCGTTTGGGGGCCAAGGTCCCTAGTTGATAGGTCGCCGTGACAGGAGGCTCACGGTATCCGCTCAACGTGGGGGTACCGATGAACAACAAGTCGACCGCCGGTGTCGGTGCACTATTGGTAAGCGTGGGCATCGTTGCCGCCCCGGTGGCTCATTCCGACCCGGGATGGGTGGCCGTTGCGGCCTCCGACCTTGAGAACCACACCCACTGGAGCTGGGGTCCAGGAAGCCGGGGCACCGCGGAAGCCCAGGCCTTAGCCGCCTGCAGAGACACGTACGGGCCAAATTGTCACGTCATTGCCTCCGGTACGCCGTGCTTGGCGCTGGTGGAGGACGCCGAAGACTATCACTGGGGAATCGCTGGCAACGCCGATGACGCCGTCGCGAATGCGAAAGCACGGGCTGTCGGGGGCGGGTCGACTTTCGACGGCGTCCACTGCATCTGGGACTAGCGGATCCGCGGTTCCGCTTGGGCCTTCCGACTCATCAGCAAACCGAACGTGGTGGGCTAGTTCGGCTGGAGGCAATCGGCACATGCGCCAACGTCGTCCTATTGCGTGGCTAGGCATTCCCGGCATTGCCGATGCAGTTTGCGGTAGCGAACGGCCCGCTTGACGTCTGCTCTGCGAGCACCTTGCCGTTGGCACTTATGCGGCACGTGACTGTGCCATTACTATCCGGTCCATTCGTAAGCGGTGAGCGAAACGGTCTTCCCAAGGCCGTCGACCGTGACTTGCTTCGTCCAGGGCAGCGAAACGCCGGTGTCTTGAGCTGTATTGAAGTCGTGGCCCGAGTATGTAACGGCTACCGAGTTACCGGAGCCAGTGACCTCGTAGGTAACAGTGACTTGGCGTTTCGATTCTTTGTCGATGTTGTTCGCGACGCCGCCGACAAACGCCACGCATGCGCCCATGCCCAGCAATATCACTAAGAGCACACCGCCGAGCACCCAGGGCCAGACCCGCCGCTTCTTTGGCTGCTGGTAACCGTAAGGCTGTTGCGAGTATTGCTGCGGGTACCCGGGATAGCCCTGCTGCGGCGGTGTACCGGGCGGCGGTTGATTTTGCGGAGTCGGCTCGTTCATGGTTCCCCCCTTGCTACACCCAGATGCACAGCCTGAGCGATGTGACAGCGTTTCATTAGGACGTTCCCCGGCCAGCGTTGTAGCAAACAACGTCGAGTGCGGGAGTGAGACGGGAGGAGACGCCACGGCTGAACCGACGGGACGGCGAGACTGCCGCCCCCGCCTAGCGGAAACTATGGAGCCGATGACGGGAATCGAACCCGCGTATTCAGCTTGGGAAGCTGATGTTCTGCCATTGAACTACATCGGCGCTGTCGACAACGAAGGCTAGCATCCGGAGGCAGATCCGTTGGGCGAGTAGTCCGTCGGCGTGCGGCCCACCCGGCGCCGTCCAGGCCTGCCACAAATGCGCAGGACGGGGGAATGGCCGCTGACCCGCAAATTCCAGAACCGATGTTTATTCTTTCGTGATCTTGTCGTAATGTGCCTTGGGTGGGTCGGCACCGATTAGCCAAGAAGCGGCGTAAATCACCGCTGCTGCTGGCAGGGCTGCTGGCCCCTGCCGCAGCGTTCTTCGCGGCGGCGGGAGATGGCGGCCCATTCGTCCCTCGGCACGACCCCGTCCCCGTTATTGGCGACACCGGTCCGTGTTGCTTAGAAATCGTGGCGGCGAAGCCGACTGCCATTGTGCTCGCGTCGGATGTGTCGCGCGGCGACGGCATGGCCGCGCCCGTCGCGGCGTCGAGGTACCACACGAGATCGCGCTTCCTGCCCGCCGGGCTCGCCCCGGAACAGGGCCTGCAGGTGAGAACCATCCAGGTCTCCCGCAGCATCAGCGCGGCGTTCCCCGAGATCCACGAGATCGGCGGCGTGCGGCCCGATCCGCTGCCCTGGCATCCGCTCGGTCTGGCACTGGACGTGATGATCCCCAACCCGCAGAGCACCGAGGGCATCGCGCTGGGCAACGAGATCGTCGCTTACGTGATGAAGAACGCGCGCCGCTTCGGGATCCAGGACGCGATCTGGCGCGGCGTCTATTACACGCCCGGCGGCGCGCAACCCAGCAGGCTCGGTCACTATGACCACGTCCACGTCACGACCACGGGCGGCGGATATCCCAAGGGCGGGGAGATGTACCTCGCCGACTGAACGGCCGACGGCAAGCAGCGGATAGGCTCGTCGCGTGCTGCTCTCCGATCGTGACCTCAGGGCCGAAATCACCGCCGGCCGGTTGGGCATCGACCCCTACGACGACACCTTGGTGCAGCCGTCCAGTATTGACGTCCGCCTGGACTGCATGTTCCGGGTGTTCAACAACACCCGGTACACCCACATCGACCCCGCCAAGCAGCAGGACGAGCTGACGACGTTGGTCGAACCCGTGGAGGGCGAGCCGTTCGTGCTGCACCCGGGGGAGTTCGTGCTCGGCTCCACGCTGGAGTTGTTCACGCTGCCCGAGGACCTCGCGGGGCGGCTGGAAGGCAAGTCGTCGCTGGGCCGGCTGGGCCTGCTGACGCACTCGACCGCGGGTTTCATCGATCCCGGCTTCAGCGGTCACATCACCCTGGAGCTGTCCAACGTCGCCAACCTGCCGATCACGTTGTGGCCCGGTATGAAGATCGGTCAGCTGTGCATCCTGCGGTTGACCAGTCCGGCCGAACACCCGTACGGCAGTTCGCATGTAGGTTCGAAGTACCAGGGCCAGCGAGGACCCACGCCGTCGCGCTCCTATCAGAACTTCATAAGGACTACATAGGTTCTGAGGCGCTCCCGCGCCTGCTTTCTGCGCGATACTTAGATAGCCGTGGTTTTTTCCTCCGCCTGACCATGGTTCGTCTCGCAATACCTTTGGAGGGGTTGTATTGGATATCGTGCTCGGGGTGTCGATGGCACCGGCATCAATCCAAATGGTTGTCCTCGAAGGCGAATACGCCGACGGTGCCACCGTGGAAGAAGACGTTTTCGACGTCGCCGCCGCCGACGAAGCGGCCACCGCGAGCGCGCCGGATCAGGTGCTCGCCGCCATCCTGGGCACCCGCGAGGGCGCGGCCGAAGCCGGCCTCGAGGTGTCGTCCATCGGCGTGACGTGGACCGACCAGCTCGAAGCGGCGACATTGCACGACGCGCTGGCCGCCCACCGCGTCGAGCACGTCATGCTGGTATCGGCCTTCCTGGCCGCGACTGCGTTGGCCCAAAATGTCGGCGGGGCAATGGGTTACGAGCGAACTGCGGTGATGTTCGTGGAGCCCGACACTGCGACGCTGGCGGTCGTCGAGACCTCCGACGGGTCCATCCCCGATGTCTACAAGCAACCGCTCTACGCCGAGTCGTATGACCAGGCAGCCGCGCAACTCGGCGGCATGATCGCCGGCCTGGAGAAGCTGGAAGCGGCGCCGGACGGCGTGCTGGTGGTGGGCTCCGGCGTGGACATCGGCCCGCTGAAGCCGGCGCTGCAGACGGCGACCTCCCTGGCGGTGAGCGTGCCGGAGGAGCCGGAGACGGCGCTGGCCCGCGGCGCCGCCCTGGCGTCGGCCAACGCACCGCTGTTCGCCTCGTCGACCGCCGCGCTGGCCTACGCGCAGGACCCCGGCACCGGTGCCGTCGACCAGCACTCGCTGCCCGAATACCTCTACGCGCCATTCGGGCCGGAGGCCGGGGACGACGAGCTCGCCTACAGCGCGGTGCCGGACGAGGACGCTGACTCGCCGACCGTCGTCATCGAAAAACTGTTCATGCCCGAAGGAAGCCAACCGCGGCGCAGGCCGGCCCTGCTGATCGGCAGCGGGTTGGCGGTCGCCGGCATCAGCGCGGTGTTGGCCCTCGAGATCGCGTTGGCGATCGGCATCCGCACGACCGGCACCGTCGCTTTGCAGCCCACGCCCGGCCAACACCTCATCGTCCCGACGCAGGAGCCGCCGGCGCCCGCTGAGGCGTCGGCCCCGGCGCAGAAGATGAGCCCGCCGGAGCCCGTGGCGGCGCCCAAGCCGATGACTCCGCAGTTTGCCGCGCCGCTGCCGGCGGCGCCGCCGCCCGCCGCGCCACCGCTGCCCGCGGCGCCTCCCGTGCCCGCGGCCCCCGCTCCGGCGCCGGTCCCCGTCGTGATTCCGCCGCTGGTGCCGGTTATCGTGCCGCCGCTCCGCGTGCCCAACCCAGTCGTAATAAGCCCGCCGGTCATCCAGGCTCCGCCGCACGTGTCGCCCCCACAGCCGGTGCTGCCGCAGCCGCCGGTGCATGTTCCGCCTCCGCAGTCGCCGCCTCACCAGACGCCTCCTGGGCAAGGCACATCACCGGTGCCCGAGGGCTCCGGCGGTTCGACTGGTGGGCATGTTCCGCCGCCCGGCTCGGGCCCGGGCGGTTCGACTGGTGGGCATGTGCCCCCGCCCGGTTCGAGTACGGGCGGTTCGACTGGTGGGCATGTGCCGCCGCCCGGCTCGGGCGAGGGCGGATCCAGCGGTGGGCATGTGGCACCCCCCGGTTCGGGCCCCGGTGGCCTCGGCGGCGGGCACGTTCCGCCCCCCGGTGACGGTGGCCTCGGTGGCGGGCACGTTTCGCCCCCGGCCGGCGGGTCGGGCGGACTGGGCGGCGGACACGTTCCGACCCCGGGTTCGGGCGGCGGTGCACCCTCCGGGCCTGGTGGCCTATTCGGGGGCGGCCATGGCGGCGGACCCGTCGTCGGCGGACCCGGCGGTGGTATCGGTGCTCCCGGTGGTGGCGGCTTCGGCGGTGGCCACAGTGGCGGCGGCGGCCTTGGTGGAGGCGGCGGCCTTGGTGGTGGCGGCGGCCACAGCAGTGGCGGCTTCGGCGGCGGTGGCGGTGGCCACAGCGGCGGTGGCGGCGGGGGACACAAGTAGCCCACTCGCGAGGCCCGGGCGCACCCATCTTCGCGCGCTAGGGTGGCGGCTTGGGGGTGGCGCGGCCGAGCTGCAAAGTCATCCGGCCGATTCTCGAAATAACTAAGCCCGGCAACGCAGGTGTCGTCGCACGGGCACGGCAATTGATTTGGAGGAGCGGTGGACGTCGTACTTGGCGTGTCCATGGCGCCTGAGGCGGTCCGTATGGTGCTCGTCGAAGGCGAGGCTGCCGGTGGGGTGACCGTCGACCAGGACGACTTCCACCTCACCGATCAGACGACCGCGGTCGCGGCGGCGGACCGCGTTGTCGCCGCGATTCTCGGCACGCGAGAGAGCGCGGCCCAGGGCGGTTATCAGCTGAAATCGAGCGGAGTGACCTGGAGCGACGCGGCCGAGGCGGCCGCGCTGCGAAATGCGTTGGCGGCCCGCAAGATCGAGAACGTCACGCTGGTGCCGACGGTCATGGCCGCGGCGGCGCTGGCTCAGGCGGCGGGCAGCGCGACCAATTGCGCGCGTACCGCGCTGCTGCTGGTCGAGCCCAGCACCGCGACGCTGGCCGTCGTCGACACCGCCGACGGGTCGGTGGCCGATGTGCGCCGGCATCCGCTGCCCGACAGCGACGAGGCGGCGCTGGCGAAGCTGACCGCGATGGTCTCGGGTGCCGAATCGATGGGGGCCCGCCCGGACGGGTTGTTCCTGGTGGGCTCGGACGTCGACATCCCGTACATCAAGCCGGCGCTCGAAGCGGTGACGACGCTATCGGTGACCACGCCCGAGGAACCCGAGATGGCGCTGGCGCGCGGCGCGTCACTGGCGGCGGCCAACGCGCAGTTGGGCGCGCCGTCGACGATCGCAATGCCCTACGCGGGGGATCCCTCGCCAGACGGGCGCGAGCTGGCCTACAGCGCCGAGTCGACTACCGGGAAGTCGCGGGCGACCGCGACCGACCGCGGGTCAGCCGCCCACCCGGGCGAGCGCCGCAGCCGCAAACCGGTGCTGGCCGTCGCCGCGGTGACGCTGATATTCGTCGGCGGCGTCGTGGCCCTCGCGGTGGCGCTGGCCGTCGACATCCGGCCGCACGCGCCGCAGCGCCCCGATATCACCCAAAACGTCGTCGGCCCGGCCAGCCAGGCGCCCCCGCCGCCAGCGGCAATCCCGCCGCCGGAGTCCGCCCCGCCTTCGCCGCCCGCCGCGCCGGTCCCTCCGCAACCGGGTTCCGGCCCCTCCCATGGCGATCAGTGGGACGACTGGCTCCATCGACACCTGGGACACGGCCTACCGATCCCGTAGCCGCGTCCCAGCCCCAGCCGAAAGGCGCGCGAGCGCGTAAAATCGTGGGACTAGGGGAACACATGGTGGGGACTCAGTGACCTCTGGCGTTTTCGCGGGGTGCGGCGGCCACGTCCTCACATCAGGACTCGCAATCGAACCTTGGAGGAGCTTTGGACACCGTACTTGGGGTGTCAATGGCGCCGACGGCCGTCCGCATGGTGCTGGTCGAAGGCCAGAATGGCGAAGGCGCCACCGTCGACGAAGACAACTTCGACGTTCCGCCCGAAGATGACGCCGCAACGCTCAGCGCGGCCGACCAGGTAGTCTCCGCGATCCTGGGCACGCGTCAGGGCGCGGCCGAGGGCGGCTACCAACTGGCCTCGACAGGGGTCACCTTCACCGACCCGATCGAGGCCGCCGCGCTGCGCGATGCGCTGGCCGCCCACAAGGTCGAGAACGTGATGTTGGTCTCGTCCTTCCTGGCCGCGGCCGCCCTGGCCCAAGCGGTCGGCAGCCAGACCAACTATGCGCAAACGGCGCTGCTCTACATCGAGCCCGAAACCGCGACTCTCGCGGTCGTCAACAGCGCCGACGGGTCGATCGCCGACGTCCGCCGGCAGCCCCTGCCGGCCGACGACGAGGCCGCGGTGGCCCAGCTGGCCACGATGGTTTCGCACGCCGAGACGATGGAGACCCGTCCGGACGGCGTGTTCGTCGTCGGCTCCGGTATCGACATCCCGCTGATCAAGCCCGCGCTCGAGGCGGCGACCTCGCTGCCGCTGTCGGCTCCCGAGGAGCCCGAAACCGCGCTGGCCCGAGGCGCGGCGCTGGCCTCGGCGCACGCACCGCTGTTCTCCTCGTCGACCGCGGCGCTGGCCTACGCCCAAGACCCGGGCACCGGCGCCATCAACCCGTTCGCGATCGCGCCGGGCTACTTCGACACCCCGGGAACCTTGGGCAGGGACGCGCTCGCCTACAGCGCCGTCC
>NZ_LZII01000080.1:0-242067 GCF_001667425.1 Mycobacterium sp. 852002-51613_SCH5001154 | reverse complement strand
CACCGATGCCGCCCCGATCGTCCCCAGCGCAGAGCACGTCAGACATGCTGTTGCCAGCCGACGGGCCGCAACAATGATCGCCCGGGCTGCGGTGCGGCGGGTGTTCGCCCTCGGTTGTTGCGTGGTGGCGACGGCGACGGGATGTGCGTTCCACGGCCTGAACTCGCTACCCCTGCCCGGCGCGGTCGGGCGCGGGCCGGGGGCCGACATCTATCACGTCGAGCTGCCGAATGTCGGCACGATGGAGTCGAATTCGCCGGTGATGATCGACGACGTCGTCGTCGGCAGCGTCGGCACGATGCGGGTGCGCGGCTGGCACGCCGATGTCGAGATCTCGGTCAAGCGAGATGTCGTCGTCCCGGCCAACGTGGTTGCCACCGTCGGCCAGACCAGCCTGCTGGGGTCGATGCATGTGGAACTCAATACGCCGCTCGGCCAGCCGGGAAGCGGACGGTTGCAGCCGGGCGCCACCATCCCGCTCAGTCGATCATCTGCCTACCCGTCGACGGAGCAGACGCTGTCGTCGCTGGGGGCAGTCGTCAATGGCGGCGGGCTTGGACAGATCGGGGAGATCATCCACAACTTCTCCGCCGCCCTGTCCGGGCATGAGGGCGCGGTGCGTGATCTGATCACCCGCCTCGACACATTCGTCGGGACGCTGGACGATCAGCGGGACAACCTCGTCGACTCGATCCAGGCGCTGAACCGGCTGGCCAGCACATTCGCCGACCAACGCGACGTTCTCACCCAAGCGCTGCAGAAGATTCCGCCCGCGCTCGATGTTCTGGTCAAGGAGCGCCCCCGGCTGACCGCCGCCCTGGACAAACTCCGCGTCTTCAGCAACACCGCCACCCGGTTGGTCAACGACGCCCAGGCCGACCTGGTCAAGAACCTGAAAAACCTGGAGCCGACCCTCAAAGCCCTCGCCGACGTCGGACCCGAGCTCGGCGTGGCCGTCGCGGCCGCGTTTGTGTTCCCGTTCACCCAGAACTTCGTCGACCGGGCGGTCCGGGGCGACTACTTCAACCTCCACGTCGATTTGGACCTGTCGATTCCACGGCTCAAGCGCGGCTTGATGTTGGGGACCCACTGGGGGCAGCTTGACCAGCCGCTGGTGCCGGCACCCGGAGACCCGTATTACCTGCAGTACACCCACGATCCGATGCATGACCCCCTGCGGCCACCGTGGGTCGACCCCGCGGCCCTGCCTCCGCTGCCGGGTCCTCGGCCGGCGGCCCCGCTGCCCGGGCCTCCGCCGACCGCAGCACCGGCGCCGGACGCGGGTCAAACGCCACCGCCGGCAACGGCGCCGACGGAAGGTGGCGGCTAGATGCTGACCCGCTTCGTCCGGATCCAGCTGGCGGTCTTCGCGATCGCCGGCACCATCGGCGTGATCGCGATGGTGCTCTTCTACATCCAAGCGCCGACCCTGCTGGGCATCGGTCGGATGACGGTGACGCTGGAGCTGCCGGCAACCGGCGGCCTGTACCGGTTTTCCAACGTGACCTACCGTGGTGTTCAGCTCGGCAAGGTCACGTCGGTGGGCCTGACGCCGACCGGCGCGAAAGCGACGCTGTCGCTTAGCACTTCACCGAAGGTCCCCGCGGACCTGACGGCGGAGGTGCTCAGCGTCTCCGCGGTGGGTGAACAGTACGTTGACCTGCGGCCCAAGACCGATTCGCCGCCCTACTTGCACGACGGTTCGGTAATCTCCGCGCGCGACAGCAGGATTCCACAGCCGGTCGGGCCGATGCTCGACCAGCTCAACGCCCTGGTCCAAAGCATCCCGAAGACCAAACTCGGCCAGCTGCTCGACGAGGCCTTCCAGGGCTTCAACGGCACCGGGTACGACCTGGGATCCCTGATCGATTCCTCGCAGACGTTGTCCCGCGATGCCAACGGCGTCGTCGACCGCACCCGAGCCCTGACCGAAGACACCGGGCCGCTACTGGACACCCAGGCGCAGACCACCGATTCGATCAGGACGTGGGCGCGTAGCTTGGCCGGCATCTCGGATGTGTTGGTCGACAACGATTCCCACTTCCGGACCATCCTGCAAAACGGTCCTGAGGCCGCCAATGAAGCTTCCCGGCTGCTCGAGCAAGTCAAGCCAACGCTGCCGGTGCTGCTCGCCAACCTGACCACCATCGGGCAGATCGGCGTCACCTATCACCCCTCGCTGGAGCAGCTGCTGGTGTTGCTGCCGTCGGCGGTCGCCATCGAGCAGGCCGCGGCGGCGCCAAACCATCCGGAGGGAACGGCCCAGGGCGACTTCGCGCTCACGATCGACGACCCGCCGATCTGCACGGTCGGCTTCATGCCTCCGAACACCTGGCGATCCCCGGACGACCTCACTGACATCGACACACCGGACGGGTTGTACTGCAAACTCCCGCAGGATTCACCGATCGGGGTGCGCGGTGCCCGCAACTATCCCTGCATGGGACACCCCGGCAAGCGCGCGCCCACCGTCGAAATCTGCAACAGCGACAAGCCTTTCATGCCGCTGTCGATGAAGCAGCACGTTCTCGGCCCCTACCCGCTTGACCCCAACCTGCTCGCCCAGGGCGTCCCGCCCGACGACCGGGTTACCGTGAACGACAGGATCTTTGGCCCGGTGGAGGGAACGCCGCTGCCGCCGGGGGCGGTGCCGCGCGGCACACCGGCGGGGCCGCGCGGAGAAAATCCACCACCGGGCACGGTTGGAGCGGCCGTACCGCCCGTGCCGTCGTCGGGACCACCTCCGCTGGCGCCCATGTCGAGAATGTCGGCCGACCTTCCGCCCTTCGCGCCACTCGACGTCCCCGCAGCCGGGGAACTTCCCTCGCCACCACCCGCGCCCGCACCGCCCGCTGCCCCCGACGCGGCACCAGCCGACACCGCCGGCGGCGAAGGGCCGCAGGCCGCGCCGAGCTCATTCGGTGGTGGACCGGGTAAGCAGGTGCCGGCCGTCACGGTCGCCCGGTATGACCCGCGCACTGGTCGTTATGTGGGTCCGGACGGGAAGCTCTATCAGCAGTCGGATCTCGTTGCGCCGAAAGCACCCAAGACGTGGCAGGACATGCTTCCCACCTGAGGCCGCTGCCCGGCGATGCGCGGCGCACGAGGATGGGGCGAGGTAAGTGAGTGGAAAAGCCCGGTCAGCCGATTTTGTCGAGGCGTAACGGCATCGCGACGTCGAGCCACTGATTCTGCCCGCAGGCACCAGACGGCCCGACCGTCTTGTCCTTCCCCGCGTAGGTGGACGACCCGAGTTGGTATCCGCCGTATTGATTCACCGGATAGAAATAGAAGGTCTGCTGTCCGGGAAATGCGGTGCCGTCCTCGCACCGCTCCCAGTTGGGCACTTCGCGTTTGACCTTCCACATCTCCCCGTCATTCATATACAGGGGCGCGCTCCATCCCTGGTCGCTGGTCAAGGTGCCGTGGCATTCCTGAAACGTGTCGCACGTCGAGCTGATCGTCCACGTTTGTACGACCGTCGGCTCGCCGAAGTATTGGTCGTTTCTCTGGGCCCAGTCGCCGATGGATGTGGCGCGGAACGTCCCGTTGACGGCCACTTCTTCCTTGGTCGTTGCCCGGGCCATGGATGCCGTGCTGACACCGCCGAACGCGGTGGCAGCGACCAGCGTTGCGGTGGTGAGTGTTCGAACTGAACGCATCAGGTGCTCCTCGATCCGCTTCAACTAACCGCCATTATTAATGGGGTATCAACATTGCTGCGGCTTTTCGTGCAATGAGATTAACACCGCTTCGGCTCCGGCAAAATGGCGATCGGACCAACAATGGAAAGCGATCACGACAGCGGATCCATCTTTGAGATCAGCCAGGAACCCTTGACCTTCGTCAACGTCACCCGGGCGGTGTTCGCGGTGGTCTGCGGTTCCGGCTTCTCCTTGCTCGTCGCGGTCTGGTCGATGAACACCAGCACGACGGCCGAATCCGCGTGCAATTCCGAAACGGCGGCCCGAATCACGCGTGCCGTCTCCGTGACGTGCTTCTGCTGGGCCAGCACCGCGATCTGTTCGGTGAATTTGGTGTAGTAGG
This sequence comes from Mycobacterium sp. 852002-51613_SCH5001154, assembly GCF_001667425.1. Taxonomy (NCBI): domain Bacteria; kingdom Bacillati; phylum Actinomycetota; class Actinomycetes; order Mycobacteriales; family Mycobacteriaceae; genus Mycobacterium; species Mycobacterium sp. 852002-51613_SCH5001154. Next base: position 238,020 of record NZ_LZII01000080.1, on the reverse strand, counting down.
CGAGGAAATTACCGGTGAGATATGACTTCGCCTTGGAGAAATCGTGGTCCAGGTGGTCGGGAGAGTACGACAGCACCGCCACGGAACCCTCTGACGCCGTTTGGATTGCCCGGTGTGCCGCCGCTTCGGAGACCTGCTGATCGGGTCGGTACACGAAGAAGTAGAGACCGGCGGCCAGCCCCATCGCGGCAACGACCAACACAGTTGCGACTATCGAACGCCACCTGCTCGCACAGCGGCCGGTCCAGCGCTTGACCGCGGCCGGACGGTCGGTGCGGCCCCGTTGAATAGCGGGTGGCGATCCCGTCTCGTCGGACGGCGTGGCTTGCACGCCGTCCAGCGAGGAACCATTCTCGACAGTCATCGCAAGAAGTCGACTTTCGACATTTTGAGCTGACCGCCATCCCGCGTGAGGTCGACGCTGATCCGCCACACGACAGGTGGACGATGGGTGTTGTCGGCGTTGATGACATCGGACCTCGCTGCGACAAGCAGGACCGCCGAATTGTCGCTCATCGACTCCACCGCAACGGCTTCGACGGTGGCCTTGCTGCTGACTTTGGATTCCTCCGTCTGCTTGGCCATCAAGGCTGACATCGCCGACATCTGGGCCTTGAAGTCGCCTGTGGAGTCGTCGATGATGCGTTGGTAATCGTCCCGGGCGTGGTTGGCGTCAATCGACATCAGCGTCGTGACCCGTTGCCGCGCCGCCGCAGTGAACTCCGCCGCGAGCTGTTGTTGGTGCACGGTGGCGCGGTGCCGCCACACCATGTAACCGCTCGCGGCGAGGGAAGCGGAGGCGAGCAGGATGCCGACGACGGCGGCAATCGTTCTCCGCCTTGGGCGTCGGAGCCACCGCGGTCGCCCCGGCCGCCGCGGAATCCGCGGTCGCGCCCGGGCCGATTTGGCGGGCCGCTGCTCGCCATCGTGGAAAGCCGCGCCGTGGTCGGCGTCTCTTGTTTCGGCTTCCCCGCGCAGCCTCGCGAGGCGCGCCCGAGCCGCCGCGGCGCGCGCTTCGGCCTTGGCAACCTCGTCTGCTTCGTCCACATCCGGGACGGGCGCTTCGGCGCCGGCGGCGACCCCATCGTCGGGATCAGGTCCATCCGGATCGTGCACGGAGAATGAGCTTATCACCACCGCCCGCCCTCAACGGCGCCATCGGGGAGCCGCAATGGTGGCCCTCACGTGCGCAAATGCCTACCCACCACCTCGCGAAGCGGAGCGGGTGGGGTTGGCCCCGCGCGGGCGGCCGTCCGGTACGCCTGATCTTCTCCAACTAGGAGAATTTTCTTTTCGGGTGTGGCACAGTAATTGCGTGCGATTCGTCGTGGCGATGGCTGGCGCGTTGCTCGGCGCCGGTGTGCTGACCGCGCCGCCGTCCTCGGCGGGGCCGACCGTCTGCGACTACCCCGCGTGCACCCCGGGCATCATGCCGCACCAGGTCTTGGGTGCCCCGTGTGACAACACCACCTACTACGCCTTCGGCGTCGCCGATGGATACGTCTCGTTCGCCTCGGAGCCCGGACGGCTGATGTTCTGTGGCTCGCCGAGGAGGTACCAGCCGCGGTGGTTCCGGTCGCCGCCAATGGCGGGAGTCAAAGAAGAAGGCGCCAACTGCCAGAATTATCAGAACTACGTGGCGCAGGCGCCCGACGGCCTGTTCCTCGTTTGCTTTGCCCACGACGGCATAATGACCTGGGTTCGCGCCGACACGTAGCCGCTGCGTCTCCGGTCAGCCGGGCCCGTCCCGGGGCAGACCGAGCAGGCGCCGGCTCAAATCGGTGACCCTGGCGAGCAACGTCTCGTCGTCGATGTCGACAACCAGCGGATGCATGACAGCGGTGCTGAGCGCGCCGGAGAACATGGCCGCCTCGATCCGTCCGTCCAGACCCGCATCGCTCAGCAGCACCCGGTACAGACGGTCCATGAAGGCTTGAAAGGGTTTGTGCTCGGCCAGCAATCGGACGACTACGGGATCGAATTGCAGCGTGCGCACCAACCGGCGGTCGCGAACGGCCATCTCAATCACGCGCACCAGCAAGGCATCTCGTGCTTGCGGGCCGTCGTCGTAGGCTTCGGCCTCCTCGAGAGCCGGCTCGAGCCGGCCGAGTTCCCGCTCGGTCACCGCGATGACGATCTGCTCTTTAGTCCGGAATTGGTGGTAGACAGCAGCTTTCGTGACACCGACGGCATCCGCAATCATCTGCAGCGACGTACCGCTGACACCGTGTGTGGCGAACAGGTCCAACGCGGCGTCGAGTACCCGCGTCCGGGCCGGGCTGCGCTCGATCAGCCAGAATTGCTCATCGGAGACCGGTTGCCGCGCTGTTTCCACGAACCGAGACTAGACGACCTTATTGACCGAAGCTAGCCGATCGGCTAGCTTCGCTGATTATTCGTGTGAGGTAAGGCGATCTCGTAGGGGAGGGGCCGATGGCCGACGTCGGGGCTGGCGACGCGCGGTGTCCGGGGTTGACGCGAACCGCGCTGCGGCGGACCAACGGCGAGCTGGTCCTGCTCTGGACATTGCCGGCGGCGCTTGTCCTCTGGATCGCCGCATTCTTGCTGTTTCCCGGCTTCAATCCGCCGATGTCACCGACGATGCCGGCCGAACAGGTGGCCGCGTTCTATCGCGATCCGGCCCACCTCCCGGAGATCCGGTACAGCATGATCCTGTTCAACTGGTTCGGGGTGTGCCTGGTGCCGATCTTGGCGTTGATCGTCTTGCAGATCCGCAGGATGGCCCATCGGACGCCGATCTTTTCCTATGCGATGCTGGGTTGCGTCGCAGGCGGTCCGACGCTGTTCCTCGTTGCGAACGTGTGCTGGCTCCTGGCCGCCTTTCGTCCTGAACGCAACCCCGAGCTGACCCAGTTGCTCAACGATTTTGCCTGGATCACATTCACGATCCTGGTCCCGTTTCTGATCGGGCAAAGCGTGATCCTCGCCCTGGCAATCTATTTCGACGAGCGGCCGTGCCCGGTCTTCAGCCGGTGGGTGGCCCACTTCAACCTGCTGGTGGCCGGCGCGCTGGTGCCCGCGGCGTTCGTCGGCGCGACCCTGACGGGCCCGTTGGCCTGGGACGGCTTCTTGTCGTTCTGGGTGAAGAACGTTGCGATTGGCGTCTGGATCGTGGTGATGGGCGTGGTGTTAGGCCGGGCGATCTATCGCGAGCGTGCCGAAAAGACCGGTCCCGGGCAAGAATTGGTGAGTGCATGAGTGCGGTGATTGCGCCCTCGGCCTCCACGCCACCTCCAGGTCCGCTGCTTCGCCGAATCGGCTGGCACCTGCTGCGCGGCCCCAAGCGCGAGCTGTGGGTGGCGTGGGGAATACTCGTCGTCTTTTACAGCCTCTTCTTCCCGGTGTTTTTCATCGTGGCGCAAGTCCAGCCGCCGCCGCAACCCACCTGGGACCTGGCGACGCAAGTCCATTGGTTCCACGAACGCCACCTCGGGATACCCGTCGGTTTCGGCGTTATCTTCGCCATTAGCGGCATGATCGCGATCAACAACGCGCTCATCGCCTATTCGATGCGGCGGATGTCGGTCAGTCCGGCGTTCGCGTATTCGTATTTGATCATCTACTCGCTCAGTGCTATTCCCGGCATGTTGCTGCTCAACATCGCGCTGATCGTCGGGACGCTTCGCCCCGAACGCGACCCCGAAGCGGTCGGCTGGCTCTACGACTTCGCCTTCCTGTCTTTCGACGGAACGATGGGGGTCTTCCTGATCGGATCGCTGATCTGGATGGTCGCGATCCTGCTCGACCGGAATCGGGTCTTCCCAAAGTGGTTCGGATATCTCAACCTGTGCAACGCCCTCACCGAGGTCGTGGTGGCGCCGTGCTGGATCTTCCAGCGCGGCGTGCTGGCATGGAACGGTCAGATCGCCTGGTGGCTCGACATGGTCGTGTTCGGGGTCTATCAAGTCATTTTCATCGTCATGCTGTTCCGGATGATCCAGCGCGAGGACCTCGGCACCGGGCGCCTGCCAGAGCTCAAGCGGGAGACGGTGGCCGCGTGATGGCCGATGTAGCCGACGAGAAGCAACGGGTGAGATTCGTGCCGGGACAGCCGGACATGTGGGCGTTCGTGCTCTTCGAGACACTGGTTTTCACGGGCTATTTCGGCTTCTACCTGTTCTACCGCGCCCGCAACCCCGAGCTGTTCTTGCATGCGCAGTCGCAGCTCGACCTGCGGGTCGGGGTGTTCAACACCCTGGTCCTGCTGCTGAGCTCGTGGTCGGTGGCGCGGTGTGTCCAGTCCGCCCGGGTGGGCGCCTACAGTGCGGCCCTGCGCGACGTCTTCATCACCGCCGGGTTTGCCGTGGTCTTCCTCTTCTTCAAGGTGTTCGAGTGGGCTCGCTTGGTGCACATGGGCAATGGATTGGACAGCAACGACTTCTTCACTTACTACTTCTTCCTCACCGGCATCCACTTCGTGCACCTGCTGATCGGCTTCGTCGCCCTCGGCGTCGTCGTCTACCAACTTCGCGCGAAGGCGCGAAAGCCCCACGAAACCCCGGAAACCCAGCAGCTCGTCGAAACCTGCGCTACCTATTGGCACACCGTCGATTTCCTGTGGGTGCTCATCTTCGCGCTGCTCTACGTGGTGAGGTGATCTCCGATCAAGTTCAACAAACGACTGCTGGTGGTATGGACGATCCTGGCGACCCTCACCCTCGGCTATCTCTGGCTAGACCGCTGGGCAGGCCATGCCGGGACGTTGAAATCCAGCGCGGTGGTCACGTCGAGCGTCATCGTGATCGCACTTGTCAAGGTGCGCATCATTTTTCGTGAATTCATGGAGGTGCGAAACGCTCCGGTGCTGCTGTGCCGGCTCACGGACGCGTGGGTGTTGCTGATGGCCGTCGCCCTGCTCAGCTGCTACTTCGTCGGCATGAACCTTTGATTCAGCCCGCGACAGCGACCGCGTCCGCGGTGGTGAAGGTGAGATGGAGTTCGCTCAGGCCACGCAGGATGTACGTCGGCTCGTAGCTGTAGCGACGCTCGGCGGCCGGTCCGTGATGGGCTTCGTCGATCTCGATGCGCGGCATCCGGTCCAGGATGCGCTCGATCGAGACGCGGCCCTCGACGCGGGCGAGCGGACCGCCCGGGCAGGAGTGGACACCCCGGGCGAAGGCCATGTGCTCGCGAACGTTCTTGCGGCGCAGGTCGAATTCGTGCGGATTCTCGAAGCGTCGCGGGTCGCGGTTCGCGGCGCCCGGCAGGACCATCACGACGGTGCCGGCGGGGATGTCGACGCCCCCGACGGTGGTGGCCTTGCGGGCAAGCCGCGAGTCGCTCTTGACGGGGCTGTCCATCCGCAGCGATTCCTCGATGAACCCGGGGATCAGGCTGCGGTCCTCGCGCAGCTCCTGCTGGATGTCCGGCCGGTCGCCGAGCACCTGCAGGGCGGCGCTGAGCAGCTTGGCGGTGGTCTCCTGACCGGCTGCGAATAGGAACGTCGCCGAGCGGACCACCTCGATGACCGGGGGCGTCGAGCCGTCCGGATACTTCGCCGACGCAAGCGACGTCAGCACGTCGTTGCGGGGCTCGCGCCGCCGGTCCTCGATGTAGTTGCAGAACTTTTCGTCGAGCCACTCCAGCGGGTTGATGCCGACCGACTGGTGATCGAGTGCCCCGACCCGCGCTCCGGGGCGGTCGGCGCCCAAGACGGTGCGGAACTCCTTATGGTCCTCCTCGGGGACGCCGAGTAGGTCGGCGATCACCAACGTGGCGAAGGGCTTTGAGTACTCGGCGATGAACTCGCACTCGCCGTTGCTCAGGAATTCGTCGAGCTGACGGTCGGCGAGGCGCCACATGAACTCCTCGTTCTGCTTCAGCCGGCTCGGGGTCAGCAGCTTGGCCAGCACGGACCGGGCCTTGGTGTGGTCCGGCGGATCCATCGTCACCATATGCTCGTTCATCGGAAAGGAGCTGCGGTGCGCATCGATCTGAGCGCTGATGTCGTCGCCTTGGGGCGTGAACGGCAGCGGCGGGAACGGGCCGCCCAGCGCGACGATGTTGGAGAACGTGTCGGGGTCCTTGTAGATCTCGCAGGCTTCGTCGTACCCCGTGACCGCGATGACGCCATAGTGCGGCAGGCGCAGCACCGGGTTCTGACTGCGCAGGTAATCGAAGTAGGGGTGCGGATCAGGTACCAGAGACGGGTCGGTGAAGAAGTCGATCGACTCGTAGTCGCTCATCGGATTGCGTCTCCCTGGGCTTGGATTACCGGCTGTGTTCGGCGGCAGGCTATGGGGCCGCGCGATTCGGAAAACCGAAAATGTGCTGAGCACCTGCTTAGCATGGCGGTAATGTCAGGGTCAAGGTCGCAACGCCGAGGCATCGCGCTGACCTGGCTACGATCTGACTAGGTCGACACCGGAGTCTCGAGAGCATGGAGTGACGGCATGACATCTGCTTCTGCGGCCCGCCGGATCGGGGCGCCGGACGCGAAGAATCGCGGCCTGCTGCTCGACGCGGCCGAGCAGCTGATGCTCGAAGAGGGCTACGCCGCCGTGACGTCGCGCCGTCTCGCGAACAAGGCGGGGCTGAAACCGCAATTGGTGCACTACTACTTCCGCACCATGGAGGAGCTGTTTCTGGAAGTCTTCCGCCGCCGCGCCGACGAAGGGCTGCAGGCGCAGGCCCAGCTACTGCAATCGCCGCAACCACTGTGGGCGCTCTGGCGGTTTGGCACCGACCCGGCGTTCACCCGGATCTCGATGGAATTCATGGCATTGGCCAACCATCGCAAAGATATGCGGCGCGAAATCGCCTACTACGCCGAGCGTTTCCGCGAGGAGGAGCGCAAAGCGGTGGCCGCCGCGTTGCAGCGCTACGGCGCCGAGAACGACGACGTGCCCGCGGTGGTCTGGACGGTGCTGATGAGCAGCTTGTCGCGAATGCTGGTGCTCGAGCAGGCGATCGGCATGTCCGGCGGTCACGCCGAAACCGTGGAGTTGGTCGAAAAATATCTGCGCCGCCTAGAAGGCGAGCCGCGACCCATCGAAGGTATCCCGCCGACCTGGGTGGTTCACCAGTTGCGCAGCGAGCAGAGCACGCCCTTGGGGCCGTCCTTGGATACGACGACGGCTCCGTCCACCGCCAGATCACAGTGAAGCCCGGGCGTGCCGGGCTCCGTGCCCGTGCTCGCCACGACCATCGCGTAGTCATTGGGGTTCGACATGTCCAAGTCGAAGCTCCACGGTTTGCCCGGGGCGAGGTCGACATCCACATGCGGCGTGAAGGAGTAGGGGTTGTGGCTGTAATCGGAGAATTTCTCCGGCTGGTGGTCCAGGTAGTAGATGTCGGTGTAGATCGGATTCTGCGCGGTGACCGTGTACGTGACGTGATGCATGGCCGGGTCGGCATGGGCGTGGCCCGCGCTCACGAGTGAACCGGTCGCACCCGCCAGCACCGCCGACAAACTCACTGCGCCCACACTCAACCGTCTGACCGTCATTTCGCTCCTCCGGCTGCCCGTCGCGCACTCGTGGTGCGGTTCATCACCCGCTCTGCGGCCCGCCAGTGTGCGTCGGCGACCCACAGCCGTGCGAAGGATGCTATCGCTTCGTCCGCCGAAACTCCGCTGATCACGCGCTTTATCTCGGTCGCCGGGTGGCGAGCCAGCGACCTCGCGATGGATTGCCATCCCTCGTCGAACGACTCGCGGGGGAACACCCGGTCCACCAGGCCGATTCGCTCGGCCTCGTCCGCGGTGAGGGCGGTACCGGTGCCGGCCAACAACAGCGCCCGGCTCTTTCCGACGAGCTCGGCCAGCCGCTCGGCGCCGCCCCAGGCCGGCATGATCTCGAGTTCCACCTGGTTGAAGGCGATCTTGACGTCGTCGGCTGCCAGCCGGATGTCGGCGGCGACCGCGACCTCGGCGCCACCGCCGAAGGCGTGGCCGTTCAGCGCGGCGATCACCGGGGCGGGGAAGCTGGCCAGTTGGTCGCAAATCGCGCGCATCCGCTTGGCCATCGCCGCGGCATCCTCTTCGGTCCGCAGCGCGCGCAGCTCCTTGAGGTCACCGCCGGATACGAAAGCCCGATCTCCCGCCCCCTTGATCACCAGGGTCTTGGCGCCCGCCGCGGCGTCCAACGCCTTCTCCAGCTGCTGCATGGTGTCCAGCGCGATGGCATTGCGCGCGTGCGGCCGATCGATCGTCAGCACCGCCAACCCGTCGTCGATCTCCAGGTCCACCATGCGTTATTGCTCCTAGGACGAGAACAGACGATATTGGCATTCTCTCGGTGCGAGAATAACATCGTCGCCGCAGGCCGAAGAGCTATCGTCAGCGAAGACAGGGGCGCCCACATGCGGGATCGAATTGCGGCAGTGCTCGCGGCGTCACTCGCGGTCAGCATGCTCGGCGCATGCACCCCGCGGCCGCCGACTCAAATCTCCAGCACTGCTTCCGTGACCGTCAACGGGATCGACACGAAGTTCAACGTCGTCAAATGCAGTCAGAGGGAATGGACCCGGACGATCGACATCGGCGGCGACTTCGCCGGAGCTAATGTCATCGTCGACGAGCGGGCCGAACCGGTTTCCGCCGAGTCGGTCCGCATCCGCAATCTGGGCAACTTCACCGGCATGTACTCGCGCGGGGGGGAGGGGGATGTGGACATGAGTTCGAGCGGCGGCAGGTTCACCATCACCGGCACCGCACACGGCTCCAAGGCCGACAAACCCAACGAACCCACCACGGCCACGTTCAAAATCGTCATCGCTTGCTGATCCGCCCCTTTGGCGAACCAGGGGGTACGTTGCGGTTCGACGCCTGCAGAGAATACAATTCTCAAAAATCGCGAAGGAGGATTCCATGGGTCAGTTGTCGCACAAGGTGGACGTCCCGTTCCCCATCTTTGATGCGGATAACCATCTCTACGAGCCGCCGGAAGCGCTGACGAAGTTCTTGCCCAAGGAGTACAAGGACTTCGTCCAGTACGTGCAGGTCAACGGGCGGACCAAGATCGCGATCCGCGGCCAAATCAGCAACTACATTCCCAACCCGACCTTCGAGGTTGTCGCCCGGCCGGGCGCTTGGGAGGAGTACTTCAAATTCGGCAACCCGGACGGCAAGACCAAGCGCGAGTTGTTCGGTGAGCCGATGCGCGCGATCCCGGCGTTCTTCGAGCCCGGCCCGCGCCTGGAGAAGATGAACGAGCTGGGCTTGGACCGCACCCTGATGTTCCCGACGCTGGCCAGCCTCCTCGAGGAGCGGCTGTCGGACGACCCCGTTGCCATCCACGTTCTGGTGCATGCGCTCAACGAGTGGCTCGACGAGGTCTGGGGCTTCAACTACCAGAACCGCATCTTTACCACCCCGGTCATCACCCTGCCGATCGTCGAGAAGGCGATCGAGGAGCTGGAGTGGGCGGTCAAGCGAGGCGCGCGTTGCATCCTGGTCCGCCCGGCTCCGGTCCCCGGCTTCCGCGGTCCCCGGTCGTTCGCGCTGCCCGAGTTCGACCCGTTCTGGGAGCGGGTCGTCGAGCACGACGTGCTGGTCGGCATGCACTCCAGCGACAGTGGCTACTCCCGGTACACCTCGGAGTGGGATGGTGCCAACGCAGAGATGCTGCCGTTCCAGACGAATGCGATGGGCATCCTCAACGAGTGGCGGCCGATTCAGGACTCGGTGGGGTCGTGGGTTATCCACGGTGCGCTCTACCGCCACCCGAAGCTGAAGGTTGCCATCGTCGAGGCCGGTTCGAAGTGGATGACCCCACTGCTTGACGGCCTGGCCGAGGTCTTCCGGAAGGCCCCGGAGGCGTTCCCCAGCGACCCCGTCGAGATGGTCAAGAGCCGCATCCACGTCAGCCCGTTCTTCGAGGACGGCATCGACGATCTGGTCAAACTCGTCGGTGTGGATCAGGTGCTGTACGGCTCGGACTGGCCGCACCCCGAGGGGTTGGCGGAGCCGACCTATTACATCGAGGCGCTGTCGCACCTGCCCGCCGACGACCAAGCAAAGATCATGGGCGGCAACCTCGCCCGGCTTGTCACGGTGTGACAGGCACGCAACTGTGGGAGACCATCCCCGAGATGGTCTTGAGCGCGGCGGACCGGTTCGGCGACGCGGAAGCGGTGGTCGACGGTCCGCTGCGCCTCACATTCACCGAAGTTGTCGAGCGGATCCGTTGCGCCGCAGGCGCCTTCGCTGACCTCGGCGTCGAGAGGGGCGATCGAGTCGCCCTCTGGGCGCCCAACTCCGCGGAGTGGATCGTCGCGGCGTTCGGTCTGCTCACCGCCGGCGGCGTGCTGGTACCCGTCAACACGCGGTTCAAGACCGACGAAGCCGGCGACATCATCGCGCGCAGTGGGGCGAAGGCCGTCCTGGCGCGCAAGGGATTCCTGGGCCAGGACTACACCGCCCCCGCGGGGATACCGGTGATCGACCTGGCATCCGACTTCCTGTCCAGCGGTTCACCATTCGAGCGGGCGGTAAGCGGCAGCGACATCTCCGACATCATCTTCACCTCCGGGACGACCGGCCGCCCGAAGGGCGCGATGATGAACCACGGTCAGACGCTGCGTATGTACGAGGAGTGGGCGACGCTGGCGGACCTGCGCCGCGGTGACCGCTACCTGCAGATCAACCCGTATTTCCACACGTTCGGCCTGAAGGCCGGGCTCATCACGTCGTTCCTGCGCGGCGCGACGATGCTGCCGCTCGCGGTCTTCGACATCGACACCGTCGTCGATCTGGTTGAGCGCGAACGCATTACGATGCTACCCGGCCCGCCGACGCTCTACCACTCCTTGCTGACGGTCCCCGACAAGTCCAGGCTTGCCACGTTGCGCGCCGGCGTGACCGGCGCCGCCGACATCCCCGTCGAGCTGGTCCGGCGCATCCATGACGAGCTGCCGTTCCAGACGCTGATGACCGGATACGGGCTGACCGAGGCCGGCAACGTGACCCTCTCGCGGCCCGGTGACTCCTTCGAGGATGTCGCGACCACGGCGGGCCTGCCATGCGAGGGCGTCGAGGTCCGCATCGCCGATGACGGCGAAGTGCTGGTCCGCGGCTACGGCGTCATGCAGGGCTACCTGGACGATCCGGCGGCTACCGCCGAGGCGATCGACGCCGAGGGCTGGCTGCACACCGGGGACTTGGGCAACATCGACGACACGGGCCGGCTGCGCGTCATCGGACGCAAGAAGGACATGTACATAGTCGGCGGCTTCAACGCTTACCCGGCCGAGATCGAGGGCTTCCTGCTGAACCACCCGGCCGTCGCCCAGGCCGCCGTCATCGGGGTGCCCGACGGGCGGCTGGGACAGGTCGGCAAGGCCTTCGTTGTCGCGAAAGGCCCTCTCAGCGCTGAGGAATTGATGGACTGGTGCCGCGAACGCATGGCGGGCTTCAAGGTCCCTCGGTCGGTGGAGTTCCTCGAGGCCCTGCCGCTCAACGCCACCGGGAAGGTGGTCAAAGGCCTCCTGCGTTGAGACGGAGTCCGCCAGCGTGCCTTTTGGCGTGTCCTCAGCTCACCCGGATGACCAATTTGCCGACGTGCTTGCCATCGCGCAGTCGCTCGAACGCCGATTTAGCCTGTCCGAAGTCGACAACATCGTCGATGACCGGTGTCAGTCCCGTCGTGGCCACGGCGCGGACGAGATCTTGTAAGTCGGCGCGGTCGCCGACGGTGATGCTGCGCGTGGTCGCGCCACTGCCCTTCAGCAGAAAATAGTCAACGCCGGGGTTGTCATCGCTGAGGAAACCGATCAGGGTGACCTCTCCGCTGACTGCGACCGCCCGCAACGACTGCTCGATGGTGGCCGGCCCGCCGACTTCGACGACACGGTCCACACCGCGTCCTTCGGTGACGTCACGGACCTGTTCACCCCAGTTCGGGTTGCTGCGGTAATTGATCACTTCCGCGGCGCCGAGCGCCCGCAGTGTCTCGGCCTTTCGCGCGCTCGAGGTGGTCGCGATGACCCGGGCGCCCGACACCTTGGCCAACTGCAACGCGAAGACCGACACCCCGCCCGAACCAAGGGTCAGCACCGTCTGGCCCGCCCGCACCGGCGTGGGTCCGCCGAGCGCGTTCCACGCCGTGACCCCGGCGCAGGGCAGCGTCGCCGCCTGTTCGTCGGGAATTGCCGCGGGGATGCCGACGACCGCTTCCCGCGACACCACCTTGTATTCGGTGAGCCATCCGTCCTGCCCGCTGCCGTAGCTGTCGGAGTTGGCGGTGGCCGGCATCGGGCCGCCGAACCACCTGGGGTGGAAGGCGCTGACGACCCGGTCACCCGGGCGGTAGTCGTCGACGCCCTCACCCACCTCGACGACTTCGGCGGCGGCGTCGCTGCAGGGCACCAGACCATGCCGGGCGTCGCGCACGTAACGACCCAGGGGGATGGCGATGTCCCGGTAGTTCAGCGAGACAGCCGTGACGCGCAGCAGCAGCTCGCCCCGCTGCGGCGACGGGACGGGTTCGTCGCGTAGCGCCAACCCGTCGAGTCCTCCGGCGGCGCCATCGAACCGGTACACGTGCATCGTCGAATACCTCTCTGCCGGTTACGGTGTCAACAAAGTGTGAGTTTGTATCGGCCCTCGTCGTAGGGGATCAGCGCGTCGTTGTGTCCGGCGCGGATCTTGTTGACGAAGTCGAGGTTGGCCAGGGCGGCCCGGCCGATCGCGGCGATGTCGAACTCGCCGCGATCGAATTGGTCGACGAGTTTCTCCAGCGAGGCGATGTCGGCGTGTCCATCGGGCGTGTTACCTTGCCCTTCAATGGTTTTGGTAAGACCGATTGAGCCCACGACGATGGTGGGCCGTCCGGTGAGCTTCTTGGTCCATCCCGCCAGACTCAATTCGCCGTCTATGCCGCTACGTTCGGGGAAGGCCGGTTGGTAGTGACGGCGGGTGGACGGATGGAAGATATCGACACCGGCTTCGGCGAGCGGGTGCAGGAGCGTCTCCAATTCGTGCGGGGTCTCGACGAGTCTCGCGTCATACAGGTCGGCTTTCCATTGGGAGAACCGGAAGCTGATCGGCGTCTGCGGCCCCAGCTCCGCGCGCAGGGCCGTCACCAGTTCGGAGGCAAACCGTGTCCTGTCGGGCAACGGGCCCCCGTAGAGGTCGACGCGCCGGTTGGTGCGATCCCACAAGAACAGGTCCGGTAGGTATCCATGGGCCCCGTGCACTTCGATACCGTCGAAACCCGCCCACTGCGCATCGCGGGCGGCTCGCACGTAGTTGCCGATGATTCTTTCGATGTCGTTGACAGACAGTGCTTTCCCGACCGGCTCACAGTAGAGGTCGATCCCGGACGGACTGACGGTCGGGACATCGGGAAACCTCTCAGGGTTGGGCCCGCGGTATACCCCGGCGTGCAGCAGTTGCGAGAAGATCGCCGCACCTTCGTCGTGGACGCCGTCGACCACGGTCTTCCAGGCCGCTTTCGCCTCGTCGCGGAAGTAGCTCGCCATGTCGAAGTCCAGCGCGGTGCTCGGATCGGGGATCAGTGTCGCCTCGGTGATCAACAGGCCCATGCCGCCGGCGGCGCGCCGACGGAAATACCCCGGATACTCCGCCGTGGGCACACCGTCAGGCGTTGCGTATCTGGTCATCGGCGCGAGCGCGAACCGGTTGGGCAACCGCACCGATCGCACCGTCAGCGGGGTGAGCAAGCCGGTGATGTCGACCATATCGTCTGCCATCGGAATTCCTTCCTGAGATCGTCAGCGGCAATGTGCCGTCGCCACCGCAAGCGGCGCGAGTCACCAGGTGAGCACCAGGCGCCCGCGGAGTCCGCCGGCTTCCAGTCGCCGATGCGCGTCGGCGGCCCGCTCGGCGGGCAGGGTGTCGGCGACGCGCAGGGTCAAGGCACCGGCCTCCACGAGATCTCGCAGAGTGCTGAGCACATCGGTGCGCGTGGTGTGTCCGGTCACGGACACCACGTGCCAGCTGATGGACCGTTCACCGGCGCCAACGTGCTGGCGGGCCGAGGTGACTGCGCCCCCGTCCCGGATCGCGGGCACGATGGCGTCGGTGTACAACGCCGCATCGACGACACCGTCCACCCCCGGGGGTACCCACTCGCGGATGCGCTCGGCCAGTCCGTCACCGCGGCGTACGACGACGTCTGCCCCCAATTGTTTGACGAGTTCGTCGTCGGTCTCGGCGGCGTCGGCAACCACCCGCAGCCCTTGATGTTTCGCAAGTTCTACCGCGTAGCCCCCCAGGGCTCCGGCGGCCCCGGTCACCGCGACGGTGCCGCCGGCGGGAACGGCCAGCGCTTCGAGCATCGCGTACGCGGTCACGGCATTCATCAGAAGAGTGGACGCCGCAACGGTTGTGGCGTCGCTCGGCGCCCGCACCACCGACCTGGAATCGGTCACGACGTATTCGGCATACGCGCCGACCTTGCCCATCGGGCTCAGCGTGAGTCCGACGACTCGCTCGCCAATGCCGATCGGACCACCGTCGGGGGCCTCGTCGAGAACACCGCAGAAGTCCCAGCCCGTCACGTACGGTGGATCGGGATAGCGGCCTCCCGGGAGAGTATCTGGCGGATAGTTGCGTTTCATCCATCCCGACCGTGCCGCCGTGTCGGCGGGATTGACCGCCGCCGCATGCACGCGTACCCGGACCTGCCCGGGCCCGGCATGGGGCTCCGGTAACTGCAAGGCCCGCAGTACTTCTGGGCCACCGAAATCGGTGTAACCGATTGCTTTCATACCCACCCCCAACCACATCTGTGTGGCCGATATTCCGGCATTTCTGGAGTATTCGCGGTACCTTTACATCTAATTCATGTGGGGGAGAAGCGCATTGGTGCATCTATCACTCGCCCATCGCGTAGAGCGATAGGCGTCTTTCGAAAGCTGTTCTGGTGGAGATGCTTACGCTGGAGCCGGTGACCGCTCGGGGACATTGAGCACCTTCTCGATGGCGGCGGGAACGTTCTCGACAGCCTCGGGGCCGCCTAGGGCCAACCGCATGAGATAGCCCGGCAGCACGCACAGCAGCAAGTCGGCGACGGCGGTCGGGTCGATTCGGACACCGGACTGAGGCGGCGCATCGGTGCTCAGCTTGGCGAGCGCGGTGCCGATGGCCTCGCGCAGATGCGCGGCCAGCGTCGCGTTGCGCAGGGCTTCCGACCACACCAGCACGGCGATGGCGGCGAAGCCGTCCTCGCCGTGACGGCGGGTGACGAAGTCGAGCACGGTCGCGATGGCCGCCTGCGGGGTGGCGCCATCGTCGATGGCTTGTCCGATGACGGCGACGACCCGCTCGAGGTTGTCGGCGGCGATCGCCTCGATGACAGCGTCCTTGCTGGGGAAGTAGCGGTACACCGCACCGGAGGACATTCCCGCCTCCTCGACCAGGTCGTGCATCGAGGCGGCGTGGAACCCGTTACGGATGAAGCAACGCCGCGCGGCCGCCAGGATGTGCGCGCGCCGCTCCGCGCGGTATTCGGGCGTGACTTTCGGCATACGGCTCAGCGTAGCACAAAAAAGCATGAACGTTCGCGTTTGACATCGTCCGACTCAGGGCACACCATAAAAGTGAATGTTCGTTCGCGTTATCCGACCCCTCGACCAGCAGCGGAGGTGACGGGCAGATGAGTGAGGCAAGCGACTTCGGGACGTTCGGCCGGTTCGTGGAGACACCGGTCGACCAGATGGACCCGGCCATGAAACAGGCCTACGAGTTCACCCGCGTGCTGCGCGGGCTCGTTCCGGGCCCCCACAAGATCTGGCTGGCCAACCCGGCGTTGTCCACGACGATCGCGCCGACCGGCGCCTATTTTCAGCGGCACTCCACGTTGAGCAAAGCCGAGATCGAGATCGCCACCCTCGTGGTCACCGCGCAGTGGCGCAGCGCGTACGCCACCTATGAGCACGAGATCATCGCCGAGCGCGCCGGCCGCCTCGACCCCCGGCGGGTCGAAGCGCTCATCGCGGGATCGCCGGCATCGTTCGACGACCCGCGAGAGCAGGTGGTCTACGAGTTGGCGTCCGCATTGGTCGCGCCACGGGTGGTGCCGACGGGTTTGTACCGGCGCGCCAGGGACCTCTTGGGCGACGCGGGCATCGTCGACGTGGCGGTGCTGCTGGGCTGGTTCACCATGGTGTGCCTGACGCTGGCCGCCTTCGACGTGCCGGCCAATGCCGAGGGGCTGGAGCAGTGAGCGGCCCCGCACATGGTCTGGGCGGCCGCCTCGACCTGGCCGACCGGGCCGCTCTCGACGACACCGCGCGGGAGTTGTTCGACGACATCACGGCCAACGCGCTGGCATGGGCGCGGCGCTGCGGATTCGCGGCGGCCACCGCAGACGGGCGCCTGATCGGGCCTTTCAATCCCAGCCTGCTCAACCCGGGGCTGTCCGCGGCATTCCTGAAACTGCAAGCGGCCGAACAGCAATGCACGTCGCTGGACCAGCGCACTCGGCAGGTGGTGCTCCTCACCGTCGGTTCGGTGTGGCGCGCCCCCTACGAGCTGTACGCCCACTCCGCGGTGGCCCGCCACGTGGGATTGTCGGAGTCGGTGATCGCCGAACTGGTCGCCGGCACCGAACCCGAGGCGCTCACCGACGACCAACGCGCCGCCCATCGCCTGGCCCGGGCGCTGTCCACCGATCATCACGTCGACGACGCGCTGTATGACGAAGCGAGGCAACGGTTCGGCGCCGCAGGGGTTTTCGACATCACCGTGCTGACCGGGATCTATCACACCGTCTGCGGCATTCTCAACGCCTTCGCAATTCCCGCTCCGGACGACCACTGACCATCGAGGATCACCATGCCGCTCCCACCGCTGCCCACCGTGACGCTCACCCCCGTGGCCCACTTCCCCCAAAAGTACTTCCTGGAGAACCTCGCCGTGCGCGCCGACGGCTCGCTGCTGATCACCGCCGTCCTACAGCGCGAACTGTGGTGGGTGCCGCCACCCCGGCCCGGCGCACTCGTCGACCCGGTTCTGCTGCACACCTTCGATTGCCCGGTCACGGGGATCGTCGAGGTCGCGCCCGACGTCTTCGTCGTCAACCTGACGCTGGCCTACACCACCGGGGAATCACACCTGGCCAGAATCGATCTCACCGACTGGGCGCCCGGACGACCCATGACGCCAGAGCTCATCTACACCTTCGACGAGCGAGCCCGCGGACTCAACGGCAGCTGCCTGCTCGCGCCGGGGGTGCTGGCGGTCGCCGACTGCTTCGCCGGCCTGATCTGGCGAGTCGACCTCGACCAGGATGCGCGGCAAGCCTCCGCGCAGGTCTGGCTGGCCCACGACACGATGGCCTTCGATCCCGACAGCGAGGTGCCGCCGCCCCCGCAACCGGGGGTCAACGGCGTACGTTACGGCCCACGCACCGGCTACCTGTACTACACCTCGACCGCGCAGAAGGTGTTCATGCGCGTCCCGGTCGACCCGTCGACGCTAAGCCCGGCTGGTTCAGCGGAATTCGTCGCCGCGATCGACAACGCCGACGACTTCTGCCTCGACGAACGCGCCGGGTTCGCATACGTCACCAGGCACCGCGCCAACACTCTCGACCGGGTGCCGTTGCAGCTGCGGCACGGCAGCGAGGTCCGCCACATCGCCGGTGACCCGTTCGACGACATCCTGGTCGGGCCGTCGAGCGCCGCCTGGGGCCGGGCGGACGGGGAGCGCGGCCGAATCGCCTACGTGACCACCGACGGCGGCACCACGGCCCCTCCCGACGGAGTGGTCCGGCGCGCCGCCGTGCTTCGCGTCGAATTGGACTACGCTGCAACGGCCCCGACGGGCGGCCCGGACGCATGACCCGGCACGTCGTCACTACCGCGCAGGCGTCGATCGACACCGTCGTCGACGGACACGGACCCGCCGTCGTCGTCATCCCGTCCTATGGACGCGACGCCGGTGGCGACTTCGACGCGTTGACCGCCGCGCTCGTCGCCGCGGGATACCGGGTGCTGCGTCCGCAGCCGCGCGGGGTCGCCGGCTCCTCCGGGCCGATGAGCGATGTCACCTTCGCCGACATGGCTGGTGATATCGCCGGGGTGATCGACGACTTGGCCGACGGGCCCGCGGTGATCCTCGGGCACGCCTTCGGCAACTTCGTCGCCCGCGTCACCGCCGTGCACCATCCCGACAAGGTGGAGGCGGTGATTCTGGCCGCTGCAGCCGGGAAAACCGTGGATCCACAGATTAATTCAGCCCCGATGCGCGCCGGTGACCTCAGCCTTCCCGACGCGGCCCGGCTGGACGCGCTGCGGACCGCCTTCTTCGCGCCCGGCCACGACGCCTCGATATGGCTGACCGGCTGGTACCCCGAAACCCTTGCAATGCAAGTGGCCTGCGTACACCACACCGATGTCACGCACTACTGGGACGCGGGGAACGCGCCGGTGTTCGAGATCATCGCCGCCCTCGACCCGTTTCACCACCGCGCCGAATGGGGCGACCTGCGCGCCCGCAATGGCGACCGCGTCAGCACCACCGTCATCGACGACGCCAGCCACGCCCTGTTCCCCGAACAGCCCGGCGCCGTTGGCGCCGCGATCATCGAGTACCTTCGTCGTTGAATCCGGTGTGAGGCGGCGGTGATGACGAACGACATTCATTCGATGGTGATCGCGTCGGACTACCGCGTCCCGGACCCCAGCCGGGTATGGCCGCTGCTCGAGCGCAGAAAGGCGGCCCTGTCCGACATCGGCGCCCACCACGTCCTGGTCTACACCTCGACGCATGACTACGGCCGCGTGCTGGTGATGATCGGAGTCCACAGCCGCGAGCCGATCGTGGAGCTGCTGCGCTCGCGGGTCTTCTTCGACTGGTTCGACGCGGCCGGCGTCGACGACATTCCGGCGGTCTTCGCCGGCGAGATCGTCGACAGGTTCGTCCCGGCGCCCACCGCGACGCCCGAGGCGCCAGGCGTCGTGGTCGCCACCATCGCGTCCGTCCACGACGTGTCGGCCCTTACCGCCGAAGTCGCCTCGGCCACCGACAGATTCGTCGCGGCCGGCATCCGCAAGACATGGATATTCCAGGCCTTCGATGATGAGCACGAGGTGCTGATCATGTCGGAGCTGCCCGACGAAGAGAGCGCGCGGCGATGGATCGAGCATCCCGACGCCGCGGCCGAGTGGATGTCCGGCGCCGGAATGGGGCCCTACCCACCGATATTCGTCGGCCGATTCACCAACATGATGCGCATCGAGGCGGACTGAGCGGCCAACGCGATGTTCGTGTGCCTGTGCAACGGAGTCACCAGCCAAGCGGTGACCGAGGCGGTCGAAGCCGGGGCCTGCACCACCAAGGATGTCGCCCAGGCTTGCGGAGCAGGCGCCGACTGCGGGCGTTGCCGGCGAACCGTCCAGGCGATGCTGCGCTCGTCCGACCCGGCCGGCGGACCCACTCGCTCTGGGCCCGGATGACACGGCGCCCCTAGCGGCGAACGCTGCCGTCCGGCGATGTCGGCTGGACGAGTTCGACGAGCAGCGGCGGGATTTCGAGCCGCGGCAGGACCACCTCGACAAGCACCATGCTGTCGCGGTGCTGCGCGGCCGCGGTCAAGGCGTCATCGAGCTCGCCGTAGGTCCGCACCCGGAACGCCAGGTGATCGGCCACCCCCAGCGCGTTGGGAATGTCCGTCCACTTCCAATTCACGATGTCGTTGTAGGGCGCCGTCTCTCCGTGGATCGCTCGTTCGACGGTGTAGCCGTCGTTGTTGACAACCACGATCACCGGAGACAGCCCCTCCCTCGAGAAGGTGCCGAGCTCTTGGACGGTGAGTTGGGCGGCGCCGTCGCCGATCAGCAGCACGGTCCGGCGGTCCGGATGTGCGACCCCGGCGCCCAGTGCGGCGGGCAGCGTGTAACCGATTGAGCCCCAAAGGGGTTGGCCGATGAATGTGACGCCCTGGGGCAAGCGGTGGTCGGCCATGCCGTAGAAGGACGTGCCCTGGTCGGCGAGGACCACGTTGCCCGGTGTGAGGGCAGTGCAGAGGCGGTCCCACAGCATCTCTTGCGTCAGCGGTTGATCGCGCGGCGGGGGCGGGGGCAGATCGCCGGCGGGTGGCGCCGCCACCGGCCGCGACGTGATCGGGCGCCTGGTCAGGATGGTCGACAGCGCCTCCAGCGCGGCGCCCATCTCCAGCGGCGCGAAGACCTCGCCGGCCACACTGCTTTGGTACTGCCCGACATCGATGGTCCGCGCCGGGTCGATCCGCTGGCTGAAGAAGCCGCTGACCATGTCGGTGAATACCACGCCGGCGGTCACCAGCACCGGTGCCTCCTCGATCGCGGCGCGCACCGCCGGGACGCTGGCCGAACCGGCGTAGATCCCCAGGTAATTGGGCGAGCTTTCGTCCAGCAGGCTCTTCCCCCACATCAGCGTGGCGTAGGGAACCACGTCGGCCGTCAGCAGCGCCTCGAGTTCCTTGACCACCTGCAACCGGTGCACCAGCAAGTCGGCCAGCACGGTCAGCTGGTTGTCGGCGATGAGCTCGGACGCGGCCTCGGCGAACAGGGACAGCGCGCGCGGGCTGGTGCCACCGGCGTAGCGGGGCAGCGGATCACCGGGCGGCTCGGTGGGGAAGCGGGCCACGTCGGTGGACAGCAGGATGTATCCGGGGCGCTTCTGCTCGCGCACCTCCGAGAGCACCCGGTCGATCTCCCGGCGGGCGTTCGCGGGCATGAGGTTGGCCTGGGCACAGGTGATCTCGCGGCTGACCCGGAAGAAGTGCTCGAAGTCGCCGTCACCGAGCGAGTGGTGCAGCGCGCGCCGGGTGCCCTGCGCGTCTTTGGACGGTCCGCCGACGATGTGCACCACGGGCACCTGTTCGGCATAGCTGCCCGCGATGGCGTTGGCCGCCGACAGTTCACCGACGCCGAAAGTCGTTACCACGGCTGACATTCCGCGTAGCCGGCCGTACCCGTCGGCGGCGTAGCCGGCGTTCAGCTCGTTGGCGTTGCCCACCCACCGGATCCTGCGGTGGGCGACGATGTGGTCGAGGAATTCCAGGTTGTAGTCGCCGGGAACGCCGAAGATCTCGGTGACGCCGAGTTCGGCGAGGCGGTCCAACAGGTAGTCGCCGACGGTGTAGACGGGCTCGGTCGCTGCCTCAGGCACAAGCACGACGGTACCTCGGTCGAATCCGTTCCGGGCGGGACGCCGTTTCAGTATCGTGCGGGCCATGGCACTCAAGGAATCCCGCGACATCGTCATCGAAGCCAGTCCGGAGGAGATTTTGGACGTCATCGCCGATTTCGAGGCGATGCCCGATTGGTCCGAACCCCATCAGAGTGCGGAGGTCCTCTCGACCGGCGACGACGGGCGGCCCAGCCAAGTGAAGATGAAGGTGAAGGTCGCCGGGATCACCGACGAGCAGGTGGTGGCCTACACCTGGTCGGACGACGCGGTGAGCTGGACGCTGGTGAGCTCCTCACAGCAGAAGGCGCAAGACGGCAAGTACACCCTGATACCGCAGGGCGACGCGACCCTGGTCAAGTTCGAGCTCCTTGCGGACCCGAATGTGCCACTGCCCGGCTTCGTCCTGAAACGCGCCGTGAAGGGCACCATCGATTCGGCGACCAAGGCGCTGCGCGAGCGGGTGCTCAAGGTCAAGAAGGGCAACTAACCGCGGTGGGCGACGGCGGTCCCCTCGCCGGGGTGAAGGTGATCGAGCTCGGCGGGATCGGCCCGGGGCCGCACGCCGGGATGATGCTCGCCGACCTGGGCGCCGACGTGGTGCGCGTGCGGCGCCCGGGCGGCCTCACGATGCCGCCCGAGGACCGCGATCTGCTGCATCGCGGGAAGCGGATCGTCGACCTGGACGTCAAGGCGCACCCGCAGGCGCTGCTGGATCTCGCCGCCAAAGCCGACGTACTGCTGGACTGTTTCCGTCCGGGCACCTGCGAGCGACTCGGCATCGGTCCCGACGAATGCGCGGCGGTCAATCCGCGACTGATCTTCGCGCGGATCACCGGCTGGGGGCAGGACGGGCCGCTGGCCCAGACGGCGGGGCACGACCTCAATTACCTCTCGCGGACCGGCGCGCTGTCGGCTCTGGGCTACGCTGACCGGCCCCCGATGCCGCCGCTGAATCTGGTAGCCGACTTCGGTGGCGGTTCGATGCTGGTGCTGCTCGGCATCGCGGTCGCCCTCTACGAGCGTGAACGTTCGGGTCAGGGGCAGGTCATCGACGCGGCGATGGTGGACGGCGTCAGCCTGCTCGCCCAGATGATGTGGACGATGAAGTCGACCGGGGCGCTGCGTGACCGGCGCGAGTCGTTCCTGCTCGACGGCGGTGCCCCGTTCTATCGCTGCTACGAGACCTCCGACGGCAAATACCTGGCCGTCGGCGCCATCGAGCCGCAATTTTTCGCGGCGCTGCTGACCGGCCTCGGCCTGTCGCCCGACCAGGTGCCCGGCCAGCTCGACATCGGGTCCTACCCGCAGATGTACGAGGTCTTCGCGAAACGGTTCGGCAGCCGGACCCGTCACGAGTGGACGACCATCTTCGCCGGCACCGATGCGTGCGTCACTGCGGTGTTGACGTGGAGCGAGGCGGCGGCCGACGAACACTTGCGGGCGCGGTCCACGGTGATCACCGACCACGGCGTCGACCAGGCCGCGCCCGGTCCACGCTTCTCGCGCACCCCGGCCGCACCGGTGGGTCGGCCACCGGCGGCCACCACGCCGCTCGCCGAAATCGACTGGTAGCCAGCCTGTTACGCCGAACCATTCCGCACCGGGGCCGGCATTGCTAGGTTGAGCGCAGTGGCCGTAAAAGCATCACGGGAATTTGTCGTCGACGCGCCGCCAGAAGTGGTCATGGAGGCGCTGATCGATGTCGGCGTGCTGGCATCGTGGTCACCGCTCCACAAACACATCGAAGTAATCGACCGTTATCCCGACGGTCGGCCCCACCATGTGAAAACCACGATCAAGATTCTCGGGCTCGTCGACAAGGAGATCCTGGAATATCACTGGGGTCCCGATTGGGTCGTCTATGACGCCAAAGGGACTTCCCAGCAGCACGGTCAGCACGTCGAGTACAACCTCAAACCCGAAGGTCTCGACAAGACCCGCGTGCGCTTCGACGTGACGGTCGAGCCCGGCCGGCCGATGCCCGCCTTCATCGTCCGGCGGGCCAGCGAAAGCGTTCTTGACTCATCGGTAAAGGGCTTGTGCGAATTGGTAAAGCACTTCAAAGGTTCGACGGAGCCGGAATAGTCAGCGGCTCGCGCTTTTGCCTTCGTCTGCGGCTGAGCGGTTGCTAACTTATTAGTAGTGGCCGTTCAAGCGTCGTCGGAAATCGTCATTGACGCGCCTCCGGAAGTGATCATGGAGGCGCTGGCCGACATGGACGCCGTGCCCTCATGGTCATCGGTGCACAAGCGGGTGGAAGTCGTCGACAAGCACCCCGACGGCCGACCGCACCACGTGAAGGTCACCATCGCGGTCACCGGCATCCACGACACGGAACTGCTCGAATACCACTGGGGGCCGGACTGGATGGTGTGGGACGCGCAGAAGACTGCCCAGCAACGTGGCCAGCACGGGGAGTACACCCTGACCAGGGAGGGCTACGACAAGACCAGGGTGCGGTTCGCCATCACCGTCGAACCATTTGCGCCGCTGCCCGAGTTCTGGGTCAACCGGGCCCGCAAGAAGATCCTCGATTCCGCGCTGGAGGGGCTGCGCAAGCGCGTGGTCGGGGGCCTCGGCTCGGCCGGGTAGCCGGCCCGTCACCGCAAGGCAGCCAGCCGCCTGATCGCCTCGTCAAGGGTGTCTTCGCGTTTGCAGAAGGTGAACCGCACCAAGTGATTCCACACGTCGGGATGCGAGCCCGCCGGATCGCAGAAAGGCGACAGCGGAATGGCTGCCACCCCGACCTTTTCCGGCAGCGCCGCGCAGAACGCGGTGCTGTCGTCGTAGCCCAGGGGGCGGGGGTCGGCGCACAGGAAGTAGGTGCCGGCGCTGTCGTGCACCTCGAAGCCGATCTCGGACAGCCCGGCGGCCAGCCGATCGCGACGGGCCTGCAAAGAGCTGCAGAGCGCGGCCACCCACGCGTCCTCGGTGTTGAGCGCGAGAGCCACCGCGGGCTGGAACGGCGCGCCGCCGACGTAGCTCAGGTACTGCTTGGCCGCACGTACCCCGGCGATGAGTTCTGCTGGGCCGCAAGCCCATCCGATTTTCCAGCCGGTGCAGTTGAACATCTTGGCCGCGCTGGAGATGGTGATCGTCCGCTCGGCCATGCCGTCGAAGCCGGCCAGCGGCAGATGCCGGTGGTCCCCGAACACCAGGTGCTCGTAGACCTCGTCGGTGATCACCAAGAGGTCGGCGGCGACGGCGACCTCGGCGATGGCTGCCAGCTCGGCCGCGCTGAGCACCGTGCCGGTCGGGTTGTGCGGGGAGTTGACGATCAGCGCACGGGTCCGTGGCGTCACCGCCCGGCGCAGGGCCTCGACGTCCAAGGCAAAGCCACGACCATGGGGCACCAGGGGCACGGCCACCCGGTGCGCGCCGGCCATCGCCAGCACCGGCGAGTAGGAGTCGTAGAACGGCTCGATCAGCAGGACCTCCGAGCCGGGCTCGATCAGGCCCAGCACCGCGGACGCGATGGCCTCGGTGGCCCCGACCGTCACCAGCACTTCGGTGTCGGGGTCGTATTCGATGCCGAAATGCCGCTGCCGCTGGGCGGCGATGGCGCGCCGCAGCGGTGCGATGCCGATGCCGGGCGGGTACTGGTTTTTTCCCTCGGCGATGGCGTCTTGGGCGGCCTTCAACATGGCCGCGGGCCCGTCCTCGTCGGGGAAACCCTGGCCGAGGTTGACCGCGCCGACCCGAGCGGCCAGCGCCGACATCTCGGCGAACACCGTCGTCGCGTACGGACGCAGTCGCGACACCGTCATGCTGGTCGAGCTTAGGGGGCTTCGGTGCTCGAATGTCACGCCAGTGTGGCGCTCGCCGTCCAGCGTCACGCCAGCGTGTCCCCCGCAAGCGGGGGTTCCCCAGCTCGGCTCACTGACCAGCGGTGATCGGCCCAACCAACAGGTTGGCCGGGCACTTTGTTAGGGTGCGGTATCTGGACCTACCTTTAATACGGATCCGAAACCCACTTGCGAAGAGGAACTCGACATGTCCGAAGAAGCCTTCATCTATGAGGCCATCCGCACGCCGCGCGGCAAGCAAAAAAACGGTTCGCTGAACGAGGTCAAGCCGGTGAACCTGGTCGTCGGGCTGGTCGACGAGCTGCGCCGGCGCAACCCCGACCTCGACGAGAACCTGATCAGCGACCTGATCCTGGGCGTCGTGTCCCCGGTCGGTGACCAGGGCGGCGACATCGCCCGTACCGCGGCGCTGGTGGCCGGCCTGCCCGAGACCACCGGTGGGGTGCAGCTCAACCGGTTCTGCGCCTCGGGGCTGGAAGCTGTCAACACCGCCGCGCAAAAGGTGCGCTCCGGCTGGGACGACCTGGTGCTGGCCGGCGGTGTCGAGTCGATGAGCCGCGTCCCGATGGGCTCCGACGGCGGCGCCTGGGCACTCGACCCGGAGACCAACTACCGGATCGGCTTCGTGCCGCAGGGCATCGGCGCCGACCTGATCGCCACCATCGAGGGCTTCTCCCGCGACGACGTCGACGCCTACGCGCTGCGCTCGCAGCAGAAGGCCGCCGAGGCCTGGTCGGGCGGCTACTTCGCCAAGTCGGTCGTGCCGGTGCGCGACCAGAACGGTCTGGTCATCCTCGACCACGACGAGCACATGCGGCCCGACACCACAATGGAGGGCCTGGCCAAGCTGAAGACCGCGTTCGACGGCATCGGCGAAATGGGCGGCTTCGACGACGTGGCGCTGCAGAAGTACCACTACGTCGAGAAGATCAACCACGTCCACACCGGGGGCAACAGCTCCGGCATCGTCGACGGCGCCGCGCTGGTGCTGGTCGGCTCGGAGGCTGCCGGCAAGTCCCAGGGCCTGACCCCACGGGCGCGCATCGTCGCCACCGCGACCAGTGGTTCCGACCCGGTCATCATGCTGACCGGCCCGACCCCGGCCACCCAGAAGGTCCTCGACCGCGCGGGACTGACCGTCGACGACATCGACCTGTTCGAACTGAACGAGGCGTTCGCCTCGGTGGTGCTGAAGTTCCAGAAGGACCTCAACATTCCCGACGAGAAGCTGAACGTCAATGGTGGTGCCATCGCGATGGGCCACCCGCTGGGCGCCACCGGCGCCATGATCACCGGCACCATGGTCGACGAGCTCGAGCGCCGCAACGCGCGTCGCGCGCTGATCACGCTGTGCATCGGCGGCGGCATGGGCGTCGCCACCATCATCGAGAGGGTTTAAGACCATGGCAGAGAACACCATCCAGTGGGATAAGGATGCCGACGGCATCGTCACGCTGACGCTCGACGACCCCACCGGGTCCGCGAACGTGATGAACGACGCCTACAAGGAGTCGATGCACAAGGCCGTCGAACGCCTTGTGGCCGAGAAGGATTCGATCACCGGCGTGGTCATCACGAGCGCGAAGAAGACCTTCTTCGCCGGCGGTGACCTGAAGTCGATGATCCAAGCCGGCCCGGAGAACGCGGGCGAGATTTTCGCCGAG
Organism: Mycobacterium sp. 852002-51613_SCH5001154; assembly: GCF_001667425.1. Taxonomy (NCBI): domain Bacteria; kingdom Bacillati; phylum Actinomycetota; class Actinomycetes; order Mycobacteriales; family Mycobacteriaceae; genus Mycobacterium; species Mycobacterium sp. 852002-51613_SCH5001154. The sequence continues at coordinate 211,447 of NZ_LZII01000080.1, read as the reverse complement.
GTCGAGGGCATCAAGCGCGACCTGCGGGCCCTGGAGACCCTGGGCAAGCCGGTGGTCGCCGCCATCAACGGCGCGGCGCTGGGCGGCGGCCTCGAGATCTGCCTGGCTTGTCACCGCCGCATCGCGGCCGACGTCAAGGGCCTCGTCCTCGGCTTCCCCGAGGTGACGCTGGGCCTGCTGCCCGGTGCGGGTGGCGTCACTCGTTCGGTGCGGATGTTCGGCATCCAGAACGCGTTCATGAACGTGCTGTCCCAGGGCACCCGGTTCAAGCCGGACAAGGCCAAGGAGATGGGGCTGGTCGACGAGCTCGTCGGCTCGGTCGACGAACTGGTTCCGGCCGCCAAGGCGTGGATCAAGGCCAACCCCGACGCGCACACCCAGCCGTGGGATGCCAAGGGCTACAAGATGCCCGGCGGCGCCCCGTCCAGCCCCGGGCTGGCCGGCATCCTGCCGTCCTTCCCCGCGCTGTTGAAGAAGCAGCTCAAGGGCGCGCCGATGCCGGCGCCGCGGGCCATCCTGGACGCGGCCGTCGAGGGTGCCCAGGTGGACTTCGACACCGCCAGCCGCATCGAGAGCCGCTACTTCACCTCCCTGGTCACCGGCCAGGTCGCCAAGAACATGATCCAGGCCTTCTTCTTCGACCTGCAGCACATCAACGGCGGGGGCTCGCGGCCCGACGGCATCGAGCCCGTCAAGATCAACAAGATCGGTGTGCTGGGCGCGGGCATGATGGGCGCCGGCATCGCCTACGTTTCCGCCAAGGCCGGGTTCGACGTGGTGCTCAAGGACGTCAGCCTCGAGGCCGCGCAGAAGGGCAAGGGTTACTCGGAAAAGCTTGAGGCCAAGGCGCTTCAGCGCGGCAAGACCACCGAGGAGAAGAGCAAGGCGCTGCTGGATCGCATCACGCCGTCGGCCGACGCCGCGGACTTCAAGGGCGTCGACTTCGTGATCGAGGCGGTGTTCGAGAGCCAGGAACTCAAGCACAAGGTGTTCCAGGAGATCGAGGACATCGTCGAGCCGAACGCTCTGCTCGGGTCCAACACTTCGACGCTGCCGATCACCGGTCTGGCGACCGGCGTCAAGCGGCAGGAGGACTTCATCGGGATCCACTTCTTCTCACCGGTCGACAAGATGCCGCTGGTCGAAATCATCAAGGGCGAGAAGACTTCTGACGAGGCGTTGGCCCGCGTGTTCGACTACACGCTCGCCATCGGCAAGACCCCGATCGTGGTCAACGACAGCCGCGGCTTCTTCACGAGCCGCGTCATCGGTACCTTCGTCAACGAGGCCTTGGCGATGCTCGGTGAGGGCGTCGAACCCGCCAGCATCGAGCACGCCGGCTCGCAGGCCGGCTACCCGGCCCCGCCGCTGCAGCTGTCCGACGAGCTGAATCTCGAACTGATGCACAAGATCGCGGCCGCCACCCGTAAGGGCGTCGAGGACGCGGGCGGTACCTACGAGCCGCACCCGGCCGAGGCCGTCGTGGAGAAGATGATCGAGATCGGACGCCCGTCGCGGCTGAAGGGCGCGGGCTTCTACGAGTACGTCGACGGCAAGCGCACCGGGCTGTGGCCGGGCCTGCGGGAGACGTTCAAGTCCGGTTCGTCGCAGCCGCCGCTGCAGGACATGATCGACCGGATGCTGTTCGCCGAGGCGCTGGAAACGCAGAAGTGCCTCGACGAGGGCGTGTTGACGTCGACCGCAGACGCCAACATCGGGTCGATCATGGGCATCGGCTTCCCGCCGTACACCGGTGGTAGCGCGCAGTTCATCGTCGGCTACGAGGGTGCGGGCGGTACGGGCAAGGAAGCCTTCGTGGCCCGTGCCCGCGAGCTGGCCGCCAAGTACGGCGACCGCTTCCTGCCGCCCGACTCGCTGACCTAGGTCTCGCAGTCGCTTTTGCGTGCGCTGACACGCGGGACATAAAACGTTGCGACGGCGTACGGCGTGTCATCGCACCTGGTTATGTGTCTCGATGCTGGAAGAGGTAGTACCGTGCCGGCGTCTTCTCGGCGCGGTCCAGCTCGCGCTCGTCGCCGGCCGACAGCATCGTCCAGGTGGGCGCGAAGCGTCGTTCCATCTCGGTGTGGTCGATGCCGCGCACTCCCACCCTGCCGCCGGGAACGAATGCGACGATCAGCAGTCGCGCATCGGGGCCCGCCACCGCGCTGATCTCCCGGACATAGGCCTCACGATCGTCGTCGCTCATGTTGTGCAGGCAACCGTTGTCGACAATCAACTCGAAGTTCGAACCGACGCCGGTCCGGCTCAGCTGTGTGACGTCGGCCTGGACGAAGTCGACCGCCGCGCCGGCGGCCCCGGCCTTGGCGCGTGCCCGCTCGAGGGGCTTGGCGACGAAGTCGACCGCGGTGACCTTCCAACCGTGCTGGGCGAGATAGATCGAGCAGTCACCGGTTCCGCACCCGACTTCGAGGGCCGAGCCCCGCGGGAGCGCAGGCGTGTCGGCCGTCCCCTCGACCAGGTTCCGCACGCTCTGCGCGAGCGGGTGACCGTCCCAGGGAGTGAAGCCGATGCGGTAGAAAATCCGAAACAGCGTCTGCTTGGAAGCCATACCCCACCCTAAGCGTGATCGCCGCGGGGTTACTTGGAGGCGGCGGCGATTCGGCGCCATTGCTCGCGCGGGAACACCTTCGGGTCGGCCAGCAGCACCTGGACGCACACATGGTCGGCGCCGGCCGAACGATGCTCGGCGACCCTGCGCATGATCGCCTCCTCGTCACCCCACGCGATGATGGCGTCGAAGAGCCGATCGCTGACCTGGGTGAGGTCCTCTTCGGCGAACCCGGTGCGCAGCAGGTTGTTGGCGTAGTTGGGCAACGCCAAATACGCCCGCAGCCAGTCGGTTCCGATGCGTCGCGCCTCGTCGGCGCTGTCGGTCAGGATCACCGTCTGCTCCGGCAGCAGCAGGGGGCCCTCGCCCAAAGTCGAACGGGCCGAGGCGGTGTGGTCGGGGGTGACCAGGTAAGGGTGGGCCCCGCGGGCGCGGGTTGCGGCCAGGGTGAGCATCTTTGGACCGAGCGCGGCGAGGACCCGACTTTCGGCCGGTACGGGACGTGGGGCAGCATCCAGCCCGTCCAGGAACGCCGCCGTGGCCGCCAGCGGTTTGCGGTACCGCCCGGGCTGGCCCGCGTCGATCAGCGGTGCGTGGCTGACCCCGATGCCGAGTAGGAAGCGGTCCCCATGTTCGGCGGTCAAGGTCGCATAGGAGTCAGCGACATCGCTCGGCGCATGCATCCACAGGTTGAGGATCCCGGTTGCGATCACGGTCCGCTTGGTGGCGGCGAGCAAGTTGCCGACCGCGTCGAACACCGGCCCGCCAACGTCGGGTATCCACAGCGCCGGAAAACCCAATTCGTCCAATTCCGCTGCCGCCTCAGCGGATTCAGACGGATTACCGTATCGCAGTTGGCTGCTCCAGATTCCCACACCGGCTAGTTCCATCGGCGGTCTTTCCTTTCGTTCGCTTGTAGGTCGGTCGCGCTGTAGTCGGGCACCGCCATCGAATCGTGCATCCGGACGCCGTTGGCGTTCAGCTTCGCCAGCGACCGCGAAAGCGACCCGGGCAACAGCGAAATCAGTCGGGCGCCATGGGTCAACGCCCACACTCCGAGTCGCGAGCCGGGGATGATGCCCTTGGCGGCGCCGCGCGCAAAGGCCCGGCTGCGGTGCACCGGTTCACGCATCTGCAATTCGTAGGCCGCGAACGCGCGCAGGTGGTCGCCGTTCGCCCCGGCGAGCTCTCCGGCCAGTACGTAGGCGCCAAGCACGGCAAGGCTGGTGCTGCCGCCCACCGCGGGTCCGGGGCAGTATCCCGCGTCGCCGACGAGGGTCACCCGCCGCCGGGACCATCGGTCCAGCCGCAGTTGGCTGATCGAATCGAAGTAGAACGTGGCCGTGCGGTCGACTTCGCCGAGCCAATCGTCCACCTGCTCGTGCATGTCGGCGAAAGTGTCGCGCAGGATTGCCTTCTGCCGCAGCGCATCCCGATGGTCATAGTCGAGCTCTTGTTTGGTGCGGAACAGGAAGACGGCGCGCGCGTCGTCCAGGTGCTCGGCGGTGTAGATTGCCGCGAGGCGGCCCACGCCGACGTGGCAGGTCATCTCGCCCTGGCCGGCCAGTGCCTTGGGCGCCGATACCACCGCCAGATAGCCGCCGAGGAATCGGGTGAGGTTGGCTTCGTCGCCGAAGGTCAGCTGTCGGACGTTGGAGTGCAGCCCGTCTGCGCCGACGACGACGTCGAACCGGCGGGCCGGGGCATCCTCGAACGTCACCTCGCCGTCGTGGTCGATCGAGGTGATCGAGTCCCCGAATAGGTACTCGACGTCGTCGCGACCGGCGGCGTAATAGATTTCGCTGAGGTCGTCGCGCATGATCTCCACGTGCCGGTCGGACGTGGCGGCGTAGATCTTGGTGAGGTCGATCTCGATGGGCCGGGGCCGGCCTTCCCGATGCATGGTCATGCGGTTCGTTCCGGTGGCGAGCGCCTCGATCTGAGGCAGGACACCCATCTCCGCCGAAATCTCCATCGCGGGACGGAACAGGTCGACGGCGTGGCCGCCGGTCTTGCGCAGGGTGGGCGCGCGCTCGACGACGGTGACGTCGAAGCCGCGACGGTTCAGCCAGTAGGCCAGCACCGGGCCGGCGATGCTGGCGCCGGAGACCAGTACGCGCACGCCGACCTCCCGCTTGCTTGTCGATGGGTAAGCCTAGCGGGGGCCTGGGGAGGGCTGCCCGCGGCAGCGGAGGGAATTGCCTTCTGCGCTGTGGCGGTGGGCGGCGGGTTAGAGTCCGTTGCTATGCGCTTCGGTCTCTTCATCCCGCAAGGTTGGCGAATGGATCTGGTCGACATCGAACCGGAGAAGCACTGGGCGGTGATGCGCGACCTGGCTGTCTACGCCGACAGCAGCGCGTGGGACTCGCTGTGGGTCTACGACCATTTCCACACCGTCCCACTGCCGACGGGTGAGGCCACGCACGAGGCGTGGTCGCTGATGGCCGCGTACGGGGCGGTCACGTCGCGGATCAAACTCGGCCAGATGTGCACCGCGATGAGCTACCGCAATCCGGTGTACCTGGCCAAGGTCGCGGCGACCGCCGACATCATCTCCGGTGGGCGGATCCAGATGGGCATCGGCGGTGGCTGGTACGAACATGAGTGGCGCGCTTACGGTTACGGATTCCCGTCGGCCGGCGTGCGGCTGGCCCGGCTGGACGAGGGCGTACAGATCATGCGTGCTGCCTGGCGCGACGGCAAGGTCAGCTTCGACGGCAAGCACTACCAGGTGGACGGCGCAATCGTTTCCCCTAAGCCGCTGCAGGACAACGGGATTCCGCTGTGGATCGCCGGTGGCGGTGAGAAGGTGACTTTGCGCATCGCCGCGAAATACGCGCAGTACACCAACTTCGCGCCCGAGCCCGAGGCGTTCGCGCACAAGTCCGAAGTGCTGGCGCAGCACTGTCAGCAGGTGGGCAGCGACTTCGAGGCCATCGTGCGGTCGGCCAACTTCAACGCGGTCGTCGGGACCTCCGACGCCGACGTCAAGGACAGGCTGCGGCGCGTCCGCGACCGGGTCGTCCGGTACGTGCCCGAGGCGGCCGCCGACGCGATGCTGGCCGCCGGCAGCGGACCCGATTCGGCGACGGGCACACCGGAACAGGTGATCGAGCGGATCGCCAAGCTCCGCGACCTCGGGTGCGAATACGCCATCTGCTATTTCCCGGAGGCCGCGTACGACCGCTCCGGCATCGAGTTGTTCGAGCGCGAGGTGATTCCCGCGCTCAGCTAGCCGTCAGATGTCGGAGGTGACATACCTCTTCTTGACGGGAGGCTCGGCCAGCAGCGGCGGCAGGTCGGTGAGGCGGCCTTCGCCGGCGCGAAACGCGCGATAGGCCTCGTCCTGCTCGACCGTGTCCCACAGTTCGTAGATCAGCCAGTGGGTTTCGTCGTCCTCGTCGACGAGCACGTCGGTACCGAGGTTCCCGGGAAACGCCCGGGTGTCTTGTAGAGCCCGGCCCATGACGTCGCGCGCCTGCGGCACGGCGTCGGGCTTGAATTTCAGTTCGAGTATCACCGTGACTGGCATGGTCGTCTCCTCGGTTGCGGCGGCGATCCCAACCTATCTGCCCGGCGCGGCCAAGAATGAGAATGCGGTTTCCACTTATCGGAAAGCTGTTATACGGTTCAGTGAGCAACATTCTGTCGGCACACCGTGGACGCTTCTGGAGGATCCCCGATGCAAAAAGCGCTCGCCCCCGAGATCTCGACCTGGCCCGACGAGAGCCCACAGCTGATCGGCAGCCGGTGCGGCAGCTGCGGCGCCACCACCTTTCCGGTGCAGCAGTGGTGCCCGCGCTGCAGCCTTGGCGAGATGACCGACGTGTTGCTGCCGCGCCGCGGAACCCTCGTCGCGTGGACCACGCAGGGCTTCCCGCCCGGGGCGCCCTATGCCGGCCCGACCGGCAAGGACTTCGTTCCGTTCGGCGTCGGGTTGGTCCAGCTTGATGACGTCATCCGGGTCGAGGGGCGGTTGACGGAGAACGACCCGGCCAAGCTGGAGTTCGGCCAGGAGGTCGAGCTCACCATGATTCCGCTGACCACCGACGAAGAGGGCGCCGAAATCATGACGTTCGCGTTCCAGCCGGTCTAGTGGCGATCGCAAGCGCGGCCCACCATCTACCCAGGAGAAGGTTGAGATGACCAACGATGTCGCCATCATCGGCGTGGGCCTGCATCCGTTCGGCAGGTTCGACAAGACTGCGATGCAGATGGGCGCCGAGGCGATTCAGTCGGCGCTGAGCGACGCCGGCGTGGACTGGAAGGACATCCAGTTCGGTTTCGGCGGCAGCCACGAGGTGTCCAACCCCGACGCGGTGACTCGCCTGGTCGGTCTCACTGGCATCACGTTCACCAACGTGTTCAACGCGTGCGCCACCGCGGCCAGCGCCATCCAGCAGACCGCCGACACCATCCGGCTGGGCAAGTACGACATCGGCATCGCCATCGGGCTGGACAAGCATCCGCGCGGCGCGTTCACCGACGACCCCGCCAAGCTGGCGCTGCCGCAGTGGTACGCCCAGAACGGGCAGTTCGTCACCACCAAGTTCTTCGGGATGAAGGCCAACAAGTACCTGCACGACCACAACATTTCGCAGGCCACCCTGGCGAAGGTGGCGGCAAAGAACTTTCGCAACGGTGCGCTGAACCCGAATGCGTTCCGGCGCAAGCCGATTGCCGAGGAAGAGATTCTCAATTCGGCCGTGCTCAACTACCCCTTGACCCAATACATGTTCTGTGCGCCCGACGAGGGGGCCGCGGCGGTGATCATGTGCCGCGCCGACATGGCGCACAAGTTCACCGACAAGCCGGTGTACGTGCGAGCCTGCGAGATCCGCACCCGCCGCTACGGTGCCTATGAAGTACATGCCACCTTCGCGCCGCTCGACGAGGACGTCTCCCCGACCGTCTACGCGGCCAACGCGGCCTACGAGGCGGCCGGCATCGGCCCCGAGGACGTCGACGTCGCCCAGCTCCAGGACACTGACGCCGGCAACGAGGTCATCCATATGGCCGAGACGGGCCTCTGCGCCGACGGCGAGCAGGAGAAGCTGCTGGCCGACGGCGCCACCGAGATCCACGGCTCGATGCCGGTCAACACCGACGGGGGGTTGATCGCGAACGGCGAGCCGATCGGCGCGTCGGGGCTGCGGCAGATGCACGAACTGGTGCGCCAGCTGCGCGGTGAGGCGGGCGAGCGCCAGGTGCCCGGCAGCCCGCGCGTCGGCCTGGCCCAGGTCTACGGCGCGCCCGGAACCGCCTCGGCGACCATCTTGTCGCTCTAGTAGCTGGCGGGCGCAGACGCAGCAAGCGGGGCGAGTTCAGCTCGCCGGGCCTAAATCGCCGGGCCCAGAAGGTCGTCGGCGTCCCGGATGATGTAGCCGTAGCCCTGCTCGGCCAGGAAACGCTGCCGGTGCGCCGCGTACTCGGCGTCCAGGCTGTCGCGCGCCACCACGGAGTAGAAGATGGCGCCACCACCGTCGGCCTTGGGTCGCAGCAGCCGCCCTAGCCGCTGCGCTTCCTCTTGGCGTGAGCCGAACGTACCCGAAACCTGCACCGCCACAGAGGCTTCCGGCAAATCGATGGAGAAGTTGGCGACCTTGGACACCACCAGCGTCGACACCTCACCGCGGCGGAACGCGTCGAACAGCTCTTCGCGTTCCTTGGTTCGGGTGGACCCTTGGATCACCGGGGCGTTCAGCTCGGCACCCAGCTCGTCGAGCTGGTCGAGGTAGGCGCCGATCACCAGCGTCTGCTCGCCGGGATGCTTGTCCAGGATCGACTTCACCACGGCGATTTTCGAATGCGCGGTTGAGCAAACCTTGTATCGCTCTTCGGGTTCCGACGTGGCATAGATCATGCGCTCGTTGTCGGTCATGGTGACGCGCACCTCGACGCACTCGGCCGGGGCGATCCAACCCTGGGCCTCGATGTCCTTCCACGGCGCGTCATAGCGCTTGGGGCCGATCAGCGAGAACACGTCGCCCTCGCGGCCGTCTTCCCGGACCAGCGTGGCGGTCAGCCCGAGGCGGCGCTTGGACTGCAGGTCGGCGGTCATCCGGAACACCGGCGCCGGCAGCAGGTGGACCTCGTCGTAGATGATCAGCCCCCAGTCGCGGCTGTCGAAGAGTTCCAGATGCCGGTACTCGCCCTTGGTGCGGCGGGTGATCATTTGATACGTCGAGATGGTGACGGGCCGAATCTCCTTGCGTTCTCCCGAATATTCGCCGACCTCGTCCTCGGTCAGTGAGGTGCGCGCCACCAGTTCGCGCTTCCACTGCCGCGCCGCGACGATGTTGGTGACCAGGATCAGGGTCGTCGCGCTGGCTTTCGCCATCGCGGCCGCGCCAACTAGCGTCTTGCCGGCCCCGCACGGAAGGACCACCACGCCGGACCCGCCGGACCAGAACGAATCGGTGGCCATCTGCTGGTAGTCACGCAGGTGCCAGCCCTCCTGCGCCAGGCTGATCGCGTGCGCCTCGCCGTCGACGTAGCCCGCGAGATCCTCTGCGGGCCAACCAATCTTGAGCAGCATCTGCTTGACGCGGCCACGCTCGCTGGGGTGAACGACGACGGTGTCATCGTCGATCCGGGCGCCGAGCATGGGTGCGATCTTCTTGTTGCGCAGCACTTCCTCGAGCACGGCCCGGTCCAGGCTCAGCAGCGTCAGGCCGTGCGCCGGGTGTTTGACCAATTGCAGCCGGCCGTAGCGGGCCATGGTGTCGACGATGTCGACCAGCAGCGGCTGGGGCACCGCGTAGCGCGAGAAGCTGACCAGCGCGTCGACGACCTGTTCGGCGTCGTGGCCGGCGGCGCGTGCGTTCCACAGCGCCAACGGTGTGATGCGGTAGGTGTGCACGTGCTCGGGCGCGCGCTCCAGCTCCGCGAACGGCGCGATGGCGGCGCGCGCCGCACCGGCCTGCTCGTGGTCGACCTCGAGCAGCACCGTCTTATCGGACTGCACAATCAACGGGCCGTCAGTCAATGGCGCGGCTCCTTTTCATTTCTCGGGTGATCCATTATCGGCCGTCGGCCGACACCACCGACGTGATGCGGTGGATGGCAAAGTCGCGCAGTCGCCCCGACGCCGAGTCGAAGGCCGTCAGCTGACCGCCCCGAACGGTGATCGGCGACACAACCCGCTGAGTGGCGACACCCGCGGCATCCAAATAACCGATCACCAAGGTGTCTTGTTCCCTGGCCGCGCGCTGCAACAACGCCATGGTGACCGCCGGGTCGGCGCGATTGTTGCCGAACGGCGCGGCGGTCACCTTCCGCAGCACCGCCACCACCGCGTTCAGGCTCTCGCTGTTGGGCCGCGGCATCGGTCGGTAGGGCCGCCGCTGTTGCGGCGTGGCCACCCGGGCGCCCCGGGGACGGACGTCGACGATGGCGCCGGTGGAGTCCTCGGCCGCCGGCGCGAAGCCCGCCGCACGCAGCGCGACGAGCACCTCGCTGATCGGCGCGGGGGACACCGCGACCGTCGGGGCCAGGGCACGCAGTTGCACCCCTTCGGTGGCGGGCGCGGACACGGCCTGGGCCAGCAGCACCGGGTCCTCGCACCGCACAAACGAGGAGGCCATGCCGATCCGCAGCTGGCCATGCCGGCGTGCGACATCGTCGATGAGGTAAGTAAGGCCCTGTGGGACAGGTGTTTTGGAGTGCTTGGCGAACAGGGCATGCATCCAGTCGCGGGTCTTCCCGACGTCAAGCGCGTGCCGGATCGTCTGCTCGCTGACGCGGTACACCATCGCGGTACCGGCCGACTCGACGGTGGCCACCGCGGCCAGCTGCTCGGCGAGGTCGCGCTGTAGTGGCCCCGGCACCACCACGGTCAGGTCGGCTTGGACCAGGAAATAATCGATCGGTCTGGGCAGGGCCCGCGCCATGGCGTCGATAGCGGCCTGGGAGTCGGCGCCCTCGTCCAGCAGGGCGCGGCCGGGGGTGCTCAGTGCCCCCCGCCCCACCAGGCCCAGCGCGTGGCTCTCGGCCAGCAGATCACCCACCGGCCCGGGCTGCAGCCGCTTCGCCCAGCGGGGGCGTCGCCAGATGAGTGCCGCCGCCGCTTCGACCGCGCTGACACCGGCGCCCGGCGGCAACTGGGCCAGCGTGCTCAGCAACAGCCGGCGATCCAGCGGCGCCGCCGTCGAGTACAGCGCATCCGTGAGCGCGCCATAGGGTTTGGCGTCGGGTCCCCGGGTTCCGATCAGAGCCGGCCGGCTGGGCAGGTCCAGCCAGCTAGTGGCCAGCAACTGCCAGCGCTCGGCGGTGGACAGCGCGGCGAACCGGTCGACGGCCACCGTCGGTGCCCAGTACGGTCCGTCACCCGTCGCCGGTTCCGGATCGGGCATCCCGCTGGCGATCAAGCCTGCCGCGGCCGCCACCTCGAGAATCAGGCCCAGCCGCGACTCGTCGATGCCGGTCACCTTGCTGAGCCGTTTGACCTCACGAATTCCCAGCCCACCGCTGCGCAGCTCGGAAATCGGTGTGGCGGCGAGCGTTCCGAGCAGCACGTCGAGTTCCCGCAGCAGATCGATGGTGGCCCCGGCCGCCGCCGCGTCAACGTCGTCGGTGGTGGTCGTCGACCTCACCGGATCGGGCGCCGTCAGCCGCATGGGACCGGGCTGTTCGCCGCGCAGCACCTGCCCGACGTGGCGGGGCAAGATCACCGTCTCGGCGTCGATGCGTCGCAGCAGCCCCATCGCCAGCAGCTGGGGCACCGGGCGGTCCGCGGGTGCGCCGGGCGCGGCGTCACGGGTGCGGCCCATCGGGGAACCCTCGAGAAGCTTTTTAAGCACGTCGAGCTGGGCCTGGCTCAGGCCGTCGATGAGGTTGGCGATCTCCTCGCCGCTTCGCGAGGTGTCCTCGAGGGTGACCTGTCCCGGGTGCCACGGCAGGGCCGTGCCGGCGTCGGGGGCCACGCGGAGCGCGGCGTCGCCCCAGACCAGGGCGCGCTCCCGGAGATCGTCCAACGCCCCGACCACGTCGGCCTCGGGGGCACGCTCACCGATCAGCGCCAGCAGTTTCGGCGTCGGCACCGGCGCGGCATCGGCCTGCAGCACCAACAGCGCGTCGAGCACCGCCAGCCGCAGGTAATCGAGGTCGTCGGTGGCGGCCTTCACCGACTGGCGTGCCTGAGCGCGCGCCGCGAGCGCGGCGATGCTGCCGGGCGGGGGCTGGGCGAGGTCCGGCCGCAGCTCTAGCAGTCGGATCAGCCGCTCGTCGGGCAAGTCGGCCAACCACGACCCCAGCGGGATATCCGGGGTGTTGTCGGTCATTGCTGACCAGCGTAAAACAGTCGGCGGGTCGCCAGCAGGCAACGAATGAGCGGTCCAACTGGCGGTCTTGCGGGACACGCGCGAGAGTGACCTGTCAGAATGGACGGCGTGGCTGACACTGCTGAGGGTAAAGCGCGCAAGACCAGGTATGTCGACAACGGCTGGCCGACGACGGACCACGACGACCACGCGGTGAGCGAACTCGCGACCGACCGGACGGGTGCGTTGTCGCCCTTCGGCGAGCTGGTGTTTCCGCTGCCCTCCACTGACCTGCCCTACCTGCACCCGGTCACCGTCGTTAACCGGTAGGCGCCAGGATGGCTAGGGCCTCTGAGGCCGCCAAGCCCGCGGCGACCTGGGCGTCGGAAGAATCCCCCTCGGGCGCGCTGTCACATCTGGACGATCGTGGGGCGGCGCACATGGTCGATGTCAGCGGCAAGGGAGCCACCAAGCGAACCGCCGTCGCCGCGGGTTCCTTGCATACGTCCCCGCACGTGGTGGAGCTGATCTCGGCCGGGGGCCTGCCCAAGGGCGACGCGTTGGCGACGGCCCGGGTGGCGGGCATTCTGGCGGCCAAGCGCACCAGTGACCTGATCCCGCTCTGCCACCAGTTGGCGCTCACCGGCGTCGACGTCGACTTCACCGTGGGGGAGTCCGACATCGAGATCACCGCGACGGTGCGTAGCACCGACCGCACGGGTGTCGAGATGGAGGCGCTGACCGCCGTGAGTGTGGCCGGTCTGACGCTCTACGACATGATCAAAGCGGTCGACCCCGCCGCGCGCCTCGATGACATTCGGGTGCTGCGCAAGGAAGGCGGCAAAACCGGAACGTGGGTGCGGTGATGAGCGCCCAATCCGCCCGCGTCATCATTGCCTCGACCCGCGCGTCGGCCGGGTTGTACGACGATCGGTGCGGGCCGATCATCGCCGAATGGCTTGGACAGCGCGGATTTTCGTGCGCCGAGCCGGAGGTGGTCGCCGATGGCGAACCGGTCGGCGCGGCCCTGCGCAAGGCAGTCGACGACGGGGTCGACGTCATCATAACGTCCGGGGGCACCGGCATCTCGCCCAGCGACAGCACGCCCGATCAGACGGTGGCGGTGCTGGACTACATGATCCCGGGGCTGGCCGACGCCATCCGCCGGTCCGGCCTGCCGAAGGTGCCGACCTCGGTGCTGTCACGCGGTGTGTGTGGCGTGGCGGGTAAGACCCTGATCGTCAACCTGCCGGGTTCGCCCGGCGGCGTGCGCGACGGCCTGGGCGTGCTCGCCGATGTGATCGATCATGCGCTCGATCAGCTCGCCGGCGGAGACCACCAGCGATGACGCTCGTCGTCCGCGCGGCCATGACCGATCATCCGATCGTGCTGGCCGAGCACGAAGAGCTCGTAGGCCACCAGTCGGCCGGCGCCATCGTCGGCTTCGTCGGCATGATTCGCGATCACGACGGCGGCCGGCGGGTGGTGCGGCTGGAGTACTCCGCGCATCCGTCGGCCGAACAGGTCATGGCGGAGGTAGTGGCCGATGTCGCCGAACAGTCGAGCGGGGTGCGCGCCGTGGCGGCGAGCCACCGGACCGGGGTGCTGCACATCGGGGAGGCGGCGCTGGTGGCCGCGGTCGCTGCCGACCATCGTCAGGAGGCCTTCGCCACCTGCGCGCTTCTGGTCGACACCATCAAGGCGCGGCTACCGGTGTGGAAGCACCAGTTCTTCGACGACGGAACCGAAGAGTGGGTCGGCTCGGCGTAACGCCGTAGCGATTGGAATGCCGGCACGCCCCGAAGCGGGAACGTTCGAGGCGTGCCGGGCAGTCTGACGGGCGGAGCTCAGGCGGACGGCTGCGCGATCGCGTCCAGCGCGTCGTTGCCCTGAATGTCCTGTGCCCGAATGGCGTCCCACAGCTGCTTCGTGTAGCCCACCGTGGAAACCTGCTGCGGCATGTCGGCCGGCACGAAACCGCGGAAGTCGTTGTCGACGACGGGCGCGTCCGCAGGAGGCGCGGGCGGCAGGTCCGCAGGAGGTGCGGGCGGCACGTCGGCGGGAGGCGCCGGCGGCATGGCGTCGGCCGGGGGTGCGGGCGGCAGGTCCGCCGGAGGCGCGGGCGGGACGTCGGCCGGGGGCGCGGGCGGCAGGTCCGCCGGAGGCGCCGCCTGGTCGAATCCCGTCAGCTGCACCGGCGCGGGGGGCGGCGGGGCGTCTGGCGGAGGCGCATCGGCGGGCGCGGGAGCCAGCGGTGCCGGCTGGCCGTTGAGTCCGGGCGCGTCCAGAGCGGCGGGCGCCGGAGCCTCGCGCGGCGTCGGGCCCGACAGCGGGCCACCGCACACGGGCCACGCGCCACGGCCCTGAGTGGCCAGCACGCGCTCGGCGACGGCGATCTGCTGGTCCTTGGTGGCCAATTCGGCCGACGGGGCGTACTGGCCGCCGCCGTGCGCGGCCCAGGTGCTCGAGCTGAACTGCACACCACCGTGGTAGCCGTTGCCGGTGTTGATTCCCCAGTTGCCGCCCGACTCACAACGGGCTACCTGGTCCCATTCGCCGTCGGTGGCCGCGGCCGCCTGGCCGGCCAGGGCGATGCTGCCGCCACCGAGGACCGCGCCGGTGACGGCGATCTTGGCGACGCTGATGTTTGACGTGCTGGGCTTACGGTGACGTCCACTCATAGGCCGTGAAGGATCCTCTCGTGTCACGCGCCTGCGAGGTCAGCTGTCGGGTTCGGGTTGGAGAGGCCACCCGGCCGTCATCGAACTCAGTGCGTATCCACTGCGAAACGACGTCGGCTTCACCCCAAGGGGCCGTATACGGCCCCGGTCCGATCACGGTGGACCGGTGGGTCCCCCGTCTCCATCCACGTAGGTCGGTGGGCCCCCGCCTATTGGATGGAGCTCGGCGCGATAGGGAGGGGAGGTCCGCCAATTCGGTTGTCTTGGCGAGCCTTCGGAGAAACGTAGCGGTTTCTGTTGGTCCCGTCACGTTCTGCGACACCCGGCGTTTCCCTCTCGGCCATGTGCGAAAACCCGAGGAACGCGCGGTATCCACGCAGGTCACCACGCCCGATATCGGAGCGTGATTGCGCCGTTATCATTCCGTTACGTGACGCATTTCACAGTTTTAGCCGCCGGCGAAGGGCGGTAGAACGTCGATCGTGTTGCCGGCGCGTAACGTTGCGGTCTCGTCGCGGACCGCGACCCCGTCGCACAGGTAGGAGCATCTGCTCAACACGTCGGCGAGGCGAGAGCCCTGCACGGCGAGGCGCCCAACCAGCTCGGCCACCGTCGTTCCCGGCCGCACCACCAGCGTCTCCGACTCGGCCCCAGCGGCCGCCCGCGCGGCCGCGAAATAGCGCACGGTCACCTGAATCCCGTCTTGCTGGACGGCGGCCTGACCCATCGGGCTAGCCACCGATCGCGCTCATCGGACGGTCGGGCTGGATGAAGTTCGGGTCGTTGATGCCGTGACCGGCCGGCTTGCCCCACATCGCGACGCGCCACGCGGTCTCGATCGCGTCGTCGGACGCACCGCTGCGCAGCAGGGTTCGCAGATCGGTTTCCACGGCCGAGAACAAGCAGCTGCGAACCTGGCCATCGGCCGTGAGACGGGTGCGATCACACGCCGAGCAGAACGCATGGGAAACCGACGCGATGACACCAAACTTCCCGCTCGGCGTGCCCGGGCCGGTGTCGACCAGCCACAGCTCGGCGGGTGCCGAGCCGCGCGGCGCCGGGTCCGGACGGAGCCGAAAGTGCGGGCGCAGCGCGTCGAGCACATCGTCGGCGCTCAGCGCCGCGCCCCGGCGCCACTGGTGGCCGGCATCCAGCGGCATCTGCTCGATGACCCGTAATTGGTAGCCGTAATCGAGGCAGAACCGCAGCAGCGCGACGACGTCCTCGCGACCGGTGACGGGGTCGAGCACGGCGTTCACCTTGACCGGCGTCAAGCCCGCGTCATGGGCGGCGGTCAGGCCGGCGAGCACCTCGTCGAGCCGGTCCCGTCGGGTGATCGCCGCGAAATGTTCGGGGTCCACAGTGTCCATCGAGACGTTGACGCGATTCAGGCCTGCCCTGGCGAGCGCGGCGGCCCGCCGCGCCAGTCCCACGCCGTTGGTGGTCAGTGAAATCTCGGGGCGCGGTCGCAGGCCGGCCGCCGCCGCGACCACCTCTTCGAGGTGCCGCACCAACAGTGGCTCGCCGCCGGTGAACCGCACGCTGGTCACACCCAAGCGGGTGACGGCGATGTGCATCAGCCGCGATAGCTCATCGGGGCGGAGCAGGTGGTCGCCTGGCAGCCAGTTCAAGCCCTCGGCCGGCATGCAGTACGTGCAACGCAGGTTGCAGCGGTCGGTCAGCGAGACGCGCAGGTCGGTGGCGACGCGCCCGTAGGTGTCCACCAATGGGCCCGCGGTCGGCGCGTCCGGCGCGTTCCCCGCGGTGCGGCCCGGCACCGACGGCACACCCAACGCGGTCGCCGTCATGCGACCACCCCCGGGTAGTGCGACGGCGAAGTGACCGGGACTATCTGCTTGCCCAGGGGCATCAATGAAACCGGGATCAGTTTGAGGTTGGCCAACGCGAGCGGGATGCCGACGATGGTGACCGCCATCGCCAGCGCGCTGACCAGGTGACCGATCGCCAGCCATAGGCCGAACAACAGCACCCAGATGACGTTGCCGATGAGGGCCCCCGTTCCAGCAGTCGGTTTGTCGACGATCGTGCGGCCGAACGGCCACAACGCGTACGAGGCGATGCGCAGCGACGCGAAGCCGAACGGGATGGTGATGATCAGCAGAAAGCTGACGAGCGCCGCAACCACGTATCCGGCGGCCATCCACAGGCCGCCGAACACGAGCCAGATGATGTTCAGGATCAGGCGCATATCTCCTCCACCGGTAATGCCCAGCGTACCGAGTAGGCAATAACGGGGGTGCTCGCGAGGCAAGCACCCGAGTAGGATCTACAGACCAAACGGCGTCCTGCGCAGGCGGGACGCTTATTGTGTTGGCCATTCTATTGATCCGTTAGACAAGCAGGTGAGACCAGTGCCGACCGGCAAGGTTAAGTGGTACGACGCCGACAAGGGGTTCGGGTTCCTGTCGCAAGAGGACGGCGAAGACGTGTACGTCCGCTCGTCGGCGTTGCCCGCTGGGGTCGAGGGGCTCAAAGCGGGCCAACGCGTGGAGTTCGGCATCGCATCCGGGCGGCGCGGGCCTCAGGCGCTGAGCCTCAAGCTGATTGAGCCGCCGCCCAGCCTCACCAAGGCCCAGGGTCGCCGTGATGTGCCCGCCGAGCACAAACACAGCCCGGACGAGCTGCACGGCATGGTCGAGGACATGATCACGCTGCTGGAGGGCGCCGTGCAGCCCGAGTTGCGCAAGGGTCGCTACCCGGACCGCAAGACGGCCCGACGGGTTTCCGAGGTGGTGCGAGCGGTCGCCCGGGAGCTCGACGCCTAGCTTCGGTCGCCGCCGCGCGCCCGAGCGCTACCCGCTTGCGTGGACGGGGTGAGGAAGTGCCGGTCACGGGGTACTCCCACCTCGCCGCGGTTGTCGAGCAAGGAGGCTGCGATGGCACAGCAAGCGCAAGTCACCGAGGAGCAAGCCAGGGCGCTGGCCGAGGAGTCTCGCGAAACCGGTTGGGATAAACCATCTTTCGCAAAAGAGCTGTTTCTCGGCCGTTTTCCGTTGGAGCTCATCCACCCTTTTCCCAAACCATCGGACGCCGACGAGGCGCGCACCCGCGCGTTTCTCGACAAGTTGCGCGACTTCCTTCGCAGCGTTGACGGCAGCGTCATCGAACGCGACGCGCAAATTCCCGACGAGTACGTGAAGGGTCTAGCCGAGCTGGGCTGTTTCGGCATGAAAATCCCGTCGGAATACGGCGGCCTGAACATGTCACAAGTGGCCTACAACCGGGCGCTGATGATGGTTTCCTCCGTTCATCCCAGCCTCGGTGCGCTGTTGTCGGCCCATCAGTCGATCGGCGTGCCGGAGCCGCTCAAACTCGCCGGAACCCCGGAGCAGAAGAAGAAGTTCTTGCCCCGGTGTGCCGCCGGCGCCGTATCGGCGTTTCTGCTGACCGAACCGGACGTGGGCTCCGATCCGGCCCGACTGGCCTCAACAGCAACACCCGTCGAAGACGGGTCCGCCTACGAGCTCGACGGCGTGAAATTGTGGACCACCAACGGTGTGGTCGCCGAACTGCTGGTCGTGATGGCCCGGGTGCCCCGCAGCGACGGGCACCGCGGTGGCATCAGCGCTTTCGTTGTCGAGGCCGATTCACCCGGGATCACCGTGGAGCGGCGCAACAAATTCATGGGGTTGCGCGGCATCGAGAATGGGGTGACCAGGCTGCACCGCGTTCGGGTGCCGAGTGAAAACCTGATCGGCCGCGAGGGCGACGGATTGAAGATCGCGCTGACCACGCTCAACGCCGGGCGGCTGTCGATTCCCGCGATCGCGACGGGTTTCGGCTAAGTGGGGTCTGAAGGTGGCGCGCGAGTGGGCAGGCGAGCGCGTGCAATGGGGCAAGCCGCTGGCCGAGCACGAAGCGGTGGCCCACAAGATCTCGTTCATCGCCGCGACCAACTATGCGCTCGACGCGGTGCTCGAGCTCTCCGGGCAGATGGCCGACGAAGGGCGCAACGACATCAGGATCGAGGCGGCCTTGGCCAAGCTGTGGTCCAGCGAGATGGCGTGCATCATCGCCGACGAGGTCATGCAGATCCGCGGTGGTCGCGGCTATGAGACGGCGGAGTCCCTGGCCGCGCGCGGCGAACGCGCGGTGCCGGTCGAACAGGTATCGCGGGACTTGCGGATCAATCGCATCTTCGAAGGATCCAGCGAGATCATGAGGCTGCTCATCGCCCGGGAGGCGGTCGATGCCCACCTGTCGGCGGCCGGCGACCTCGCGAAGCCTGACGCTGGTTTGCGGCAGAAGGCCGCGGCGGCGGTCGGTGCCAGCGGGTTCTACGCAAAGTGGTTGCCCCAGCTTGTTTTTGGGGAAGGACAGCGACCCAGGGCTTACAGCGAATTCGGACCGCTGGCGTCGCACCTGCGGTTCGTCGAACGCTCCTGCCGCAAGCTGGCCCGCAACACCTTCTATGGGATGGCGCGCTGGCAGGCCAAACTGGAGCAGCGTCAGGGATTCCTCGGGCGCATCGTCGACATCGGTGCGGAGCTGTTCGCGATGTCCGCGGCCTGTGTGCGGGCCGAGGCCCAACGCGCCGTGGACACGGCGGTCGGTCAACAGGCCTACGAGCTGGCCGATACGTTTTGCCGGCAGGCCGCCCTGCGGGTCGAGGCGCTGTTCGACGCGTTGTGGACCAATACCGACGACTGCGATGTCCGGCTGACCCGCGACGTGGTTCGGAGCCGTTACACCTGGCTCGAGGACGGCATCATCGACCAGTCCGAGGGAACCGGCCCGTGGATCGCCCACTGGGAGCAGGGCGCATCAACCGAGACGAACCTGGCTCGGCGATTTCGGGGTTCCTAGCCGACATTCGAACGAAACAAGGGAGACATGGCCGCCTACGTTGCCGGAAAAGGTGACTTCAACCGCGACACCAACTACATCACCACCCGCGTCACGGCCGACGGGCGCGACGGTTACCCGGTGGAGCCCGGCAGGTACCGGCTCATCGTCGCCCGCGCGTGTCCGTGGGCCAACCGCGCCATCATCGTCCGGCGGTTGCTGGGGCTGGAAAGCGTTCTCTCCATTGGTTTTTGCGGCCCGACCCACGACGAACGCAGTTGGACGTTCGATCTCGATCCCGGGGGCGTCGACCCCGTGCTGAAGATCCCGCGGCTACAGGACGCCTATTTCAAGCGCTTCCCCGACTACCCGAAAGGCATCACGGTCCCCGCGATCGTCGACGTCCCGTCCGGCGCGGTCGTCACGAATGATTTCGCGCAGATGACGGTGGATTTCTCGACGGAATGGACCGCCTACCACCGCGACGGTGCGCCCGAGCTGTACCCCGAGCGGCTGCGCGCCGAGATCGACGAGGTGAACAAGCGGGTCTACACCGAGATCAACAACGGCGTGTATCGATGCGGCTTCGCCGGCTCACAAAAGGCCTATGACGCGGCGTACGATCGGCTGTTCGCCGCGTTGGATTGGGTCAGCGACCGCCTGGCCGATCAGCGATATCTGGTGGGCGACACCATAACTGAAGCCGACGTGCGGCTGTTCACCACGCTCGCCCGCTTCGACCCGGTCTACCACGGGCACTTCAAGTGCAACCGAAGCAAACTGAGCGAGATGCCGGTGCTGTGGGCGTATGCGCGCGACCTGTTCCAGACGCCTGGGTTCGGCGACACCATCGATTTCGTTCAGATCAAGCAGCACTACTACATCGTGCACGCCGACATCAACCCCACCGGCATCGTGCCAAAGGGGCCGGACCTGACGGGCTGGCTGTCGCCGCATGGTCGAGAGGTATTGGGCGGCAAGCCTTTCGGGGAGGGGACGCCTCCCGGTCCGCCGGTCGAAGGGGAGCGGGTGCCCGCCGGGCATGGCGCCTGACCGGGCTGGCGCCCGGCGTCGGCGCTCAATAGTTTAGGCGCACTGACCATTCCGCGTGCGGGACGTCCCGCAGCTCACCGGCCGGGTCCACCACGAGCGTCAGCAACTGCACGACTATTCCGACCAGCCGCCCGCGATGCGGGTCGACCGGGGGGATGGTGACCGCGAAGCGGGTGTTCGGCCGAAAGATGGTGCTGGTGGTGTTGGTTGGGTCCTCGTACACCTGCAGCAATCGCCAGGGCGCCCGATAGATCGCGTCGGGCACCGAGAGCTGAACCGGGTAGCGCTCACTGACCTTCAGTTCGCCCTGGGCTTGCGGCGTGTCGCATTGGTCGAGGTTGAGCACGCTGCAGTACAGGTAGGGCCCCACCCTCGCGAGGTGGCCGTGTGAATACGCGCTGATCTCCGGGCGCTGCGGACCGGACGGGCGCGCCAACAACCAGGTGCCGACCCCGACGGCCACGCACAACAGAGTCATCAGGCCGGCGAGCAGCACGGCCACGCCGCGTTTCACTCAGGCACCACCGCCGGGCTGCCGCGGCGCACGCCCTCTTGCTCGACCATGACCGGCCTGTTACCTCCGAGGCCCGGAATGAGTGAATTCCCTTGGAAGCTGACCAGCGTCTGCGCCAACCCCAGGATGAGTATCGCAGTGACCGCGGTGAAGCCAACCCACAGCTCCGTGTAGACCAAGACGCCCACGGCGCCACCCAGCACCCAGGCCAGCTGCAGCGTCGACTCCGATCGCCCGAATCCCGAGGCCCGCGATTCCTCGGGCAGGTCGTTTTGCAGCGAGGCGTCCAGCGAGGCCTTCGCGATGGCGCTGGAGCCCGACGTGACCAGGGTGGCGATGACGGCGGCCGCCAGGGTGCCCGCCACCGACGCCGCCAGCGCGACTGCCGAGACCGCCAGCGTGCAGCGGACCACCAGCACGGCCGGCCGGCCCAACTGCAGGCGTGCGGCGGCGAAGTTTCCGGCGAAGTTGCCGATGCCGGCCGCTGCCCCGATCATGCCCAGCATGCCCAGCTGAACCCAGCCGCTGGCTTGGTGCGCTTTGGCGACGAACGCCGGGTACAAGAACAGGAAGCCGACCATGACCTTGATGGTGCAGTTGCCCCATAACGAGGTAATGATGTTGCGGCCCAGCGGTTGTCGCAGCGTTCCGCCGACCCTCTTGACTTCCTCGGGCCAGGTCCGTCGCTGCGGTTCGCTGTCCTGGCGGTAGCTCAAGGTGGCCGGCACCTCGCCCGCCGTCACCTCGACCCAGCGCGGGATGCGCATCGACAGCGCCGCCCCGGCGATGGTGACCGCGATGACGACGAACAGCGCGCCGGGCAGTTTGAACAGGTGGGTGCAGACGAACTCGACGCCGGCCGCGATGGCCCCGCCGGCGATGGTGCCGCCCAGCAGACCGAACACCGTCAGCCGCGAGTTGACCCGCACCAGGTCGATGGTCGGCGGCATGACCCGCGGCGTGACGGCGCTGCGCAGCACGCTGAACGACTTGGAGAACACCATCATGGCCAGCGCGCACGGGTAGAGCACCCACGACGGGTAGCTCCCGCTGGCGCCGTCGTAGTTCATGATCAGCACCAGCGCCAAGGCTGTCCGCAAAACGAACGATCCGGCGAGCGCGACCCGCCGACCGTGCTGCAGCCGGTCCAGCGCCGGGCCGATCAGCGGCGCGATGACCGCGAACGGCGCGATGGTGATCAGCAGATACAACGCGACCCGGCCCTTGCTTTCTCCGGTGGCCGCGGCGAAGAACAACGTGTTGGCCAGCGCCACCGCCATCGCGGCGTCCACCGCGAAGTTGGCGACCACCGGCCAGGTGAGCGCGGTCAGGCCGGATTTGTCGGCGCCGTCGGCCGTGGCGGCACGCTGCACCATCCAATACATCCGCGAACCCATCTCGCGGCTTCGCTGCGCCGCGGCGCGGGTGACGGTGACCCGCTCGCCGGCGGCGGCACGTGGTGGTGCGCTATCGCTTCGATCCGGTTCCGGGGGTTGCCCGATGGGCGGAAGGTAGCGATTGGCGCTCGGCATCGGCGGCGGGCGATGCGCTCGGCGATGGCCGGCGTCATCCGCGGGGTAATTGGCCATGCCCGGGTGCTGATTGGAAGCCCCATTGCGGGGCCGGCGGCCGGGAGTGGGGGCCACGCGGCCCGGATCGTCACGCCGCCGTCCAGACACGTTCCGATTCTCCCCTATGCCGACGACATGCGTCTGCAGGTAACGGGGCGTGGCACGCCAACCTAGTATTGGAGACGCAATGCAGGAAGGGGACAGCGTGACCGGGTCCATCGAGGAATCCGCCGTGGCTACCGTGGCCGAGTGGCACGAGGGGCTGGCGGCCGTGCTCACTGGCGCGGTGGACCAGGCCAGGGCCGCCGTCGTGGAGTTCAGCGGGGCGGAGGCGGTCGGCGATTACCTGGGCGTCAGTTACGAGGATCCGGCGGCCGCGACCCACCGGTTCCTGGCGCATCTACCCGGTTATCAGGGTTGGCAATGGGCTGTCGTCGTCGCCGCACATCCCGGTGCCGACCACGCCACGATCAGCGAGGTAGTGCTGATCCCGGGTCCGACGGCGCTGCTGGCGCCACGGTGGGTTCCGTGGGATCAGCGGGTGCGCCCGGGGGACCTGAGCCCCGGTGACCTGCTGGCGCCCGCGGCCGACGATCCGCGGCTGGTGCCCGGCTACACGGCCAGCGGTGACGCTCAGGTCGACGAGACCGCCGCCGAGATCGGGCTGGGCCGGCGCTGGGTGATGAGCGTCCTTGGCCGCGCGGAGGCGGCCGAACGGTGGCACACCGGCGACCACGGGCCCGACTCACCGATGGCGCGGTCCACCAAGCGGGTGTGCCGCGACTGCGGCTTTTTCCTGCCGCTGGCGGGATCGCTCGGCGCGATGTTCGGCGTGTGCGGCAACGAATTGTCGGCCGACGGGCAGATCGTCGACAAGCAGTACGGTTGCGGCGCGCATTCGGATACGCCTGCTCCGGCCGGTACGGGTTCGCCCGCGTACGAGCCATACGACGACGGCGTGCTCGACGTCGTCGAAGCGCCGTCCGAGCCGTCCGAGCCGGCAGAGGCATCCGAGGTACAGCCGGAGCCCACGGAGTCGCCGACCCAGCCGCCGGAATCCCACACCCCGGAGGCCCAGCCGGACG
This sequence comes from Mycobacterium sp. 852002-51613_SCH5001154, assembly GCF_001667425.1. Classification (NCBI taxonomy): domain Bacteria; kingdom Bacillati; phylum Actinomycetota; class Actinomycetes; order Mycobacteriales; family Mycobacteriaceae; genus Mycobacterium; species Mycobacterium sp. 852002-51613_SCH5001154. Next base: position 187,905 of record NZ_LZII01000080.1, on the reverse strand, counting down.
GCGGCGCGGATGTCGAAGTGTCGGCGTCAGCTCCCGAGGAGGCGGCACCCGAGGCGGCGGAGTCCGGCGCCGACACGGCGGAGTCGCAGCCCGAGGCGCCGCAGTCGCAGCAGCCCGAGGCGGAGTCGCAGCCCGAGGCGGACTAGCCCTTTTCGGCGGCGGCCTTGATCTTGGCCAACGAGGTGTTCATCCCGTCGACCAATTCGCGTTCGAAGTTGGTGGTCCCGCCGAGCAGGGCATTCACCGTCAGATTGGAAATAGCCGTCACGCCGTTCTCGGCGTGACGGCTTTCGATCACCCGGGTGCCCTCGCCGGTGGGTTGGAGCTCGTAGCTCCAGATCGTGTGGTTGGCGTTGACCCGGAACGCAAGCTTGGTCTCAGGGATGATCTCGACGACCGTGCAAGTGGTCGGCCAGTACATGCGGTTACGGCGATTGATGTTGAGGCTGCGCATGCCCTGGCGCAGCGGACCGAAGGTCTTCATCCAACGGCACTGGGGGCTCCACTCCGGCATCCGCCGCAGATCGGAAATCAGCCCCCACACCGTGGAAACCGGTGCGTCAATATCGATTTGCGCTTGCAACAGTGGGGCTACCATCGATCCTCCCGGGTCCGTGCTGGTCGCGAAATCTAGCCGTGACCGAAATAGTTTTCGAGTCCGTCTTGTGCGCCCCGTGCGCCGCGGCGGGCCGCGGCGAGTTGCAACACGAAGATGCTCGTGCCGAGCACTCCGACGCCGAGCCCGGCCAGTGTCAGGGGGCGCCAGCTCTGCAGGGCGGGCACGAGAAACGCGGCGGCCGCCGCGACCAGCCAGCCGAGCGCGCCGAATGCGACGAACGGCCAGGCGTTGAGGAGCGCGGGCGGCAGCGGCGGCGCCTCGCGGTTCTGACCGGGTTCGACAGACATCGCGATTAACATAGCCGCCGGTGCGGTCCGCCGGTACCACCGCATGCGCGGGAAGACCGAGCGAAAATGCCTGGGCCGCGGGTCAAGCGGTGCGACAACGACCGGCCCACGCAGCGCTACGGACCAAAGTCCGTCGTTCGCCGGTTCGTATCCCGATTACTGGAGGTTGCGTGTAACCTCGCGCCATGCCTGACAGCGATGCGCGGCTGGCCAGCGATCTGTCGCTGGCGGTCATGCGGCTGGCCCGCCAACTTCGGTTCCGGAACCCCTCGTCGCCGGTGTCGTTGTCCCAGCTGTCGGCGCTGGCCACGCTGGCTAACGAGGGCCCGATGACGCCCGGCGCGCTGGCGATTCGCGAACGGGTCCGGCCGCCGTCGATGACACGGGTGATCGCGTCGCTGGCCGACATGGGCCTGGTGGACCGTGCCCCGCATCCGATCGACGGCCGGCAGGTGCTGGTCTCGGTTTCGCACTCCGGCGCCGAGTTGGTCAAGGCGACCCGGCGCGCCCGCCAGGAGTGGCTGGCCAAGCGGCTGGCCACGCTGGACAGCCAGCAACGGGACACCCTGCGCAACGCGGCCGACCTGATGCTGGCCTTGGTCGACGAAGGCCCGTGAGCGACGGAACGCATGCCCTGAACGTCCAGGACGTTGACGATCCCGACGACCCCCGGCTCGACGATTTCCGCGATCTGAACAGTGTCGATCGTCGTCCCGATCTGCCGTCCGGCAAAGGCTTGGTGATCGCCGAAGGCGTGCTGGTCGTTCAGCGCATGCTCGCCTCCCGATTCATTCCGCATGCCCTGTTGGGGACGGACCGTCGGCTCGCCGAGCTCGCCGATCACCTGGCGGGTAGTGCCGTGCCGTTCTACCGGACCTCCGCCGGGGTCATGGCGCAAGTGGTGGGCTTTCACCTCAATCGCGGCGTACTCGCGGCCGCCCGCAGGGTGCCGGAACCCAGCGTGACCGAACTGGTCGAGCACGCCCGGACGGTCGCGGTGCTCGAGGGCGTCAACGATCACGAGAATCTGGGCTCGATTTTTCGCAACGCCGCCGGATTGGGCGTGGACGCGGTGGTGTTCGGCAGCGGCTGCGCCGACCCGCTATACCGTCGCGCCGTTCGCGTCTCCATGGGCCACGCCTTGCTGGTGCCGTATGCGCGGGCGACGGAGTGGCCCGCCGAGCTGGTAATGCTGAAAGAGAACGGATTTCGGCTGCTGGCGATGACCCCGGACAGCACGGCGTGCGCCCTGCCGGAGGCCATGGCGGCCGCGCACGACCAGCGCGTCGCGGTGGTCGTGGGCGCCGAGGGGCCGGGGCTTACGCCGGCGACCCTGCGCTTGAGCGATGTGCGGGTACGCATCCCGATGTCGCGCGGCACCGACTCCCTCAATGTCGCGACTGCGGCCGCTTTGGCGTTCTACGAACGGGCTAGGCTCGGCTCGTGACCGACGATTCCGTGCCCTGGGCAACGGGTTTGACGGTCGCCGGGTTCGTCGCCGCAGTGACCGGGGCCGCCATTGTGGTGCTGACTTTGGGACTGATAAGGGTGCATCCGCTCCTGGCGGTCGGTCTCAACGTCGTCGCCGCCGGCGGGCTGGCGCCCACGCTGTGGGGATGGCGGCACAAGCTGGTGCTGCGGTGGTTCCTGCTGGGCGCGGGAATCGGTGTCGCCGGCGGGTGGTTGACGCTGATCGCGCTGACGCTGCGCGGTAGCGGCTAGCGAGCGCGGCGTAGCCGGGCATGGCGGGTCGCCACCATCCGTCTAGCGCTGTCCGCCCGAGCGCACGCCGAGCAGCACGTCCTCCCAAGCCGGGATGACCGGCTTACCCCGACGGGTGTGTACCGGTTGCTCCTGCGGCGCGGGTTGCTCTTGCGGCGCGGGGGCGGCGGGCTTGGCCGGCTCCTCGAACGAGACGTGGGCGACCCGCGCAAGCGGCCGCAGCGGGCGGTCGAAGTTCGGGTCCACCAGTTCTTTGGCCGCATCGTCCACAGCCGTGATCGTTCCCCCGTGGGCGCCCGGGGCGAAGCAGAAGTGCGCGATGTTGTCGGACCGGCCGGCCTTCCACGCAAGCTGCACCGTCCAGCGGCTGTCTTCGTTGCGCCACGCGTCCCAGCTGAGCCGGTCGGGTTCCAGACCGCGCGTCACGAGCGCCGTGCTCACGGTTTCCAGGAGGGTGAGCACCGCGGGGCCGTCGGCGAGCACCGGATGCGCGGCCGTTGCCAACTCGGCGGCGCGGGCGCGTTCCAGCAGCACCGGGTGTGCGAACCGCCGGACCCGCGAGATGTCGGAGCCCGACGCCGCGGCAACCTGCTCGACGGACGCACCGGCCCGGATCTTGGCCTGAATCTCTTTGGGGCTCAGCATGTTGGTGACCTGGATGTCGAGGTGCGGTTGGTTCGGGGGCGCGGCCTCGCCGCGCACGGCGGCCTTCAGCTGATCGTCGATGGCGAGCTTGAACGGTTCGCCGGCGTCGCCGGCCTCACAGATGATGTGTTTGCCGTCCGCATCGACCTCAACCATTTTCAGTTCCCGCATGGCTTCTCCTCGCAGGCTCCGTGTGCAGGTCGACGGACCCATCTCGTGCGCACTCTAGTGCGCCAACGTCCGTAAACGGCGCTGACACGCTGGGCGGTTGCGTGCTGATTGCGGGGCGGTTACAGCCGCTCGACCACCCAGTCGACGCATTGCGTCAGAGCGCTGACGTCGTCGGGCTCGACTGCCGGGAACATCCCGACGCGCAACTGGTTGCGGCCGAGTTTGCGGTACGGCTCGATGTCGACGATGCCGTTCGCCCGCAAAACCTTCGCGACGGCCGCCGCATCAACGTCGTCGACGAAATCGATGGTGCCCACCACCTGAGACCGCAGCGCGGGGTCGGCGACGAACGGCGTGGTGTATGGCCGCTCCTCTGCCCAGGAGTACAACCGCTGCGAGGAGTCGGCCGTGCGCTTGACGGCCCAGTCCAGCCCGCCGTTGCCCAGCATCCAATCGAGCTGCTCGGCCATCAGCGCCAGGGTGCCGATGGCCGGGGTGTTGTACGTCTGGTTCTTGAGGCTGTTGTCCACGGCGATCGGCAGCGACAGAAAGTCGGGAACCCAGCGGCCGGACGCGGCGATGGACTCGACCCGCGCCAGCGCGGCCGGACTCATGACGGCAAGCCATAGGCCGCCATCGCTGGCAAAATTCTTCTGCGGCGAGAAGTAGTAGGCATCGGTGTCGGTGATCTCGACCGGCAGGCCGCCCGCGCCGGAGGTGGCGTCGATGACGACCAGGGCGTCGCCGGAGTCGGCGGGCCGGCGGATGGGCACTGCCACCCCGGTCGAGGTCTCGTTGTGGGCCCAGGCGATGACGTCAACCGAGGGATCGCTCTGCGGCTCGGGCGCGCTGCCGGCATCCGCCTTGATGACGATGGGTTCGCCGACGAAAGGGTTGTTGGCGACCGCCGAGGTGAACTTCGAACTGAACTCGCCGAAGGAGAGGTGCAACGAGCGCTTGTCGATCAACCCGAACGCCGCGGCGTCCCAGAATGCCGTCGCGCCGCCATTGCCGAGGATGACCTCGTAACCATCTGGCACGGAGAACAGCTCGGCCACCCCCGACCGGACCCGACCCACCAAATTCTTGACGGGCGCCTGCCGGTGCGATGTGCCGAACAGTGGGGCCGCGGTGGTCGCCAGGGCCTGCAACTGTTCGGGCCGGACCTTGGAAGGGCCGCATCCGAAGCGGCCATCGCGGGGTTTGATGTCAGCGGGAACCTCGAGCTGGTCAGCCATGCTCATCAGGGTAGTGAGCGGACGTGACGCGCGGCACGGCGGTCCGGCTGCCGACGCAGCGGGCCCCGGCAAAACGCCTGGCCGCGCAACTCGCTGGGTTGTGCGGGCTGTGACGCGGGACACACCAAAGCGCTGACCACTGGTCAACCCACAGTGCCGAAGAGGGGCCTAGAAGATATGCGGTACCTGCGGTACTGTCTGGACACAGCACGTCCTAATGTAAACCTCGCTGGGGAGGCTTGGATATGGCCAGGACACGCATGGTTCGGCGGTGGCGCCGCAATATGGAAGTGCGCGACGACACCGAGTACGTCAACACGCTCGCCACTCTGTCCGAGGGGTCGGTGCGTCGAAACTTCAACCCGTACACAGACATCGACTGGGATTCGGCCGAATTCGCCGTCACGGAGAACGACCCTCGGTGGATACTGCCTGCGACCGACCCGTTGGGACGGCATCCCTGGTACCTGGCGCAGTCCGACGAGCGCAAGATCAAGATCGGCATGTGGCGCCAGGCCAACGTCGCCAAGGTCGGCCTGCACTTCGAGTCGATCCTGATCCGCGGTCTGATGAACTACACGTTCTGGGTGCCGAACGGCTCCCCGGAATACCGGTACTGCCTGCACGAATCGGTCGAAGAGTGCAACCACACCATGATGTTTCAGGAGATGGTCAACCGGATCGGCACCGACGTCCCGGGCATGCCCCGGGCGCTCAAGTGGCTCTCGCCGCTGGTTCCGCTAGTGGCCGGCCCGCTGCCGGTGGCGTTCTTCATCGGGGTGCTCGCGGGCGAGGAACCGATCGACCACACGCAGAAAAACGTTCTGCGCGAAGGCAAGTCGCTGCATCCCATCATGGAGCGGGTGATGGCCATACACGTGGCCGAGGAAGCGCGCCACATCTCGTTCGCCCACGAGTTCCTACGTAGGCGGGTGCCGGAGCTGACCAAGCGCCAGCGGTTCTGGACCGCGCTGTACCTGCCGCTGACGATGAAGACCTTGTGCCGGGCAATCGTGGTGCCGCCCAAGGCGTTCTGGCAGGAGTTCGACATTCCGCGCGAGGTCAAGAAGGAACTCTTCTTCCGGTCGCCGGAGTCACGAAAGTGGCTGAGCGACATGTTCGGTGACGTTCGGATGCTGGCCCACGACACCGGGCTGATGGAGACGCGCTCGGCGCGGCTCATGTGGCGGCTCTGCAAGATCGACGGCAAGCCGTCGCGCTACCGCAGCGAGCCACAACGCCAGCACCTGGCCGCGGCGCCGGCAGCCTAGGCCCGCACGGGTAATCGTTTATGCCGCATGTTATTACCCAGTCGTGCTGTAACGACGGGTCCTGTGTTTTCGCGTGCCCGGTGAACTGCATTCACCCCACGCCCGATGAGCCCGGCTTCGCCACCTCGGAGATGCTCTACATCGACCCGGTGGCCTGTGTGGACTGCGGCGCGTGCGTGAGCGCCTGCCCCGTCGGCGCGATCGCGCCGGAGAGCCGGCTGGACACCAAGCAGCTGCCGTTCGTCGAGATCAACGCGTCCTTCTACCCCGAGCGGCCCGAGGGCGAGAAGGTGCCGCCCACATCGAAGCTGGCCCCGGTGATTCCGGCCGCCCAGGTGCGCGCCCGCCGCCGGCCGCTAACCGTGGCCATCGTGGGATCCGGGCCGGCGGCCATGTATGCCGCCGACGAACTGCTCACCCAACACGGGGTGCGGGTCAACGTCTTTGAGAAGCTGCCCACGCCCTATGGGCTGGTGCGTGCCGGAGTGGCGCCCGATCATCAGAACACCAAACGGGTCACCCGGCTGTTCGACCGGGTCACCGGTCATCGCCGCTTCCGGTTCTACCTCAACGTCGAGGTCGGCAGGCACCTGAGCCACGCCGAGCTGCTGGCCCACCACCATGCCGTGGTGTACGCCGTCGGCGCACCCGACGACCGTCGGCTGGAGATCGAGGGCATGGGCCTGCCCGGCACCGGAACCGCTACCGAATTGGTCGCGTGGATCAACGGGCATCCCGACTTCGCCGATCTCCCAGTCGATCTCAGCCACGAGCGGGTGGTGATCGTCGGCAACGGAAACGTCGCACTCGACGTGGCCCGCGTGCTCACGGCGAACCCTGACGACCTGGCCCGCACCGACATCTCCGATCGCGCATTGGCGGCGTTTCGCGCTTCCACCGTCCGCGAAGTGGTGGTCGCCGCCCGGCGCGGCCCCGCCCAGTCGGCATTCACCTTGCCCGAACTGATCGGACTCACGGGCTCCTCCGACGTCGTGCTGAGCGCGGCCGACCACGAGTTGGTGGCGGCCGACCTCGCTAGCGCCACGGACGGCTTGACGAAGCGAAAGCTGCAAATCCTGAGCACACTCGGTGACGATTCGGGGCCGGCCCGCAATTCCGGGGGCCCGCGTATCCGGCTGGCCTATCGGCTCACCCCGAAGCGTGTGCTGGGTGATCGACGCGTCACGGGGGTGGAGTTCGCCGTCACCGGAACCGGCGAGCCGTGTCGACTGGACGCGGGTCTGCTGCTGACATCGATTGGCTACCGCGGCATGCCGACTCGCGACCTGCCGTTCGATCAGTCGACCGCGGTGGTCCCCAACGACGGCGGCCGTGTGGTCGATCCCGACTCCGGGGCGCCGGTCCCGGGGGCCTACGTCGCGGGCTGGATCAAGCGGGGGCCCAGCGGTTTCATCGGAACGAACAAGTCGTGCTCCCTGCAAACCGTTCAGGCCCTGGTGGCCGATTTCAACGCCGGCAAGCTGAGCGATCCGGTGGCTGAGCCGGAGGCGCTGGCCAAGCTGGTGCACACCCGGCAGCCTGACGCCGTTGATGCCCGCGGCTGGCGAGCCATCGACGCCGCCGAGATCGCGCGCGGCAGCGCTGACGGTCGGCCGCGGAACAAGTTCACCGAGGTGGCCGACATGCTCGCCGCCGCTGCCGCCGCCGAGCCCGCGCCGCCGCCGCGACGCGGGCTGCTAGACCGGCTGCTCGGCTAGCCGGCGCCCTGCCCGGCCATCGCGGCCTGGATTTCGTCGTAGCCGACCTCGCGGACCGGCTGACCCATCGACCAGTGGTGGCCGAACGGGTCGGCGACCACGCCGTATCGGTCACCCCAAAACTGGTCGTCCAACGGAGCGACCACGGTGGCGCCCGCGTCCAGCGCCCGCTGGAACTTGGCGTCGACGTCGGTGACCGTCAGGTGGATGGTGACCGGGGTGCCGCCCAATGACTTGGGCGTCATCGATTTGCCGCCGCACACCTCGGGGAAATCGTCGTTGAGCATGACCAGAAAGCCATTGATGCGCACCGCGGCGTGGATGAGTTTTCCGTCCGGCCGGGGCACACGCCCCAGCTCCTCGGCGCCGAAAGCCTTGACGTAAAAGTCAATTGCGGCGGCGGCGTCGTCCACCACCAGGTGCGGGGACAGGGCGGGTTCGATGTTGAGCGCCATTGTGGTTCTCCTTGCTGTCGGTTCCCAGGCCCGAAACGGGCAGGCTTCGCGAGTTATGACTGCGCCCGCGACGAAAACTCATCGCGGCGACACTCATTTAATCGCCGGGAACCGACAACCGGCGCCGCCTCAGGCGTTGGTGAGGCTGCGGGTCCAACCCTCGACCGATTCCGGGCTGCGTGGGCCCGGTCCGACATAGATCGCCGACGGGCGCACCAGCTTGCCGAGCCGCTTCTGCTCGAGGATGTGCGCGCACCAGCCGGCGGTGCGTCCGCAGGTGAACATCGCCGGCATCATGTTGGCCGGTACCTGCGCGAAGTCGAGGATCACCGCCGCCCAGAACTCGACGTTGGTCTCGATGGCCCGGTCCGGACGTCGCTCGCGCAGCTCGGCGAGGGCGGCCTGCTCGAGGGCGACCGCGACCTCGTGGCGCGGAGCCTTCAGCCGCTCGGCGGTCGCACGCAGCACCCGCGCGCGCGGGTCCTCGGCGCGGTAGACGCGGTGGCCGAAGCCCATCAGCTTGTCGCCGCTGTCCAGGATCTTCTTGACCAGCCCGCGGGCGTCACCGGTGCGTTCGACCTCTTCGATCATCGGCAGGACCCGCGCCGGCGCCCCGCCGTGCAGCGGTCCGCTCATTGCCCCGATCGCCCCGGACAACGCCGCGGCCACGTCGGCGCCGGTCGAGGCGATCACCCGCGCGGTGAACGTCGAGGCGTTCATGCCGTGCTCGGCGGCCGAGACCCAGTAGGCGTCGATCGCCTCGACGTGCCTCGGGTCCGGCTCGCCCTGCCAGCGGGTCATGAAACGGGCTGTGACGGTGTCGCATTCATCGATCACCCGCTGCGGGACCGCGGGCTGGTAGATGCCGCGGGCGGACTGCGCCACGTAGGACAAGGCCATCACCGAGGCCCGGGCCAGCTGGTCGCGAGCGGTGTCGTCGTCGGTGTCGAGCAGGGGCCGGTAACCCCAGATCGGGGCCAGCATCGCCAGGCCCGCCTGCACGTCGACGCGCACGTCACCGGTGTGGATGGGCAGCGGGAACGGCTCGGCGGGCGGCAATCCGTGGCCGAACTTGCCGTCGACCAGCAGGGCCCACACGTCGCCGAAGGTGACCTGCTGATCCACCAGGTCCTGGATGTCGACACCGCGGTAGCGCAGCGCGCCGCCGTCCTTATCCGGTTCGGCGATTTCGGTGGTGAAGGCGACGACCCCTTCGAGGCCGGGGACAAAGTCTTCGGGGACCACAGTCATAGGAAAATTCTCGCACCCCACGTTCGCGCCGACGCTACCGGCCGGTAGCAAGCCCCGGTAGCGTTGGCGCGATGGCAGGACCAGACTCCGAGCGCCTGCAGAGGATGCGCGTGGAATACGGATCGGTGGAGAAGGACGGTAGTCCCGATCTCGACGCGGATTGGCTAGACGACGGTTGGGTTGCCTTGTTGCGCAAATGGATCGACGAAGCCGAGCGGTCCGGCGTCGCCGAACCGAACGCCATGGTGCTGGCCACCGTTGCCGACGGCCGGCCGACGAGCCGATCGGTGTTGTGCAAAAGCGTCGACGAGTCCGGAATCACATTTTTCACCAACTATGACTCGGCCAAGGGCGCCGACCTCGCGGCGACGCCGTACGCGTCGGTGACATTTCCCTGGTACCAGCTGGGCCGGCAGGTTCACCTCCGCGGTCCGGTGAGCAAGGTCACGCCAGAGGCCACCGAGGACTACTGGTCCAAGCGGCCCCGCGGCTCCCAGCTTGGCGCGTGGGCATCGCACCAATCCCGTCCGATCGCGTCACGCGCGGCGCTGCTCGACCAGCTGGCCGAGGTCACCGCCCGCTTCGCCGACCGGGAACAGATTCCGGTGCCGCCGGGGTGGGGCGGCTATCTGCTTGCTCCGGAGTCGGTCGAGTTCTGGCAGGGCCGGGAGAACCGGTTGCATAACCGGATCCGGGTCACCGGTGCTCACGTCGAGCGCCTCCAGCCCTAGCCCGTCCCGGGGGCCGGTGCGACGGGACAGACCCGACCCCGGGCAGGCATGCGAACGCGACAACGACTACCTTCACCTATAAGCACCTAGTCAGGGCAGCCATACCAGCCAGAGCGCAAAGGGGTTCTCGTGGCCGACACCGACGACACCGCAACTCTGAAGTACCCGGGGGGCGAGATCGACCTGGAGATCGTTCGCGCCACCGAAGGTGCTGACGGGATTGCGCTCGGTTCCCTGTTGTCCAAAACCGGGCACACCACCTTCGACAACGGCTTCGTCAACACCGCCGCCTGCAAGAGCGCCATCACCTACATCGACGGTGACGCCGGGATTCTGCGTTACCGCGGCTACCCGATCGAGCAGCTCGCCGAGAAGTCGACCTTCATCGAGGTGAGCTACCTCCTGATCTACGGCGAGCTGCCCGACAAGGACCAGCTCGCGGAGTTCACCCAGCGGATCCAGCTGCACACCATGCTGCACGAGGACCTGAAGCGCTTCTTCGACGGCTTCCCCCGCAATGCGCATCCCATGCCGGTGCTGTCCAGCGTGGTGAACGCGTTGAGCGCCTATTACCCCGACGCGCTCGACCCGATGGACAACAGGCAGGTCGAGCTGTCGACCATCCGCCTGCTCGCCAAATTGCCCACCATCGCCGCGTACGCCTACAAGAAGTCCGTCGGGCAGCCCTTCCTCTACCCGGACAACTCGCTGTCGCTGGTGGAGAACTTCCTCCGCATGACGTTCGGGCTACCGGCGGAGCCCTACCAGGCCGACCCCGAAGTCGTGCGGGCGCTGGACATGCTGCTCATCCTGCACGCCGACCACGAGCAGAACTGCTCGACGTCGACGGTTCGGCTGGTGGGCTCGTCGCGGGCCAACCTGTTCACCTCGATCTCCGGCGGCATCAACGCGCTGTGGGGGCCGCTGCACGGCGGCGCCAACCAGGCGGTGCTCGAGATGCTCGACCAGATCCGCGAAAGTGGCGACGACGTCAGCGAGTTCGTCCGCAAGGTGAAGAACCGCGAAGAGGGTGTCAAGCTGATGGGCTTCGGCCACCGCGTCTACAAGAACTACGACCCGCGCGCCCGGATCGTCAAGGAGCAGGCCGACAAGATCCTGGCCAAGCTCGGCGGCGACCCGCTGCTGGACATCGCCAAGGAGCTGGAAGAGGCGGCGCTGACCGATGACTACTTCATCGAGCGCAAGCTGTACCCGAACGTCGACTTCTACACCGGGCTGATCTACCGGGCCCTCGGCTTCCCCGTCCGGATGTTCACCGTGCTGTTCGCGCTGGGCCGGCTGCCCGGCTGGGTCGCGCACTGGCGTGAGATGCACGACGAGGGTGACAGCAAGATCGGCCGCCCGCGCCAGATCTACACCGGTTACACCGAGCGCGACTACACCACCATCGACGCGCGCTAGTGGCGATCGCGAGCGCGGCGTAGCCGGGCGCTGCGGGTCGCCACCGACGAGCTAGTGGCGATCGCGAGCGCGGCGTAGCCGGGCGAATCGGGTCGCCAGGTCGCCACCGATCGGGTCATCAGCAGAGCGAGGCCAGCACCGCCATGGCGGCGTTGTGCCCGCCGATGCCCGACACTGCGCCGCCGCGGCGGGCGCCGGAGCCGCACAGCATGATCCGCTCATGTGCGGTCGCCACCCCCCATTGCCGCGCGGGCGTGTTCAGCGGGTCGTCGTCGTCCGCGAACGGCCACGACAGGCCGCCATGGAAGATGTTGCCGGCCGTCATCCCGAGTGTGCGGTGCAAGTCCAGGGTGGTCGTCGTCTCGATGCATGGCCGGCCCTGGGCGTCGCTCATCAACACGTCCTGAATGGGTTCGGCCAGAACGGAATTCAGTGACGCCAGGACCGACTCGGTCAACCGGTCACGCAGGGCGCCGGAGTAGTTGCCGTCGAAAAGCGAGTGCGGGGTGTGCAGACCGAACACCGTCATCGTGTGCGCGCCCGATTCGCGCAGGTCGGCCGACAAGATGCTCGGGTCGGTCAGCGAATGGCAATAGGCTTCGCACGGTAGCGGTTTCGGGATATGCCCGGCCGCCGCGCGCGAATATCCGGCGTCCAGTTGGGTCCAGGTCTCGTTCACATGGAACGTCCCGGCGAAGGCCTGTTCGGGGGTGACGCCGTCGTCGCGCAATCGGGGCAGTCGTCGCAGCACCATGTTCACCTTGACCTGCGCGCCCTGGGCGGGGGTCGGCGGCCGTTCGCCGAGCAGGCCTGCCAATACCGCGGGTGTGACACCGGCGAGGACGAACCGACCCCTTATCAGGTGTTCCTCATCGCCGGTGCGGTAGCGCACCAAGCCGTCGGGTTCGACATTGTAAACCTCTGCGCCAGTGATGATTTCGGCGCCATGGCGGACGGCGGCCGTTGCCAGGGCATCGGTCAGTGCGCCCATCCCGCCGACGGGAACATCCCAGTCCCCGGTGCCGCCGCCCAGTACGTGATAGAGGAAGCAGACGTTCTGCATCAGCGACGGGTCGTCGAGGCGCGCGAACGTTCCGATCAGCGCGTCGGTCGCGACCACACCGCGGACCACGTCGTTGCCGACGGCGGCGGTGATGGCGTGCCCGATCGGCTCGTCGATCAACGCGCGCCACGCGGCCGGCGCCTCGCTGTCACCGCTTCCCGAGACATGCAGGCGGGCCTGCTCGCGGGTGCGCAGCGGTTCCAGCAGTGTCGGCCATAGCCGTTGGGTCACCAGTCGGCAGCGTCGGTAGAAGGAGGCGAACCCTTGCTCATCGGGGCCGGCGCCGATCGCGGCGAACGTGTTGCCGGCCGCACCGATCAACAGCCCGCCGCGGCCATCGGCGTCGGGGTCGGGCGTGTACGAGGAATACCGCCGCCGGGCCAGCCGCACCCCCGCACCCAGGTCGTCGACGATGCGGGCCGGCAACAAGCTGACCAGGTAGGAGTAGCGGGAGAGCCGGACGCCGACACCGTCGAAGGCCTGGGCCGAGACCGCGGCCCCGCCGATGTGACCCTGCCGCTCCAGCAACCGCACCCGAAGGCCCGCGCGAGCCAGGTACGCCGCAGCGACCAGGCCGTTGTGACCGCCACCAACCACTATGGCGTCCAAGGCCCCGCCATTTGCCGCGTGATGGCTCAGTTCAGGTAGCCCTCCACCTCGCCGGGCGGACGAACCTCGGCCTCCCGGGGGTCACCGCCGGTTTCACGCAGCGCCCGCCGCTGCCGCAGCAGGTCCCAACACTGGTCCAGCTCGACCTCCAGCCGGCGCAGGCGGTCGTGTTCCTCCGATTCGGAGATGTCGCGGTTTTGCAGCTGCTCCCGCAGGGCTTTCTCCTGTGCGACCAGCTCGCGGATGTGTGCCAGGGTTTCGTTGTCGGTCGGTTTGTTGCCGTTGGCCATCGCTCCAGTGTGCCCGACCGGGGCGTGGGCCGGATCGCTAGGTTGCCCATCGCCCACCGGGCGAGCGGCGCAGGCCAACCAACCGACGGAGGCGAAACCCTTGTGCCATAGCTGATTCGGAGCCTGCCACGACGAAGATCCCGACGGCGTCGCTCGCGCTCCGGCACCCTAAGCGCTAGCTCGGGCCGGGTAGGCGCAACACCAGGCGCGCGCCGCCCAGCGGGCTGCTTTCCAGCGCAGCGGTTCCGCCGTGCAGGTGGGCCTGCTGTGCCACCAACGCCAGCCCCAGGCCCGACCCGGAGTGTGAGGCGGTCGACCCGCGGGAGAATCGCTCGAAGACGACTTGGCGTTCGTCTTCGGGTATGCCGCTGCCGTTGTCGTCGATGGCGATCTCCACCCCGGCGCGCGAGCTGACCGCCGAGAGGCGGACGCGGGTCGCGCCGCCGTGCTTGACGGCGTTGGCGATCGCGTTGTCCACCGCCAGGCGCAATCCGGCCGGCAATCCGACGATGATGCACGTCGGCGACGGCACCAGCGACACGTCGAGGTCGGGGTAGATGCGCATCGCGTCGTGGGCGGCGCGGTCAAGCAGCTCGGTGATGTCGACCGGCACCTGATCGTCGGATGTCGACAGTTCGCCCTGGGCCAGCCGCTCGAGGGCGCTCAGGGTGGCCTCGATCCGCGACTGGGTGCGGATGACGTCGCTCAGCACCTCTTTGCGTTGGTCGTCGGGCATGTCCAGGGTGGCCAGCACCTCGAGGTTGGTGCGCATCGCCGTCAAGGGCGTGCGCAGCTCGTGCGACGACACGGCGGCGAAGTCGCGGGCCGACGCCAGCGCCTCCTTGGTCCGGATCTGCTCATCCCAGATGCGCTGCAGCATGCCCCGCATGGCCTCGGCGATCTCGACGGCCTCGGTGGCGCCGTGCACCTCCACCCGCGGCGCCTCGTCGCCGGCATCGATCGATCGCGTCTGCTGCGCGAGCTGTTTGAACGGGCGCACCGCGAATGCGGCCAGCAACCAGGCGAACACGGCCGCCGCGCCGATGGCGAAGCCACAGATCAGCAGTACTCGCCGGTGCAGATTGTTGGTTTCGGCGAGGGTCGCGTCATACGTCGCGCCCACAGCCAGCGACGTGGGCTCCGGCGCAGGGATCTCTACCGTCCGCACCCGGTACCGCACGCCTTTGACGTAGGCGTCGGCGTAATCGACGTCCAACTTGGGCAGCGTCACATCGGTGTTCGACTTGACCTGGTCGCCGCGGCGGACCGTCATGATGGCGTCGTTGTCGTTGGGGGAGCGCGGGATTTCGTCGAGGCCGCGCGGCAGGAAGGGGATCGCGAAGCCCGCGGCCTCGTCGAGGCGGCGGTCCAGCCGCTCCTTGCGGTCGTTGGTGATGCCCACCCAGACGACGATCCCGACGATGAGCACGGGAATGGCGGCGCCGATGACGGTCGCGACCACGACCCGGGCGCGCAGCGAAGGCGTACGGGTCAGGATGCGGGATAGGAAATTCATGGAGCCCGCCTGGTTACTGCATACGCAGCACGAACCCTACTCCGCGGACGGTGTGCAGCAGCCGGGGACCGCCGTTGGCCTCCAGCTTGCGGCGCAGGTACCCGATGAACACGTCGACGACGTTGGTGTCGGCGGCAAAGTCGTAACCCCACACCAGTTCCAGCAGCTGCGCGCGCGACAGCACCGCGGTCTTGTGCTCGGCCAACACCGCCAGCAGGTCGAACTCCCGCTTGGTCAGGTCGACGTCGACGCCGTTGACGCGGGCGCGCCGGCCGGGGATGTCCACCTCGAGCGGGCCCACAGTGATTGTCTCCGAGGAGGAGGTGGCGGTCGCGCCGCGACGGCGAAGCAGCGCCTTCACCCGCGCGACGAGCTCGGCCAACACGAACGGCTTGACCAAGTAGTCGTCGGCGCCGGCCTCGAGTCCGGCGACCCGGTCGTCGACCGAGCTGCGGGCGGACAGCACGCAGACCGGGACGTCGTTGTCCATCGCCCTGAGCGCGGTGACCACGCTGACGCCATCCAGCACCGGCATGTTGATGTCGAGCACGATCGCGTCCGGCCGGGTCTCGGTGGCGCTGCGCAAGGCTTCGGCGCCGTCGACCGCGGTCGACACCTCGAATCCGGACAGCCGCAGGCCGCGTTCCAGCGACGCGAGCACATCGGAGTCGTCGTCGACGACCAAGACGCGGGGTGAGATGCCACCAGTGTCCATGCCGCCCATCTTGCCTGATTGTTGACCGCGGTGGTGCCCTGGCCGGGCCGTCGATGCCTAAAAGGTTACGTTTTCGACGCCAGGCCGCGACTGCCCGTTGGTATGGGCGGGTCACCCCGAGATCGGTTGGCGTGACGCGGCATTCGCGTCCGGGGTGACCGGTTTCTGATTGATGTTGCCTCCGTGCGGGTTTGGGTCATTCCGTGGCGAGACCGCTCAGCCGCACCGCCAGTTGCCGGCGCACCGCGGGAACCCCTGCGGCCAGGCGCATTCCCGTGTTGCGCAGGGGGCGCAACGGGCGCGGTAGGGTCGCGACCCGGGTCAGCCGTCCCGTCAGTTTCAGCACCCGCTCGGCGCGGCGGCGCTGCGCGGTGCTGTACGCATCCAGCGCGGCGTCCGGGCCGCCCCCCAGAACGTCGGCGAGCGCCCCGGCCAGCGCCACCGCGTCGGTGATCCCGAGGTTCATGCCCTGGCCCCCCGCCGGGCTGTGCACGTGCGCCGCGTCGCCGGCCAGCAGCAATCGGCCGGCCCGGTACGTGTCGGCGACGCGGTGGTGGATGTGGAACCGCGACCCCCAGACCAGCTCGGTGACCACCGTCTGCCCGGGCCCGAAGCCCCGGGTGTCCAGCAGTGCCTGCACAAACTCCGCCGACGGCAGCTGCGGCGCCTCGGTGGTCGGCGCGACGACACGGAAGATGTCGCCGGGCAGCGGGGCCAGCACCGTCAGGCCGTCTTTGGCGTAGAACAGGATCACCTCGTTGCGGGGCGCTTCGCCGGTAACTCGGACGTCGGCGAGTGTGAAAGCCTCGGCGAATTGGCCACCGGTGAAGCCGATTCCGGCTTGCGTCCGGACCGTGCTGTTCATGCCGTCCGCCCCGACGGCGTAGCCGGCCCTGATGGTGTCGCCGTCGTCGAATGTGGCCGTCACGCCGGTGGCGTCCTGGCTGATGCGGCTCAGCGTCTTGGGGCGGACCACGTCACCGCCTAACTCCCGGAGTCGCTCGAGCAGCAGCCGCTCGGTGTCGGCCTGGGACAGCATCAGGGTGTAGGGATGGTCCGTCGGCAGCTCGCTGAAGTCGACGGGGATCAGGATGCGCCGGCCCTCCCGCATGGTGAATCGCGGCGCGATCAGCCCCGCTTTGACCATGCGCCGGGCCACGTCGAGCTCCTCGAGCACCTCGAGGGTGCGGGCGTTGACGGCGGCGGCGCGGGACGTGTTCGCGCCCTCGGCCAACTTGTCGACGATTACCACCCGAATTCCGCGGCTGAGCAGTGTGGCGGCGAGCGTGAGACCGGTGGGGCCCGCGCCTACCACCAGGACATCGGTGTCTTTCATGGTCCGCTCCTCTCCCTGGGAGTTAAGTCAACGCTTGTTGGCATATCTCCATGCTTGCGCGCCGCCGGCGCTATGTCAACAGTTGTTGGCCTACACTCGTTGGCATGAGAAGGTCGTCGGAGGAGACCAAGGCAGTGATTCTGGCGGCGGCCCGCGAGCGGTTCGGCGCGGCCGGTTTTCAGGGCGCGACCATCCGGGCGATAGCCGCCGACGCGGGCATCGATCCCGCGATGGTCATGCGGTACTACGGCAGCAAGGACAAGCTGTTCGCCGCGGCGGCCGAGTTCGACTTGCGGTTTCCCGACCTCGCCTCGACCGACCCGGCGCAGGTCGGGCGGTCGCTGGTCCGGCACTTTCTCGAACGCTGGGAGGGCGACGAGGCGCTGGTCATCCTGCTGCGGTCCAGCGCCACCAACGGCGAAGCGGCGCAACGGATGCAGGAGATCTTCGGAACCCAGATCCAGCCGCTGGTGGCTTCCTTCGTGCCGCCGCAAGATTCCGCTGTGCGGGCGGGGCTGATCGCGACCCAGATCCTGGGGATGGCGTTGTGCCGCTTCGTGTTACGGCTACCCCCGATCGTGGAGATGACCCGCGACGACATCGTCGACTGGCTCGGCCCGACGATCCAGCGCTACCTCGGGCTGCCGGACGGCTGACTCGCGAGACGTAAACCACCGCGGCGTTTTGCGGCGTTCGTGTGCGTGGTTTACGTGTCGTGAAGGCGCTCGGCGAAATGTCAGGGCAATCCGATGCGGCGGTAGCGCTGCAGGCGGGCCGTGAGCCGTTCGCCCGCGGGGAGCGCCCGCAGCGCGTGCAGCTCGGCGGCGACGGCGCGCGAAAGTCGCTGGCAGAACTCGACCGGCTCGTCGGCGGCGTCGGGATGCTCCGGCACGACGGCGTCGACGATACCCGACGCCAGCAGGTCGACCGACCGGATGCCTTGCGCCGCGGCAAGTTCGGCGGCGTGCGCGGTGTCCCGGAAGACGATCGCACTGGCGCCTTCGGGCGGGAGCGGCGCCAGCCACGCGTGCAGCGCGGCCAGCACCCTATCGGCGGGCACCATCGCCAGCGCCGGCCCGCCGCTGCCCTGGCCGAGCAGCACCGACACCGTCGGGGTATCGAGGGTCACCAGCTCGGCCAGGCACTGGGCGATCTGGCCGGCCAGCCCGCCCTGTTCGGCCTCGGCCGACAGCGCGGGACCGGCGGTGTCGATCACCAGCACCAGCGGAAGGCGCAGCTCGGCGGCCAGCGCCATGCCGCGCCGGGCCTCGCGCAGCGACGCGGGCCCCACCATCCCGCCCGTCACCCGCTGCTGTCCGAGCACCACCGCGGGCTGGCCGGCGAAACGGGCCAGCGCCAGCAGGGTCGTCGCCGCTTCTCCCTGGCCCGTGCCCGACAGCAGCACCCGATCGGTGGCGCCGTGGCGCAGCAGCAGCCCGACACCCGGCCGGTCGGGGCGGCGCGAGGCCACCACCGAGTCCCACGCCGGCACGTCGGGGAGCGGTTCGGGCGATGCCGCCGCAGGTAGGGGATCGGCCGGGTCGGCGATGACGGTCAGCGCGCGGTCCAGCGTCCGGCGCAGCTCGCCGACCGGGACGACCCCGTCGATCACGCCGTGGCGCTGTAGGTTCTCCGCCGTCTGGACGCCTTCGGGGAACGGTTCGCCGTAGAGCAGCTGGTACACCCGGGGCCCGAGGAAGCCGATCATGGCGTCCGGTTCGGCGACGGTGACATGGCCGAGCGAACCCCACGACGCGAACACCCCGCCGGTGGTGGGATTGCGCAGGTAGACCAGGTAGGGCAGGTGGGCTTGCTTGTGCAGGCGGACGGCGGCGGCGATCTTCACCATCTGCAGGAAGGCGACCGTGCCCTCCTGCATGCGGGTGCCCCCGGAGCTCGGCGAGGCCAGCAGCGGTAGGCCCTCGGCGGTCGCTCGCTGCACCGCGGCGGTGATCCGTTCCGCCGCGGCCACCCCGATCGAGCCGCCGAGGAAGCCGAACTCGCAGACCACCACCGCGACCCGGCGTCCGTAGATGCGGCCCTCGCCGGTCAGCACCGACTCGTCGAGGCCGGTGGCCGCCCGGGCGTCGGCCAGTTCGCGCGCGTAGGCCTCGCTGACCGGCACCGCGAGCGGCTGGCCGTCCCAGCGGATGAAGGAGCCCTCGTCCAGCACCGCGTCGCGCAGCTGAGCAGCCGTGATACGACTCACGACACGAGGCTATATAGGGTGGCTGCCATGATCGGTGTTACCCAGGCCGAAGCCGTGCTGACGATTGAGCTGCAGCGGCCCGAGCGCCGCAACGCGCTGAATTCCGAGCTCGTCGAGGAACTGCGGGAGGCGTTCCAGAAGGCGAGCGACGCCTCCGTGCGGGCCATCGTGCTGACCGGCCAGGGCACGGCGTTCTGCGCGGGCGCCGACCTGAGCGGCGACGCGTTCGCGGCCGACTATCCCGACCGGCTGATCGAGCTGCACAAGGTGATGGATACCACGCTGATCCCGGTGATCGCCGCCATCAACGGCCCCGCCATCGGCGCGGGCCTGCAGCTGGCCATGCAATGCGATCTGCGGGTCGTCGCACCGGACGCGTTCTTCCAGTTCCCGACATCGAAATACGGTCTGGCACTTGATAACTGGAGCATCCGCCGGCTGTCTTCACTGGTCGGGCACGGGCGAGCCCGCGCGATGCTGCTGGCCGCGGAGAAGCTGACCGCCGACGTCGCGCTGCAGACCGGAATGGCCAACCGCATCGGAACGCTGGCCGACGCCCAAGCCTGGGCAACCGAGATCGCCGGCCTGGCGCCGCTGGCGATTCAGCACGCCAAGCGGGTGCTGAACGACGACGGCGCCATCGAGGAGGCCGGCCCGGTGCACAAGGAACTCTTCGACAAGGCGTGGGGGAGCCAGGACGTCATCGAGGCCCAGGTCGCCCGCATCGAGAAGCGACCGCCGAAGTTCCAGGGGGCCTGACCGTCATGCTGCGGGGGGCGCTGCGACTGGCCGCCGGCACGGCATCGCTGGCGGCCGGCGGCTGGGTGGTGCGGGCGCTGCACGGCGCACCGGCGGCCCTCGGCGCCCACCCCGCCGCGATCAGGGCGGTGGCGGAGGGGTCGCCCAACTACCGCGACGGCGCATTCGTCAACCTCGACCCCGCCTCCAATTTCCTAATGGATCGCGAGGAACTGCGGCTGGTCGCGTGGGAGCTCATCGGCAGTCGGGGCGTCAGCCGTCCTTCGGCGCCAATCCCGTTGGCCGCTCCCGCGATCTTCGACGGTGACCCCGGCCGGCTCGCCGTCAGCTGGTTCGGTCACTCGACGGCGCTGCTGGAAATCGACGGTTACCGGGTGCTCACCGACCCGGTCTGGAGCGACCGGTGCTCACCGTCGGACATCGTCGGACCGCAGCGGCTGCACCCGCCGCCGGTGCAACTGGAAGGGCTGCCCGCCGTCGACGCGGTGGTGATCAGCCACGACCACTACGACCACCTCGATATGGACACGGTGACGGCGCTCGCCCACACGCAGCGGGCCCCGTTCTTCGTGCCGCTCGGTGTCGGCGCTCACCTGCGCGCGTGGGGGATACCGGAGCACCGCATCGTCGAGCTCGACTGGCATCAGAGTGGCCTGGTAGACGAGCTGACCGTGACTTGCCTGCCGGCGCGGCACTTTTCGGGTCGATTCCTGGATCGCAATACCACGCTGTGGGCGTCGTGGACATTCATCGGTCCGAATCATCGCGCCTACTTCGGCGGTGACACCGGCTACACCAAGAGCTTCGCGCAGATCGGCGCCGACCACGGGCCGTTCGACCTGACGCTGTTGCCCATCGGCGCCTACAACACCGCGTGGCCCGACGTCCACATGAACCCCGAGGAAGCGGTACGGGCACACCTCGACCTCACCGGCGACGGACTGCTGGTGCCGATTCATTGGGGCACTTTCCGGCTGGCCCCCCACCCGTGGGCCGAGCCGGTTGAACGCTTGCTCGCCGCCGCGGAACCGGAGCACGTCAAAATTGCGGTTCCCGCCCCCGGCCAGCGCATCGATCCCGGGGCGCCGCCGAAATCGAACCCCTGGTGGCGGCTCTGATTCGGGGGCCTGCCGACCTGCCCACGCTAGAGCCGATGGCCCGCCTCCTCCTCGCGCCGCAGGCGGCGCGCATCGTCACCGGGCTAAAGTTCCGCCATGACGAAACGCGCGGCCGCGGCCGTTGCCACGGTGCTGCTCGGCCTGACCGGATGTGGGCCCGCCCGACAGGTATCCGGCCCGCCCGCGCTCTCTGACGCGCCGCCCAACGAGGTGCCTGGTCTCGCGATCCCCACCGGCCGCATCGACGAGGCGGTCGCCAAGGTCGACGGCCTGGTCGGCGACCTGATGAAGAGCACCGGCGTACCGGGCATGGCCGTGGCCATCATCCACGGCGGAAAGGTGCTGTACGCCAAGGGGTTCGGCATCAAGGATGTGAGCAAGGGGCAGGGCCAGGACAATAAGGTGGACGCCGACACCGTTTTCCAGTTGGCTTCGGTGTCCAAGTCGGTCGGCTCGACAGTGCTCGCGCACGAAGTCAGCGACAACGTCGTCGCGTGGGACACCCCGGTGGCGGCGAAGCTGCCGTGGTTCACGCTGAGCGATCCCTACGTCACGGGCCACGTCACCGTCGCCGACCTGTACTCCCATCGCTCGGGGCTGCCCGACCATGCCGGTGACAAACTCGAAGACTTGGGCTACGACCGTCGGCAGACCCTCGAACGGCTGAAGTACTTGCCGTTGGCTCCGTTTCGAATCAGCTACGCCTACACCAACTATGGGGTAACCGCTGCTGCTGAGGCGGTGGCCGCCGCCGCGGGCAAGTCATGGGAGGACCTGTCCAACGAGGTGCTCTACCGCCCCCTGGGGATGACATCGACCAGCTCGCGATTCGCCGACTTCGTCGCACGACCCAACCATGCGGTCAACCACATCAAGGTCGCCGACAGGTGGGAGGCCCGATTCCAGCGCGACCCCGATCCGCAGTCACCCGCGGGCGGGGTGAGCTCCTCGGTGAACGACATGGCCCACTGGCTGATGATGTTGCTGGGCAACGGAACTTACAACGGCCAGCGGATTGCGTCGCCGGAAGCCTTGCTGGCCGCCACCAGCCCGCAGACGGTTTCGGTGCCCGCGAAGACGCCCAAGGCGCGCTCGGGTTTCTACGGATACGGCTTCAACGCTTCGGTCGACTCGTCGGGCCGCACCGAATACAGTCATTCCGGCGCTTTCGATTTGGGGGCGGCGACAAACTTTGTGGTGATGCCCTCGGAGGACTTGGGCATCATCGCGCTGACGAATGGCGCGCCCTATGGCATCCCGGAAACATTGACCGCCGAATTCATGGATCTTGTGCAGTACGGCCAGATTCGTGAGGACTGGGGGGCTCTGTACCAGAAGGCGATCGGCTGGCTGAACAACCCGGAGGGGTCGCTGGTCGGCAAGCAGCCGCCGGCCAACCCCGCGCCGGCCAGGCCGCTCAGCGACTACGCCGGCGTGTATGCCAGCGACTACTGGGGCCCGGCCGTCGTCACCGAACACGACGGCTCCCTGCAGCTGGCGATGGGCCCCAAGAACCGGACGGTCACGCTGACGCACTGGGACGGCGACACCTTCACCTTCGGTCTGACCGACGAAAACGCCCCGCCCGGAACCATTTCCAAGGCCACATTTTCTGGTTCGCGGGCCGCTACCCTCAACCTGGAGTACTACGACTCGGACAAGCTGGGAACGTTCACCCGATGATCGCCGGTCTGACCGATGCCGAGGTGTCGCAGCGGGTCGCCGACGGCAAGAGCAACGCGGTCCGCGAACGCGCCACCCGCAGCATCACCGACATCGTGCGGGCCAACGTCTTCACCCGGATCAACGCAATCCTCGGGGTGTTGCTGCTGATCGTGCTGGCGACCGGCTCGCTGATCAACGGGATGTTCGGCCTGCTCATCATCGCCAACAGCGTCATCGGCATGGTCCAGGAGATTCGTGCCAAGCGGACGCTGGATGCGCTGGCCATCGTCGGACAGGCGAAACCGTTGGTGCGCAGGCAGTCCGGGACGCGCACGCTGTCGCCCTCCGAGGTGGTGCTCGACGACATCATCGAACTCGGGCCGGGGGACCAAGTCGTCGTGGACGGTCAGATTGTCGAAGAGGCGAATCTGGAGGTCGACGAGTCACTGCTGACCGGCGAGGCCGACCCGATGGGCAAGGCTACCGGCGATGCGGTGATGTCAGGCAGCTTCGTCGTCGCCGGCACGGGCGCCTACCGCGCCACCAAGGTCGGACCGGAGGCCTATGCCGCCAAGCTCGCCGAAGAGGCCAGCAAGTTCACGTTGGTCAAATCCGAACTGCGCAACGGGATCAACCGGATCCTGCAGTTCATCACCTACCTGTTGGTGCCGGCCGGCCTGCTGACGATCTACACCCAGTTTTTCACCACCCACGCGGGCTGGCGGCAGTCCGTGCTCCGGACCGTGGGTGCGCTGGTCCCGATGGTGCCCGAAGGCCTGGTCTTGCTGACGTCGGTCGCGTTCGCCGTCGGGGTGGTGCGGCTCGGGCAGCGTCGGTGCCTCGTGCAGGAGCTGCCCGCCATCGAGGGACTCGCCCGGGTCGATGTGGTGTGCGCGGACAAGACGGGCACCCTGACCGAGAACGGCATGCGCGTCGCGGGTGTCGAGGAACTCGAACCGGCACGGCGGCACAGGGTCACCGACGCCCTGGCGGCGTTGGCCGCCGCCGACCCGCGCCCCAATGCGAGCATGCAGGCGATCGCCGAGAGCTATCAGCGCCCACCCGGCTGGATCGCCACGGCCACCGCGCCGTTCAAGTCGGCCACCAAGTGGAGCGGGGTGTCCTTCGGGGACAACGGCAACTGGGTGATCGGGGCGCCGGATGTGCTGCTCGATCCGGCGTCGGCGGCGGCCGAACAGGCCGAGCGGATCGGCGCGCAGGGTTTGCGGGTGCTGCTGGTCGGCACAGGCGACGTCGCCGTTGACCATCCGGATGCACCGGGCCGCGTCACCCCCGTCGCGCTGGTGGTGCTCGAGCAGCGGGTGCGCCCGGACGCCGCGGAAACACTGGATTATTTTGCCGAGCAAGGTGTTTCGGTCAAGGTCATTTCCGGCGACAACGCGGTGTCGGTCAGCGCGGTAGCCGGCAAGCTCGGGCTGCGCGGGGAGACGATGGACGCGCGGCGGCTGCCGGCGGAGCCCGCGCAATTGGCCGATGCGCTGGACGCCTACACCACCTTCGGCCGGGTGCGGCCTGACCAGAAGCGGGCGATGGTGCACGCCCTGCAATCGCACGGGCATACGGTCGCGATGACCGGCGACGGCGTCAACGACGTGCTGGCGCTCAAGGATGCCGACATCGGCGTCGCGATGGGCGCCGGCAGCCCGGCGTCGCGCGCCGTCGCGCAGATCGTGTTGCTGGACAACAGTTTTGCCACCCTGCCGTATGTCGTCGGCGAGGGCCGGCGGGTGATCGGCAACATCGAGCGGGTCGCCAACCTGTTCTTGACCAAGACCGTCTACTCGGTGCTGCTGGCGCTGCTGGTCGGCATCGAATGCCTGTTTTCCAAACCGCTCAAAGCCGATCCCTTGCTGTACCCGTTTCAGCCGATACACGTCACCATCGCGGCGTGGTTCACCATCGGGATCCCGTCGTTCATCCTGTCGCTCGCCCCCAATAACGAACGCGCCTACCCGGGCTTCGTACGGCGGGTGCTGAGCTCGGCGCTGCCCTCCGGGTTCATCGTCGGCACCGCGACTTTCGGGTCCTACCTGGTGGCCTATCACGGCCGGCACGCGACATTCCAGCAACAGGAGCAGGCCTCGACCGCGGCCCTGATCACGCTCCTGATGACGGCGCTGTGGGTGCTCGCGGTGGTCGCGCGCCCCTACCAGTGGTGGCGGGTCGCGCTGGTCATCGGCTCCGGCCTGGCCTACGTGGTCATCTTCAGCATCCCGCTGGCCCGACGGGCGTTCCTGCTCGATCCCTCCGATGTGGCGGTGACGTCGACCGCGGTGGGGATCGGCCTGCTGGGCGCCGGCGCCATCGAGGCGATGTGGTGGATCCGGGCACGGGTGCTGGGCGAGCAGCCACGGCTGTGGCGCTAACGGCCGCCAAGTAGGATTTCGGCGGGGAAAGGACGGGTACATGGGATTCCTGGACAAGGCCAAAGACCTTTTGTCGCAGAACGCCGACAAGGTCGGAACCGCGATCGACAAGGCCGGCGAATTCGTCGACGAGAAGACGCAGGGGAAGTACTCCGACACCATCCACAAAGTGCAAGAAGAGGCCAAAAAAGCGGCCGAGTCCGCGACTAAAGGCGACGACCAGAACTGAGCTCATGGCGAAACTCTCCGGATCCATCGACGTCCCGCTGCCACCCGAGGTGGCCTGGAAGCATGCCTCCGACCTGTCCCGCTACAAGGATTGGCTGACAATCCATCGGGTATGGCGCAGCAAACTGCCCGACGACATCGACAAGGGCACGGTCGTGGAGTCGATCGTCGAAGTCAAGGGCATGTACAACCGGATCAGGTGGACGGTCGTGCGCTACAAGCCGCCGGAAGGCATGACGCTCAACGGTGAAGGCGTCGGCGGCGTCAAGGTCAAGCTGATGGCCAAAGTTCAGCCCGCGGAAGAAGGCTCGGTCGTCAGCTTCGACGTCCACCTCGGCGGCCCCGCCCTGTTCGGACCGATCGGCATGATCGTCGCCGCCGCGCTGCGTGGCGACATCGACATGTCGCTGCAGAACTTCGTCACGGTATTCACCCGCCCCGACCCAGGGATGAACGGCTCCGGCGGTCGTCGCTGACCGCCGCCACGCGAGCATGACGGCGCCGAGGTCGGTCCCGCGTCGGCTAATCTCGCTTGCATGACTCGCCGGCTGCGCCCTGGTTGGCTGGTGGCGCTCTTCGCGTTGGTGATTTCGGCCAGCGCCTGGCTGCCGTGGTTGACGACGGCGGTCAACGGCGGAGGCTGGGCAAACGCCATTGGGGGCGCCCACGGGAAATTGGAACTGCCGCGGGGGTTCGGCGCGGGCCAGCTCATCGTGCTGCTGTCCTCCGCGCTGTTGGTTACGGGGGCGATGGTCGGCCGCGGACTGTCGGTCAGGCTCGCTTCGGTTGGCGCGCTGGTGATTTCGCTGTTGATTGTCGCGCTGACGGCGTGGTACTACAAGCTCAACGTGAATCCGCCGGTATCGGCTCAATATGGCCTGTATGTCGGCGCGGTCGCGGCGGTCTGTGCGGTGGTCTGCTCGGTTGCGGCGGTCATCGCGGCCCTGGCTTCTGGTCGGTCCGGCCGCTGAGACCTCAGGGCGAAGGGAACTCGTGCGTTCCCGAGGTCGAGCTGTCGCTCGGCTCGTTGACGCCGAACACGAAGGGCGCGAACACGATTTCGCGACCGTCGGGGTCGCGGTAGGTGACGGCGCCCGTCGCCGCCCAGTACGGATGCTGTTCGACGGGTTCGATCCCCGCCGCTTGCAGCCGGGCGATCGCCGCCTGTTGCGCCTGCTGGTCGGGGAAGTACAGGCACAACTGTTCGTGGTGGTCCACGGCGACGGGCTCGACGGATTCCACGATCTCCAGGGTCAGGTTCCAGCTGGGCAGGCCGAAGATGGCGCCGTTGCTGCCGTAGCTGTCACCGAAGGTCTCGAAGAGCGGCAAGCCCACCAGCTCGCGGTAGAACCGCACCGTCTCGTGGAAGTTCGCCGACCGGCGCGCGAAGCGAATGCCGCCGAGCGACGCCAGCTGTGCCGGCCAGTGCGTGGTGCGGCGGGGATGCTGGACGGCCATCACAACCCGACCGCGCTTGCCGCCGAATCGGTGGTATCCCAGCGCCGCAGCTGGTGGCCGGGTGCCCACGTCGAATGGGTTCCGCTCGAAATACGCTCCGGCAGTTGAAGTTTGCACACCGGGCCATCGGCGATCCGGGCGGCGTCGAAGATCACGCAATAGGAGGCGTCGGTGTTCATGTCGGTGGTGAGGCTGACCAGGTAACCGTCGTCCTCACCGGTGGCGCCGACGCGTGGCGCCATTGCCGTTTCGCTTCCATAGACGCCGTCGCCGAAGCGGAATTCCTGTTGGTTTCCGGTGCGCAGGTCGTGTTTGACCAGCCCGTCGAACAAGAACCAGCCCGGCTTGCCGGTGGCGGCATAGGCGTATCGGTAGTCGCCCGCGGCATAGTCCGGGTTGATGGTGCCGAACTCTGTGATGGACTCCGACAGCCGCTCTTCCCGCACCGCCCCGGTGGCCAGGTTGAAACGCCAACGGTGCAGCCGCGACTGGAGGCGATCGAGCCCCAGGAACCGAAACAGCTTGTCCCACTTCGACCCGCCCGTGTCCAGCGGGGAGGGATCGCCCTCGAAGAAACCGTCCAGGACGATCTCGTCACCGTCCTCGTAGGCGTTGACGAAGTGCAACACGAACGTCGGGTCCGCCTCGAACCACCGGATGTCACCAGTTCCCCCGCGGCGCGGGAGGATGGCGAACCGCGATGGAATATCGGGATAGAAGCGCGGCAGGTGCACGTCGTGCTCGAGCAGGGCGGGGTCCCAGAACAGCGGGAAGTCGTTGAGAATCACGTAGTTTTCGGTGAACGCCATGTCATGCGGCAGCCGCGGTCCGGGCAGCGGGATGTCCACGTAGTGGACCAACTCGCTGTTCTCGTCGACCACGCCGTAGCGCATGTACGGCTCCCGCTTGCTGTAGTTGAAGAACAGCAGTTCACCGGTTTTGCTGTCCACCTTCGGGTGCGCGGACACACCCCAATCGGTCGGGAAGCGCCCGTTCCAGCTCTCCTTGCCCAGGGTCTCGCCCGAGTACGGATTGACCCGGTAGAGGTCGCCGCATTGGTAGAAGCTGGTCAGTGCGACGCCCCGGTGCACGATGACGTCGGTGCTCGAGGCGTCTTTCATCCGGGTACGGGCACCCCACCCCTGCTCGCGCCTGGCCAATTGCACCGGCTCGGCCAGCCCCGGCCACAGCGGCCCCCCGGCTTCGTTCTCCGCCAGGAAGCCGTCGGTACGGATAAAGCGGTTGCGGTAGAAGGCCTTTCCGTCACGGAAGCCGACCATGTGCAGCATGCCGTCGCCGTCGAATGGGTGATACGTCTTCAGCGCCGGGTGCAGCGGATTCTCGGTGTTCCGCAGGTAGATGCCGTCCAGGTCGCGGGGGAGTTCCCCTTCCACGGCGGTGAGGTCGTCGGCGTCCCACTCGGTGGTCTGGGGACGCCACGGTCCGGTCCGGTACGGGTGGTCGTCTTCGGGCAGGGTGGACAGGAACTTGCCGACGATCTCAACGTCCATGTCACACGCTTTCTGCTGTGCTGACAACGAAACTCACCGTGGTGGCGGTGCTGCCGCCGAAGTTAAGGGTGCCGAACGTCTTGGCGCCCTCGACCTGATACTCCCCGGCAGCGCCGCTGACCTGCTTGGCCGCGTCGAGCAGCATGCGCACGCCGGACGCCCCGACCGGATGGCCGCCGCCGATCAGTCCGCCGCTGGGGTTGATCGGCAGCCGGCCGCCGATCTCGATCTCACCGTTTTCGATGGCCTTCCACGACTCACCGGGGCCGGTCAGCCCGATGTGGTCGATGGCCAGATACTCGCTGGGGGTGAAGCAGTCGTGTACCTCGTACCCGTCGAGGTGGTCCAGGGTCAGCCGGGCGCGGCGCAGCGCGTCGTGCACCGCGGCCCGTACGTGCGGAAGGACGTAGGGGTCGTCGACGGCTCGGTCCAGCTTCTGCCGCAGACCCAGCCCCACCGTTCGGTGCCCCCAGCCCTCGATGCGCCCGATCGGGCGCGCGCCGGGATGCTCGCGCAGGTAGGCGTCGCCGACCAAAACCAATCCTGCTGCGCCGTCGGTCATTTGGCTGCAGTCGAAGCGCCGCAACCGGCCCTCGGTGATCGGATTGGTGGCGTCGTCGTCCGTGATGGGGTCGGGGACCGTCCATCCACGTGTCTGGGCGTTGGGGTTACGCCGCGCGTTGGCGAAGTTCAGCTGCGCGATCGCCCGCAGGTGTGCGTCGTCCAAGCCGTAGCGCCGGTCGTATTCGTCGGCGACTTGGGCGAACATCGACGGCCACAGGTAACGCGCGTCGGCGCCCTCGTGGCCCGTCCAGGCGGCCGCACCCAGGTGCTGGGCCGCGGTGTCGCCGGGCACCGTCTTCTCGAGCTCGATCCCCACCACCAGTGCGGTGTCGTAGGCGCCCGACCGCAGGTCGGCCATCGCCGACAGCGTCGCGACGCTGCCGGACGCGCACGCCGCCTCGTGGCGGGAGGCCGGAGCGTCCCAGAGGCCGGCGCAGACAGTGGCCGGCATCGCCCCGAGGTGGCCCTGGCCGGCGAACATCTCCCCGAAGGCGTTCGCGACGTGGACCACTTGGATGTCGGCTGGGTTCACCTTGGCCGCGGCGAGCGTGCCCTGGACTACCTCCGCGGTCAGGTCGGCGAAGTCGCGGCCCTCCTTGGTGAGGTTGCGGGCGAAATCGGTTTGCCAACCGCCCAGGATCCACACACCCGCCGAGTCATCCATACGCCGCACGGTACTCCTGGAAAACCTCGTGGTTCAGGCGTATCGCGGGCGGTTGCGGTCGAAAACGTGCCCGAAATTGGGGCGGCCCCGTCGGCTCTCGGGCTGAACCGACGGGACCTAGGCGTACGCGAAGGCCGGCCGACGCGTTCGCCTCTCATGAAACATTGCCCCGTACGGCGGCAGACAAACATGCGGAACTCAACCTCATCGAGTGAGGGCGAAAACATTTTGCGGTCTTCGAGTTTGTCTCCGGCGTCTTGCACGACGGTTTGGGGGCCGCACCCGTCACTGCGAATCGGACGCGTGCGGACGCGTCCTTCGACGGCCGGGTTGGCTCGTTGCCACCGGCGGGCCAACACTTGCGGGGCGCCTGCGGCAGGCACCGCGGGTGCCGAAGGGCTACCCCGCCGAGGTGGGTTTCGACACGGTCACGGATGCGTACCTATCGCCGCATCACTAGTCACAACAGTCGCGCCAATCACTATCGTCACATGAGCCAACTACGGACGTCAATGCGGTGTCCCCGCAGCTCGAAAGGTGTTAGATGTCGGCGATTCTTCGAAGTGTGTCGCTATCGATGGCGTCGGCGGCCGCTGTCGGACTCGTCTACGTGGTCGGCCCGGCGCCAGCGGCCAATGCCACCCCGTGCGGAGCGCCCGAAGCGAATGTGGAACCGCCCGCCGCGCAGCCGGCGATGCCCGCACCGCAGCCGGTCGTCCAACCGCCCACCGGGCGCAGACCCACCCACACCAATGACCAGGCGCCGCTGCCCAGGCTGGGACCGCTGATCTCCTCATTCCTCAAGCCGGCGGTCCCTCGGCAGGCCGCGCCGATGAGACCGCAAGCGGAGGTTCTTCCGCCCGGGCCGAATCCTCCCGTCCCCGGTCTGCCGCAACCGCCCAACGCCGGTCAGCTGCAGCCCAACGCGGCCCCCGTCCCGCCGCCGCAGCCGCCGGCGGAGGCGCCGCCGGTCTCGATTGCCGGGGCGCCCACCTCGCTGGTCGACTGGGTGACCGGACCCGACGGTCCGAACAAGACGCTGCAGCGTTTCAGCATTTCCGGCACCGACCTCGGTATCGCTTGGGACAACGGGGATCCCGGGAACCGTCAGGTCCTAATGGCCTTCGGCGACACCTTCGGCTATTGCAAGGTCAAGGGTCAACAGTGGCGCTACAACACGCTGTTCCGCAGCTCGGACCGGGATCTGTCGCATGGAATCCACATCGCGGAGGGCGTCCCTAACGACCGGTACTCCGGTTCACCGGTGTGGGCGCCGAGCCTGTCCAAGCAGGTCGTCAACACCATCCACAAGGCCGCCCACGAGACGGGGATCATTCCGACCGCCGGCATCTCGATCGGCAGGACGCAGTACATGAGCTACATGTCGATCCGGCAGTGGGGCCGAGACGGCGAATGGAGCACGAACTACTCGGCGATCGCGCGGTCCAACGACAACGGCCAGAACTGGGGGATTTTCCCCACCTCGATCCGCACGGCCTCCGCGGACGCCATTCCGGGAGCCGGGTTCACCCCCGGTAACGAAAACTTCCAAATGGGCGCCTTCATGAAGGGCAACGACGGTTACCTGTATCAATTCGGGACCCCATCGGGACGTGGCGGCGCGGCGTTCCTGTCGCGGGTGCCGCCGGGGCAGTTGCCCGACCTCACCAAGTACCAGTACTGGAACGGCGACAACGGCGGCCGCTGGGTGCCCAACAACCCGGGCGCGGCGACGCCGATCTTCCCGGGCCCGGTGGGCGAAATGTCGGCCCAATACAACAGCTATCTCAAGCAATACCTGGTGCTCTACACCAACGGTGGCAGCAACGACGTGGTCGCACGCACCGCGCCGGCACCGCAGGGGCCGTGGAGCCCCGAGCAACCGCTCGTGTCGTCCTTCTCGATGCCCGGCGGCATCTATGCGCCGATGATTCATCCCTGGTCGTCGGGGCGGGACCTGTACTTCAACCTGTCGCTGTGGTCGGCATACGACGTGATGCTGATGCACACCGTCTTGCCCTAATCGTGATCGTGTCGCACCCCCAATAGTCGGTAAAGCAGGCGCACCCTGGATGAATCGGGGGCCTAGCGAGAGAGGAGATCGAGGATGATCACTTTCGAGAACCCGGCCACGTCGACCGCCGGCAAGCCGCGGCGGCCAGACATCGAGATCCGCATCGAGGGCGTGCGCCGCCGCGACGGCGCCGTCCGGCTCGGCATCATGCTCGACGGGCGGATGGCGACATAACCCAGCGCGACGGCGCCGGCCGCGACGGCCGGGGCAATATGTACGCGTGAGTTGGGCGAAGCGTGAAGCAAAGGCGCTCGCGGACGTGACACTGACGGGCGATGCGCTGCTTGCTGAGCTCGAAGACTATATCCGCGTGCACAATCCGCTTTTGACGGATGTTCGGCTGGAGCGGGCAACCGCCACCGAGGAGTACGACACCGGCGCCCAACCGCCTCGACGCTGGTACGACGTCACCTACCTGGCTGACGACGGCGAGGGTTACGGGATTAGACCCTGAGTGCCCCCGGCAGGATTCGAACCTGCGACACCGGCTTTAGGAGAGCCGTGCTCTATCCCCTGAGCTACGAGGGCGGGCCGTCTGCGAACACCCGACCGCACCCGGGTCGCGTCCGTGAAGGCGTTCAGAAGGTGCGTCCAGCGTCCTGCGCCGTGAGTGTAGCCGGTCCGCTCATGGCGACCGGTGCCCTTCCATGCCTTCGTCCACGGTAGTGGTCGCTCAGCGCGGTTGGGTGTCAGCCGGCGAAGTAGTCACGAGCTAGCCGCCGGACTCGCCCGTTCGGTCAGTCCTCGTCCTCGATGACGTGCATCGCGGCTTCCTCGGCGGACGCTGCGCCCCCGTCGAGCCCGACGTCCGAAGCGACCAATTCATCCTCGTAGTCCCCGCCGAATCCCTCGTCCGGCGCGACGAGGCGGCCGGCTCGGGCGCGGCCCACCTCGCGCTGCCGGGGGAATTCGCACTCGCGTTCGGATGCATCCGAGCGTTGCTGCTCGGCTTCGTCGAGCGCGACATTGATGCGTGCCGCCGGGTCCGGCTCTTCCTCGGCGAGGAGCTGATCCATGGTCTCGCCCGGACCGAATGCGCCTCGTCCGTAAGGCCGCTCGGGTGGCGAATACCCCTCGTCGAGGATGTCGTCCACGCCGCGGTCTATCAGGGTGTCCTCCGGTTGAAGCTGATTGTCGTCCTCGACGCTGTATTCGCCGGCCGCGGGGCCGGTCTCATAGTGAGAAGTCACGATTTGCCTGTCATGTGTTCGCCGTTCCTCGATACCTGTTCTGCCGCAATATATGTCTCGTCGAGCGGTAGGGCCAGTTCCATCCGGAACATCCTCAGCCGAGCCGCTCGATCTCGTCGGCCGCGTCGGTCAACGCCGCGGCGAGTTCGCGCGCGGCGATCCCGTCCAGCGCGTCCAGGTGGCGGGCATGCACGGCGATCCAGCGGCGCGTCGAGCCGTCGAACTGTTGTCGACCGTAGATCTGCACGCGCGCCCGCCCGCCTCGCCGAGTGGTCCCCTCAAAGTCGCGAAACCAGTTCCTGTCCAGCTGCCAGTCGAAGGTCCGAACCGCACCGTCGGGGGGCGCGATCGAGTCGAATGGCATCCCAGCGGACACATTCTTGTCCGCCCACTGCCGCGCCATTTCCAGCAGCGTCTGCGGTTCGTCGCGTTCGAGGCGCTCGAGCTGAGCGATCTGCGCAGCGGTGAGCTGGTCGGCCACGTCGCGCCAGGTTTGGGCGGTGTCGTCGGATGTGGTCATGCCCTGCAGTCTGCGCGGCTGACCCGTTGCCGGCGAGAGTCGAAAGTCATGTCTTGAGTCCACCTTTGTCGGGTGGATTCGGTCTGGCAGCGGGCCGCGCCGTGTCAGCTTGCGGTTCAATGGTTTTACCCAACTCGCGACGCCGTCTAGTCGGCCCGGGCACCGTGCACGTCCCGAATCACGCTACGCGGCAACCGATGTCCCCAAATGACAGCCCGCGAATGGCCAAGACGCGGAGAATGACAACCGGGGTCGTGACTTCGGGAAGGGAGGCAGCAATGGCCGCAGGCCCACTATGCGCCCGCTGCAAACAAACCATCGGACCGGGATGGCTCTACCTGACTGCACATCGCCGCGGCCAAGCCGCGCCGGCCGATGACGACGCGGTGCTCATCCATCTGCCCGACGAGTGCCCGCGGGCCGGGGAGCACGTGCCGCCGAGTTAGGCATCGGAGCCGTCGGACTACGGGTTCGCGGTCAGAGCAGCCGGGCTCAGGTGCTCGATGAACCAATCGCGGGCCAGCGTCGCGGCCCGCTCGAGCGTCCCGGGTTCTTCGAAGAGATGGGTGGCGCCCGGCACGACGGCCAGTTCACACTTGCCGGGGATCGCGGCGCGTGCTTGCCGATTCAAGTCCAGCACCACGTCGTCGTTGCCCCCAACGATTAGCAGCGTCGGCGCGTAAACCCTGGCCAAGAACGCGCCCGCCAGATCGGGCCGCCCGCCCCGGGACACCACAGCCGCGACGTTTACCCGCGGGTCGGTGGCGGCGACCAGGGCAGCGCCCGCGCCGGTACTGGCGCCGAAGTAACCGACCGGCAGAGCGGCGGTGTCTTGCTGGCGGCTCAGCCAGCCGGTTACGTCGACCAGTCGTCGCGCCAAAAGCTCAATGTCGAACACGTTGGCGCGATTTCGTTCTTCTTCCGGGGTCAGTAGGTCGAACAGCAGCGTGGCGAGACCCGCGCCGTTCAGCACGTCGGCCACGTAGCGGTTGCGTGGGCTGTGCCGGCTGCTCCCACTGCCGTGCGCGAACAACACCACGCCGACCGGATGTTCGGGAATCGTCAGATGTCCGGCCACCGCCACCGATCCGGTGCTGACCCTGACTTCTTCGTCGCGTAAGGGCGGGTCGTCCGCGGCGGCGCCGGCGATCGGCCCCCGAGAACGGTCGCGGGCGCGATCGAGTAGCGCGACCACCTCGTCGTCGGATGTCTGGGTGAAGTTGCGGTAGCCCTGGCCCACGGCGAAGAAGAACTCGGGCGTATGCAAACAAACCACCTCGTCGGCGTACCCGGCGAACCGTTCGAAGACGTCGCGTCCGCCGATCGGAACGGCCAGGACAACCCTGCTCGCGCCCTGTGCGCGGGCCACCTCGCAGGCGGCTCTGGCCGTCGCGCCGGTCGCGATGCCGTCATCGACGATCACCGCGGTCCGTCCCGCCAACGGGATCCGGTCACGCCCGCCGCGGAATCTTTCCGAGCGACGAGCCAACTCGGCCCGCTGCTTCGCCTCGACCGCGGCAATCTCGTCCGCGGATAACCGGGCCTCACGCACCACGGCGTCGTTGATCACCCGCACCCCGCCCTCGCCGATCGCACCGAAGGCCAATTCGGGCTGGAACGGGACCCCGAGCTTGCGCACCACCAGTACATCGAGCGGAGCATCCAGGGCTTTGGCGACCTCGAAGGCCACCGGCACACCGCCGCGTGGGAGGCCCAGCACCAAAACATCGTGACCGCGCAACGATTCCAGGCTTTTTCCCAGCTGTCGCCCGGCGTCAACACGATCGTCGAACAGTCTCGAATCGCCGCGCAGCGAAGCCAGCCGCTGCCCCAGCGGCCGCCCCCAATCGCTTCGAGTCATCTCCCGAGTGTGTCGCGGTCTGCGGGCGCGCCGAAGGGCCCTAAGGCCACTTACCGGGGGACCAACGCCTCCTTACCGCTCGCCGAGGTCACCGCGCGGCCGCAGCCAACCGGTCAGCGCAGTTCGGCGATGACCTTTGCAAAGTTGTCGACGTGGTTGTCCTGGACGGTGATGAACGTGACGCCGTACTTCTCCCGGTACTCCCGCAGCGTGTCGGCCATCTCGCGGGGCGAGCCCGTCAGCACCGAGTGCATGGCCAGGATCTCGTCGTCGGACAACCCGGCCGCGTAGCGACGGGTCATCGTCAGGTCGGGCAGGCTTTCGCCCTCGGCCGGGACCGCGGTGACGGCAAGGTTCAATTCGAGCGCGTCGAATCGGTCGCCGGCGGCGTTACGGACGAACTCGACGCGTTCGGTCAGCGGGTCGTCGGCCTCTTTCACCCTCGAACCCGTCAGCCCGATGATGTCGGCGTGCCGGGCGGCAATGGTCAGCACCCGGTCGCCGTTGCCCGCGATGAGGATCGGTGTCGTCGGGTGATGCTCCTTCAGATATTTCGTCATGTGGTTGAGGTAGTCCACCCGGGCGCCGGCACTGGGGTAGGGGAGCTCTGCTGCGTCGAACTCTTCCTTGACATACCCGGTGCCGAGCCCGATTTCGAGGCGGCCGTTACTGAGCTTGTCCAAGTCGCCCAGGTCCCGGCTGAGCAGGGCGGGCTTGTAGAAGGCGGCGTTGAGCACATACATGCTCAGCTTGAGTTTGTCGGTGACCATGGCGGCCGCGGTCAGTGCCGGAATCGGGGCAACCGCGCCGAGATGGTCTGGCACGCAAAGCACATCGAATCCGATGTCTTCCGCCTGCTTCACCTTGTCGACGAAAGTTGCGCGCGACTTGATGAAGCGCATGCTCATTCCAAAGCGAAATTCCTTGGCCACCAACAACTCCGTTCAACAGATGAGGACAACTACCAACAACGTGCCGCTTCCGCTAGCCCCTGGATCAGGGCCGTGGTGACCGGCGACAGGCCGTCGTCGCCGGGCATCGGGCTGCGCGGGCTCAGGCCGCGCACGCGGGGAGACAGCTCCAGCTGGGTCCCGCCTTCGCGCACGCGGTTCACCGGATTGCCCGGATGCAGACCGCGCAACTCCGGCGGGATGTCCTCGAGGTCGGTGATGACCCGATACCCGGTCAACTGGATGTGCTGGGCCAGGTGTGCGGCCAGCGCGCGGTTGCGGCCGCCGGCCAGCAATTGCGTGCTGCGCCCGATTCGGCCGTAGCCGTGCAGCGACACCGCAACGTCGACATGGTCGAGGAATTCGGCGAGCCGCGGCGACTCGGCCGGGTCGAACATCGCCGAGGGCAGGTGGTGCGGGTAGCGGTCGGGATGACGCAGCACGTACACCGAGGCGTGAGCGGCGTCGGCGGCACGTTCGGCGATCACGTCGGTCATCTCTTCCAGCCCGCCGCCGTGGATGGCCAGAAAGCCGAAACGCGAACGCAATTGACTGGCCTCGCTTACTCCGGGCTCGCTCAGCAACGCTGAAAGGGATTGTGGCGCAGGACCTGACGCCGACACCCTGCGAGGCCAGTGCGAGGGATCCCAGCGCCGCAAGAAGTCGATCCAGCGCTGCGGCAACCCGTGCTGCACGGCGCCGTCGACGATCTTGGACAGGTAGCCCGGTCGGGGCGGGCCCGGTGTGACCCGATGGTCGATGTACACCCAGGCCGG
Source organism: Mycobacterium sp. 852002-51613_SCH5001154 (assembly GCF_001667425.1). Lineage (NCBI taxonomy): Bacteria > Bacillati > Actinomycetota > Actinomycetes > Mycobacteriales > Mycobacteriaceae > Mycobacterium > Mycobacterium sp. 852002-51613_SCH5001154. Next base: position 150,912 of record NZ_LZII01000080.1, on the reverse strand, counting down.
CGACGATCCGTCGTCGGTGTGCACGGTCAGCCGGTCTCGCCGGTAGCGCACCGGCACGCCCTCGGCGCTGTCCAGGGTGGCCAGGTCACCATCTGAGATCTGCCAGACCACGCCATGCACCTGAGTCCCCGTGCACGGTTCGACCGTGGCGACGCCGCGCTGGTTGATCAGCCAGTCGTGATCGGAGAGGACCGCCGGCCGCGGATCGGCGGCGTCCGGACACCGCAGCGCCATCTGCCTGACGCACAGGTTCGACCCGTATGCGAAGTAGGCGTGCCGGCGGGCCGGCATTCAGCCGGTCACCGTCAGCCAGATGAGCACCACGTTAAGCAGACTAATCAATACGCCGACGGCCCAGCCAACAATCGTCGTGACGGGATGATTGGTGTCGCTGCCCATCAGATCGCGGTCGCTGGTCAGCTTCACCAGCGGAAGGACCGCAAACGGTATCCCGAACGACAGCACCACCTGGGACAGCACCAGCGCCCGGGTGGGGTCGAACCCGACCGCGAGGATCACCAGGGCCGGACACACGGTGACCAAGCGGCGCACCAGCATCGGGATCCGGCGGTGCAGCAGCCCCTGCATGATCATGGCGCCCGCGTAGGCGCCCACCGACGACGACGCCAGCCCGGACGCCAGCAGCCCGATCGCGAACAGCACCGCGATGGCCGCACCGAGGGTGTGGTGAATCGCGGAGTAGGCGCCCTCGATGGACGCGTGGATGTCGCGGTGCTGCAGGTTGATCGCGGCGACCAGCAGCATCGCGGCGTTCACCGTTCCCGCGACGGCCATCGCCAGGACGACATCCAGCCGGGTGACCCGCAGCAGCAGGCGTCGCGCGGCGCCCTCGGCGGGATGCCCGTGTCGATCGAGGACCAGCCCGGAATGCATGTACACGGCGTGCGGCATCACGGTGGCGCCCAGGATGGCGGCTGCCAGCAGCACGCTTTCGGTGCCCTGGAATCTCGGCAGCAGCCCGCCCAGGACGGCGTCCGGTGGAGGCGTCTTCACGAAGAAGCTGGCCGCGAAGCCGATGGCGATGACGAGCAGCAGTCCGGTGATGACGCGCTCGAAGATGATCTGCCCGCGCCGGTCCTGGATCGCCAGCAACAGCAACGACACCAACCCGGTGATGACGCCGCCGAGCAGCAGCGGCAAATCGAACAGAATCCGCAAGGCGATTGCGCCGCCGACGATTTCGGCCATATCGGTGGCGATCGCCACCAGTTCGGCCTGGACCCAGTAGACCAGCCGGACCGGACGACTCATTCGCTTGCCGATGGCCGCGGGTAACGATCGTCCGGTGACCAGGCCGAGCTTGGCCGACAGATACTGCACCAGACCGGCGAGCGCATTGGCCACCACGATGACCCACAGCAGCAGGTATCCGAACTTTGCGCCGGAGCTGACGTTGGCGGCGACGTTGCCCGGATCGACATAGGCGATCGCGGCGACGAAGGCGGGCCCGAGCAGATACCAACTGCTTTTCAGCGAGTCCTGGCTGCTCTGCGTCAAGTGTCGCCCTCGATTCACACGTCCGAATAAGAAAGTGAGGTTAGCCGAAGACTCCAGGCATACCCGGAGGCCACCCACCATTCGGGCAGACGCGGTCACTGGCGCCGGCGCTTCCGGCCGCGCCCGGCGATCAGCCCGGCAGGTAAAGGCCCTTGCCGGTGATCAGGGGCAGGTCCAGCGTCGTCACGATTCCCGGCGGGGCGGCCACCACCGCGGGGATCGCGTTGACCACCCGCATCGCGGTGGCGACCAGCCCGGCGTGGTTGTGGTCGCCCTTGCGGCTGCTCAGGCAGACATCCATCGCGTAGGAGGGTTCGCCGGTGATCTCGATGCGGTACGACCCGCCGTGCTGGGCGGGCTGCGGCCAGTCCGGGCACAAATCCTCGCGCAGCCGCGTGACGTGTTCGAGGACGACGACGGGGTCGCCGTTGACCATGCCGAATACCTCGAACCGCAGCGCCGCGGCGCTGCCCTTGGGGATGTGCCCGGACGCGATGTCGAAGTCCTCCGGCGCCGGCACGCGCACGTACTCTTGCGCGACCGAGTCGAGCGAAATCCCCAGACCGGCCGCCAGCTGCCGAACCACCGATCCCCACGCCAGGCTGAGCACGCCCGGCTGCAGCAACATGGGGACGTCGTCGAGCGGCTTCCCGAAGCCCATCACGTCGAACATGACCGCGGCGCTGTCATAGGTGGCGTAGTCGACGATCTCCATACAGCGAATCTGCTGGATGTTCTGACAGGTGCCGGCCAGCGCCAGCGGCAGCAGGTCGTTGGCGAAGCCGGGATCGATCCCGTTGACGAATACGCTCGAATGCCCTTCGCGCGCAGCATCTTCGATGGGCTTGATGAGCTCTTCGGGAATCACCTGCCACGGATACTGCAAGAAGACCGGGCCGCTGCCGACGACGTTGATGCCGGCGGCCAGCACGCGCCGGTAGTCTTCCAGCGCCTCGGGCAACCGGTTGTCCGCCAGCGCGTTGTAAACGGCGCACTGCGGTCCGGTGGCGAGTACGGCGTCCAGGTCGGTGCTGGCCAGCACGCCGGTCGAATCGGGAAGCCCGGCAAGCTCCGCCGCGTCCTTACCGGCCTTGGCGTCCGAGGACACCCAGACGCCCCTGAGCTCGAACTCGGGATTGGTGATGAGCGCTCGCAGCGCGTGGACGCCGACATTGCCGGTGCCCAATTGAACGACGGGGATTGCCATGGCGGGCTCCTTAGCGGTCGGGGGTCACAGGTCCGGGACGGGGATGTCGAGGTTGGGGTAGGTGAGGCCGCCGTCGACCTCCAGCGTCTTGCCGGTCAGGAAGCTCCCCGCCGGAGACGCCAAATAGACTGCGGCGGCGGCGATGTCGACGGGATCACCGAGTCGGCGCATGGGCGTGGCCTTCTCCATCGGCGCGCGCAGCTCGTCGTTGGACGCGACGACGTCCAGCGCGGAGGTGAGGATCGATCCCGGTGCGATCGCATTGACCCGGATGCGTGGGCACAGGTCCAGGGCGGTCAGCCGGGTGTAGTGGGACAACGCGGCCTTGGCGGTGCCGTAGGCGGCGAAGCCGCGCCCGGCGAGCCGGCCCATGGTCGAGGTGATATTGATGACGCTGCCGCCGCCGGAGTGCTCGAGCATGAGGGGTACCGCCGCGACGGTCAGCGCGTGGGCGGTGGCGACGTTGAAGGTGAATGCGTCCTTGAGGTCCTTGGTCGAGGTGGTCAGCAGCGTGTTGGGCATGGTGCCGCCGACGTTGTTGACGACGATGTCTAGTTTCCCGAAGGCCTCGACGGCCTGCCCGGCCAGCTGCGCGGTCACCTCGGGGTGGGCCAGGTCGGCGGCGACGATGTGTGCCCGACGCCCGGCCGCACGAACCTGTGCGGCGACGCCTTCTAGTTGCGATTCCGTTCGCGAGGCGATCAGGACATCCGCACCGGCCTCGGCGAAAGCCAGGGCGATAGCCGCCCCGAGGCCGCGGCCGGCGCCGGTGATGACGGCGACTTTGTCGTCGAGACGAAATCTGTCAAGGATCATTGCGGCCTCTCTTCGCCCAAGTTGTCAGCCGACACGGTAGCAAGCCTCGCCGTCTCGGATGCGGCATTTCTGGAACAGGTTCTACTTTTGCATATCGACGGCGCGATGTAACGCCCCGCGCCCGCTTCCGGGCCCGTTGGAACGGGTCAACCTCGCCGCGTTCGCGTCCACTGCGAGAACATAAGGCCGGCGCTAGCCTTATTGCTGACCGTTTGTCGGCGCGCGGCGGCTATTGAATGGTGGCGTTCATGTTTGACCTATCCCGATGGGGATCGTATTGGGGCTGAATCGATTCGGCGCCGCGCTAAGTGTCCTGGCCGTCGTCGCCCTGGCGTTGCCGGGTTGCGGAAGCAATGACAACGGGGCGGGGCCGGGCACGCCGCCGGGCAAGGTGAGCTGCGGCGGGACGAAGACGCTGAAGGCCAGCGGGTCGACCGCCCAGGCCAACGCGATGACCCGCTTCATCAAGGCGTTCGAGCAGGCCTGCCCCGGCCAGACGCTGAACTACACGCCCAACGGGTCCGGAGCGGGTATTGGCGAATTCACCGGAAAACAAACGGATTTCGCCGGCTCGGACTCACCGTTGGCTCCCATCGAACACTTCGCGGCGCGGCAGCGCTGTGGTTCGCCGGCGTGGAATTTGCCGGTGGTGTTCGGGCCTATCGCGATCACCTACAACGTCACGGGTGTGACTTCGCTGAATCTGGACGGTCCGACGACCGCGAAAGTGTTCAAGGGTGCCATCACGTCCTGGAACGATCCGGCGATTGCGGCGCTGAACCCCGGCGTCGCGTTGCCCGCCGAGCCGATTCGGGTGATCTTCCGCAACGACCAGTCCGGTACGACGGACAATTTCCAGAAGTACCTGGACTCGGCCGCCAACGGTGCCTGGGACAAGGGCATCGGGAAGACGTTCAATGGCGGTGTCGGTGAGGGGGCCAAGGGCAACGACGGCACGTCGGCGGCGGTCAAGGCCACCGAGGGATCCATCGCCTATAACGAATGGTCGTTTGCCCAGGCGCAGAAACTGGGCATGGCCAAGATCGTCACATCGGCCGGCCCGGATGCCGTGGCGATCAGCGCCGCCTCGGTCGGCAAGACGATCGCCGGTGCCGACTTCGTCGAGGAGGGCAACGACTTGGTCGTCGACACCTTCTCCTTCTACAAGCCGACCCAACCCGGCTCGTATCCGATCGTGCTCGCCACGTATGAGATCGTCTGCTCGAAGTATCCGGATCCCCAGGTCGCCGGCGCCGTGAAGGCGTTTCTGCAGAGCACCGTCGGTGCGGGGCAGAACGGCCTGTCGGACAACGGCTACATTCCCGTTCCGGAATCCTTGAAGGCCCGGTTGTCGGCGGCGATCGACGCCATTTCGTGAGCCTCCCGGCAGCCGCGCGCGGCCGTCCGCAAGCCGTCCTGGCCAGCGACAATCGGCCGGCAGCAATTTGCCCAACGTTAACCTTCTTGCTGTTAGCTTCGTTGCTGCGAGAGACGCTGGTCGCCGCGCAGCGGCTGGAAGAACGTCGGCAATCATGTTTCATCCCTACCGTTAGGAAGTGACTTGAAACTCAACCGATTCGGTGTCGCGATGAGCGTCGTGACCGCTGGTGCGCTGGCGTTGTCGGGGTGCGGAAGTGACAACAACGCCGGTGGCGGAAGCGCCACGAGCGGTTCGTCGTCGGGCAAGGTCGCCTGTGGCGGAAAGAAGACCTTGAAGGCCAGCGGGTCGACCGCCCAGGCCAACGCGATGACGCGCTTCGTCAACGCCTTCGAGCAAGCCTGCTCCGGTCAGACGTTGAATTACACCGCCAATGGCTCGGGCGCGGGAATCAGTGAATTCAACGGCAACCAAACCGATTTCGGCGGATCGGACTCGCCGCTTGCTGCCAAGGAGTACGCGGCGGCGCAGCAGCGTTGCGGCTCACCGGCATGGAACCTGCCCGTGGTGTTCGGCCCGATCGCCATCACCTACAACGTCAAGGGCCTGACTTCGCTGAGCCTCGACGGCCCGACGGCGGCGAAAATATTCAACGGCGCCATCACGACGTGGAATGACCCGGCCATTGCGGCGCTCAACTCGGGTGTGACTTTGCCCGCCGAGCCGATTCACGTCGTGTTCCGCAACGACGAATCCGGCACCACGGACAACTTCCAGAAGTACCTCGACGCGGCCTCCAACGGTGCGTGGGGCAAGGGCGCCGGCAAGACGTTCAAGGGCGGCGTCGGTGAGGGGGCCAAGGGCAACGACGGCACGTCGGCGGCGATCAAGGCCACCGAGGGATCCATCACCTATAACGAATGGTCGTTCGCTCAGGCGCAGAAACTGGACATGGCCAAGGTCGTCACGTCCGCCGGTCCCGACGCGGTCGCGATCAGCTCCGACTCGGTCGGCAAGACGATTTCCGGGGCCAAGATCAGCGGGCAGGGCAACGACCTGGTGCTCGACACGCTCTCCTTCTACAAGCCGACCCAGCCCGGGTCGTACCCCATCGTGCTGGCGACGTATGAGATCGTTTGCTCGAAGTATCCCGATTCGCAGGTCGGCACTGCGGTGAAGGCGTTCCTGCAAAGTACGATCGGTGCGGGGCAGAGTGGCCTCGCCGACAATGGGTACATCCCCATCCCGGATTCGTTCAAGTCCAGACTGTCGGCTTCGATCAACGCCATCACGTGATTTGAGGTGGTCGTGACCCGAGGAGCGGTAGCCAGCCCGTCGACTCCGAAAAAACCCGAGCTCAAGGCGCTGGGCGCGCCGTCAGCTCGGCGGGGCGACCGGCTGTTCAAGCTGACGGCTGCCGCTGCCGGGTCGACGATCGTGGTCGCGATCCTGCTGATCGCGGTGTTCCTGCTGATCCGTGCCGTTCCGTCGTTGCGGGTCAACCACGCGAACTTCTTCACCAGCGCCCAGTTCAGCACCACGGACGCGGGGAAGCTGGCGTTCGGCATTCGTGACCTGTTGATGGTTACGGTGCTCAGTTCGCTCACCGCGCTGGTGGTGGCCGTGCCGGTCGCGGTCGGGATCGCGGTCTTCCTCACCCAATACGCGCCCAAGCGGCTGGCCCGCCCGTTCGGGGCGATCGTCGACCTGCTCGCCGCGGTGCCCTCGATCATCTTCGGGTTGTGGGGCATCTTCGTGCTGGCGCCCCGGATCGAGCCGGTCGCGGCCTTCCTGAATCGCAACCTCGGCTGGTTGTTCCTGTTCAAGCAGGGCAACGTCTCGCTGGCCGGTGGCGGCACCATCTTCACCGCGGGCATCGTGCTCTCGGCGATGATCCTGCCGATCATCACGTCGGTCTCCCGGGAAGTGTTCCGGCAGACCCCGCACATCCAGATGGAAGCGGCGCAAGCGCTGGGTGCCACCAAATGGGAGGTGGTGCGGATGACCGTGCTGCCGTTCGGCCGCAGCGGCGTTATCGCGGCGTCCATGTTGGGGTTGGGCCGGGCGCTCGGCGAGACGGTGGCGGTCCTGATCATCTTGCGTTCCGCCGCGCGCCCGGGCAATTGGTCGCTGTTCGACGGCGGCTACACGTTCGCCTCGAAGATCGCCTCCGCGGCAGCAGAATTCAGTGAACCGTTGCCCACCGGGGCCTACATCGCCGCGGGATTCGCGTTGTTCGTCTTGACGTTCGTCGTCAACGCGCTCGCGCGTGCCATCGCCGGCGGGAAGGTCAACGGATGACGGCCAGCGTGTTCGACCGGCCGGTCAAAACCCAGGCGTTCCGGCCCGTCAGCGTCCGGCGCCGGCTCACGAACAGCGCGGCGACCGTATTCTTCGTCGCCTCGTTCCTCATCGCGCTGGTGCCGCTGGTCTGGGTGCTGTCGGTCGTGGTGGCCCGGGGTTGGTACGCGGTCACCCGAACGGGTTGGTGGACCCACTCGCTGCACGGGATTTTGCCGGAGCAGGTTGCCGGCGGCATCTATCACGCGCTGTACGGGACGGTCGTGCAGGCCGGCGTCGCCGCCCTGTTGTCCGTGCCGCTGGGCCTGATGACCGCCGTCTTCCTGGTGGAATACGGCACCGGCCGGCTGGTGCGGCTGACGACGTTCATGGTCGACGTGCTCGCCGGGGTGCCCTCAATCGTGGCCGCGCTGTTCATCTTCAGCCTCTGGATCGCCACCCTGGGATTCCAGCAGAGCTCGTTCGCCGTGTCGCTGGCGCTGGTCTTGTTGATGCTGCCGGTGGTGGTGCGGTCCGCCGAGGAAATGCTCAGGCTGGTGCCCGACGATCTGCGCGAAGCCAGCTACGCGCTCGGGGTTCCCAAGTGGAAGACCATCATGCGGATCGTGTTCCCGATCGCGATGCCCGGCATCGTCTCCGGCGTCTTGCTGTCCGTCGCTCGGGTCGTCGGCGAAACCGCCCCGGTGCTGGTGCTGGTCGGCTACAGCCGGTCGATCAACCTCGACATCTTCCACGGCAACATGGCCTCGCTCCCGCTGCTGATCTACACCGAACTCACCAATCCCGAGCGCGCCGGTTTCCTGCGCATCTGGGGCGCGGCGCTGAGCCTGATCATCATCGTCGCCGTGATCAACCTGATCGCGGCGGCGACCCGGTTCCTGGCGAGCCGCCGGCGCTGACCACGCGGCGGTTCCGCGTCAGGATTTCGATGCGGCCTTCTTGGCCGGTGCCTTTTTCGCCGGTGCCTTTTTCGCGGTGGTCTTCTTGGCGGCCGTTTTCTTGGCCGGCGCCTTCTTCGCGGGAGCCTTCCCGTTACCGGAGCGCGCCTTCACGCTGGCTTCCAGCCTGGCCAGCAGGTCGGAGACGTCCTCGGTCTCGTCGAGTTCCTTCGGTTGCTCCTCGGTGGTAAAGGCTTCGCCGCCTTCGAGTTTCGCGTCGATGAGCTCCTGCAGCTGCTCCTGGTAGGTGTCGTGGTAGCGGTCCGGATTGAAGTCTTCGGCCATCGACTCCACTACCTGACCGGCCATCTTGAGCTCCGCCGGCTTGATCTCGACTTCCTTGTCCAGCACCGGGAAGTCGGGGTCGCGGATTTCGTCGGGCCACAGCAGGGTGTGCACCATCATCACGTCGCGCTTGCCGAAGTCCTTGACCCGCAACGCCGCCAGCCGCGTCTTGTTGCGCAGCGTAAAGTGCACGATCGCCATCCGATCGGTCTCGGCGAGCGTCTTTGCCAGCAACACATAGGATTTCGACGACTTGGAATCCGGCTCCAGAAAGTAGCTGCGGTCGAACAGCATGGGGTCGACCTCTTCGGCGGGCACGAACTCCAGTACCTCGATCTCGCGGCTGCGTTCTTCGGGCAGGGTGGAGATGTCGTCGTCGGTGATGATGACCATTTGCCCGTCATCGGATTCGAACGCCCGGGCGATGTCGCGGTATTCGACGACCTCGCCGTCCACCTCGCACACGCGTTGATATCGGATGCGGCCGTTGTCCTTGGCGTGCACCTGATGGAACTTGATGTCGTGGTCCTGGGTGGCGCTGTACACCTTGACCGGGACGTTGACCAGCCCGAACGCGATCGAGCCCTTCCAGATGGAGCGCATGTAAGTCAGTATGCCCATACTGTTCGCCGGCTAACAGGACGCGGGGCCGTTGCGCCGCAGCTCGTGACCGCATCGAGGCCTGCCGAGAAGCTACGGCCGGTTTGCCCGGGCCCGCAGGTCGGCGCGATAGGGGAGGGCTGCCCCGGCGCGGCCCACGGTCACGGACGACGAAAGGCTGGCCGCCTCGAGCGCTTCCGCGAGGACATTGATCGGGATGTTGCGCAGGGCGGCCCGGCGGTCGGCGCCCAACAAGTTCATTCCCCAGAGCGCATCGAGGAGCCCGACCGCGAAGGCGTCACCGGCGCCGACGGTGTCCACCACCCGCACCGGCCTGGCGGCCGCGCGCGCCTCGCCGGCCGAGCACAGGGCCAGCGAGCCACGGGCGCCCATCGTCACCGCCACGATCGCCGGTCCCGACGCCAGCCAGCTTCGAGCGGTCTGCTCCGGTTCGTGATCGGGGTCGATCCAGCGCAGGTCCTCGTCGCTGACCTTGACGACGTCGCTGAGCTCCACCAGACGCGCGATGCGGGCTCGCGCCGAGGCCGGGTCGTCGATCAGCGACGGCCGGACGTTCGGGTCGAAGGTGACCGTGGCCGAGACGCGGTAGGTGTCGATCAGCGCCGCGACCGCAAGGCAGCCCGGCTCCCGCACGGCGGCGATGGATCCGGTATGGACGAACAGTGGTGGCGGAACTTCTGGTGTGCCGGAGAGCCGCCAGTCCAGATCGAACGCGTAGTCCGCCGACCCGTCCTCGGCGAGGGTAGCTACCGCGGTCGGTGTCCGGATAGCCGCAATGCTACCCGGGACTAGCTGTGCACCAGCAGCTTTCACGTAGTCCACAATGCGCCGGCCATATGGGTCGTCGGCGATGTGGGTCAGGAAGTCGACGTCGCGGCACAGCCGGGCGAGTCCGACGGCCACGTTGAGCGGACTGCCACCGACATGCTCGTCGCCGTCGACGATGTCGATCAGTGACTCACCGATCACCAGCCCGCGGGTCATCGCACCAAAGCCTCCAACGTCGCCCGAGCTCCCTTGCTGTGCAACGAATCCAGCGCCCAGCAATACGCCTCGACGAACCGCGGTTGGTGGGCCAGATCGCAGAACACGGCGGTCACCTCAATGAACGCGGTCGGATTCTGGTGTTGCGACCGGGCGATCGGGATGAGCGAATCCGCGAGCTGGTCCACCACCTCGTACGGCTTACCCCATTCGTCGGTGCCCTCGGCGTAGCGGGCCCAGCTGGCCGCCGCCGCGGCCGCCAGTTGAACCGGTCCGTCGGTGGCCAGGTTGTCGCAGATGACGGGAAACAGCCATTTCGGGATGCGGTCCGACGAGTAGGCGCAGAGGCGCGCGATGGTGTCGCGCACGGCGGGGTTGGCGAACCGCTCGACCAGCGTGCGGCCGTACTCGTGCAGGTCGATTCCCGGCACCGGCGGCAGGGTGGGGATGGCCTCGGTGTCGAAGTAAGAGAGCAGGAATTCGGCGAAGAGGGGATCGCGCGCCGCCTCGTGGACGAACTGGAAGCCGCACAGATGGGCGAAGTAGGCCAGGCACTGATGCCCCGCGTTGAGCAGCCGCAGCTTCATCAGCTCGTATGGGCGCACGTCGTCGACCATCAACACCCCCGCTTGTTCAAGCGGTGGCCGACCATCGGCGAAGTCGTCTTCGATCACCCAGGCGGTGAAGGGTTCGGCAACCACCGGCCACCGGTCGTCGACGCCGAAGTCTCGCCGTACTTCCGCGGCCATCTCCAAAGTCGTTGCCGGAGTAATGCGGTCAACCATCGAACTAGGGAACCGAGCGTGTTCGGCCACCCACTCGGCCAGCGCGGGATCTCTGCGTTCGGCACTGGCGAGCACGGTACGCCTGGCGACTTCACCGTTGTTCTCGATGTTGTCGCAAGAGACCACGGTCGGCGCGGGGACTCCTCGATCGCGCCGCCTGGCGAGCGCCTCGGTGATCAACGCGAACGCCGGCCCATCGGGGTCGCGATACCCGCCTTCGGTGATGGTCAGCGAGATGATCCGGGTCGATGCCGCGACGAGCACCTCTAACGCCGATTCCGGATCGTCCGGGGCATAGCGGTAGTCAACGATCGACCCGATGACTTGGGCATCCCGGCTGCCGTTGGGATTCTCCAAGATCAACGTGTACAGGCCGTCCTGACCGTTGAGGACATCGCGCATCGTCCAGTCGGCGGGCATCACCCCGACGCCGCAGATGCCCCAGTCGTGTGCCAGGCCCTGCTGCATCAGCAGGTTGAGGTACGCAGCCTGATGCGCCCGGTGGAAATGACCGGCGCCGATATGCGCAATACCGACGGTCACGCTGCCGCGGTCATAGTTCGGCGCGTCGATCGGCAGTTCGGAAAGCGACGCATTATTCAGGTTGATCGCGCGAGCCACCATTGGCCAACTCCTCACCGGGCCACAGACCGGATCGTTACCGGGCTCGCAGCCACTCTCGACGATATGACGGCCCGAGGGCCGAGGCCCGGTCGGCGGACCAGTCCCGGACCAGGTGATGTCCTACGCGGGGGGAGGACCTCCGGCCGGCACAGCCGACAACAGCAGGACATCGGCAAGCGCACGCCACGAATCGGTTATTGCGACTGCGCCGGCATCGATCAATTCCGTTCGGCGGCAATCCCGTTCGTCGGGTAACACGAACATCAGGTTGCCCACGGTGGCGAAGCCGGCCGCGACCGCGGAACTCACGCCGGCCACGGAGTCCTCGATGGCCAGCCCCTGTTCCGCTGCGACACCCATGACCTCACCGGAGTGCAGATACACCGCCGGGTCGGGTTTGCTTGTCGGCACTGGAAGCGAGTCCTCCGCACTGAAAGTCACGGCCTCCGGTATCAGCGAGTCGATGCCGGTGGCGGCGAAGCAGGCGCGCAGACGCTTGGTGGCGCTGGAGCTGACGGCCGCCAGCGCGTAGTGCGGTGCGAGGTCTCGCAGCGGTTGCAGCACATGCGGGTCGGGGGTCAGGGTGACCGCCAGATGCGCGGTGACCCGTTCGCGCTCTTCGCGCACCCACTGCTCGAGTTCGTCGGCGGACAACGCGTTGCCGCTCGCCAAGTCGCCGGCTGAGGCGACCAGTGCCCCAGGCAGGCCGTCGGCCAACGTGGGGTCGAGTGGCAGTTGGCACTGGACCGCCAGGCCCAGAGCCATGGCGCGGAAGTTCTTCCCGACGGCCCGCTTACGCAACTCCTCCGAGTCGAGCGGAGCGGTCACCCCGAACCTGGCCAGGAAGCGATTCATTACCTCGGTCGACGCTTCGAACGCCGGCCGCTCCGAAGCGAACAGGTTGTCATCGGCGTCACATAGCAAAGTCGTGATCGGCGCCGGGTCGAACGTGCGCACAATGGTCAGCCCATCGGTCATCGTGCCACCAACTCTCGTTCGTCGTTGCGCATCGCGTCACGCAGCGTGGGCACCACGCCGCGCGTGTCGATCTGCGCAATCATCTCGCCGAGGCGCTCCGCAAAGCCGGGAACTGCGCGCAGCTCGGCGAACATCGCATGCCGCAGCAGCGGATCTGGGTTGTTGCCCGCCATGTTGGCCAACTTAGCCACCGGTATCGCCTGCGAGTCGTCCAGGCGCAGCTTGCGGCCCTTCAGGTCGTGGCCGCGCATATACCTGGCCCATCCGGCAACGGCCAACATCAGCAGCGTGTGCGGTCGACCCTGCGCGATCGCCTCCTGCAGGGAGGGCAGCACAAACGAGGTGATTTTGCTCGTTCCCCGCCGGGCCAGCCGCGACAATTGGTCGCTCATGCGGGGATTGCCCAGCCGATCGAGCAAGGTGGCCCGGTATTCGGGGGTGTTCATTCCGGGGATTGCGGGCAGCAGCGGTTGAATCTCGTCGCGCAGCAGCTTCTCGACGTAATCGAAGATGACGCGGTCGCGCATCGCTTCGTCGGTGCGCTGGTAGCCGGCCAGCGTGGCCAGGCACGCGAGCGCGATGTGGGTACCGTTGAGAAGACGTGTCTTGATCAGCTTGTGGTCGCTGACATCGGCAACGAATTCGGCGCCGACCTCCTCGAGCGGCGGCCGCCCGTTGCTGAACGAATCCTCGATCACCCATTGGCGATACGGCTCGGTCACGACCGGACACCTGTCGGCGACGCCGAACGTCTGCTCGACGAATTTGCGCTCCGAGTTCGAGGTTTGCGGGGTGATGCGATCGACCATGGTCGACGGGAACGCGACATGCTTTTCGATCCAGCGGGCAAGCCCCGGATCCTTGCACGCGGCGAACGACACCAGCGCGGTTCTCGCCGGCCGGGTGTCGCCCGGAATGTTGTCGCAGCAGAGCACGGTGAATGGCGCGAAGCCCGCGCGGCGGCGCCGATCGAGAGCTTCTGCCAGATATCCCCACGCGGTGGCGTAGCCATCGGACGCGACCAGGTCGGCGCGCACGTCGGGGTGGTTCGCGTCGAACTCGTCGGTGACTGGATTCAGGAAGTATCCGTTGTCGGTGATGGTCAGGCTGACGATTCGGGTTTGGGGATCGGCCAGGGCGGCACGGACCGCGGCGCCGTCATGCGGTGCGTAATGGACGGAGCCGATCGATCCGACCACGCGGGCGGTCTGGCCGTCATGGCCGCGCTGCACGACGGTGTAGAGCCCGTCCTGTGCGGACAGCAAGTCTTTGGCACCCGGGGAGTGCAGGCTGACGCCGGTAACACCCCAACGATGCGAAATGCCCGAGCGGGCAAGGTCGTCGAAGTAAACGGCCTGATGTGCGCGGTGGAAGTTGCCCGCACCGATGTGAACGACACCGCGTTGCAGGGCCGACCTCTCGTAAGTGGGTATTGCGATTCGCTGAGAATGCAGTTGCAGGGTGGCATTGCTGAGGGGGACGCCGCCTTCTGGACGCCGGGACATTATGCGCATCGGTACTCCGTGCCCGGGCTGCCCGCGGGTCTAACGCCTTCGTAATCGACGTCACACAAATTTACGTTTGAGACATAATCCGTGGTGGGAAGCCATGATCGCTGCTCAAACGCGTAAGTTGACACCATGGCACCGCGGGTGAAGCTCACCAACGCCGACAAGGTGCTCTACCCCGCCACCGGCACCACCAAGCGGGACGTCTTCGACTACTACACCCGGATCGCCGAGGTGATGATCCCGCACATCGCGGGGCGCCCGGCCACCCGCAAACGCTGGCCCAATGGCGTCGAACAGGATTCGTTCTTCGAGAAGCAACTGGCCTCGTCGGCGCCGGACTGGCTGCCGCGCGCGAGCGTCACGCACCGGTCCGGAACCACGACGTATCCGATCATCGACAGCCCCGAAGGGCTGGCCTGGATCGCGCAACAAGCGGCGCTGGAAGTACACGTGCCGCAATGGCGGTTCGTCGCCGAGTGGACCCGAAGCAAAGCGGAAGAGCTCAAGCCCGGTCCCGCCACCCGATTGGTGTTCGACCTCGACCCCGGTGAAGGCGTGACCATGGCCCAGCTCGCCGAGGTGGCCCATGCCGTGCGCGATCTCATCGGCGGAATCGGGCTGACCCTGTTTCCGCTCACCAGCGGCAGCAAAGGCCTGCACCTCTACGCACCGCTGGCGGAGCCGGTGAGCAGCAAGGGGGCGACGGTGTTGGCGAAACGGGTTGCCCAGCAACTGGAAAAGTCGATGCCGAAGCTGGTCACGTCGACCATGACCCGGAGCCTGCGCGCGGGAAAGGTGTTTTTGGACTGGAGCCAGAACAACGGGGCGAAGACGACCATCGCGCCGTATTCGTTGCGCGGGCGCGAACATCCGACGGTGGCGGCGCCGCGCACTTGGGAGGAACTCGCCGCTCCGGGGTCGCTGCGTCAATTGCGCTACGACGAGGTGCTGGACCGGGTGGCGCGCGACGGCGATCTGCTGGCGGCGCTGGACAACGACGTCGCCGTCTCGGACCGGTTGACCAAGTACCGCAGCATGCGGGACGCGTCGAAAACTCCGGAGCCGGTCCCCCGGACGAAACCGACCACGGGCCAGGGCAATTCCTTCGTCATCCAGGAACACCATGCCCGTCGGCTGCACTACGACTTCCGGCTGGAGCGCGACGGCGTGCTGGTGTCGTGGGCGGTGCCGAAGAACCTGCCCGAAACCACCTCGGTGAACCACCTGGCGGTGCACACCGAGGATCATCCGCTGGAGTACGGCAGCTTCGAGGGCAACATCCCCAAGGGGGAGTACGGGGCCGGCAAGGTGATCATCTGGGACTCCGGGACTTATGAGACGGAGAAGTTTAATGACTCCGCCGAAAAGGGTGAGGTCATCGTCAATCTGCATGGCAGCAAGGTTTCCGGCCGCTATGCGCTGATCCAGACCAACGGTGACCAGTGGCTGGCGCACCGGATGAAAGACCAGAAGGTCTTCGACTTCGACGGGATAGCGCCCATGCTCGCCACCCACGGCTCGGTGTCGGCGCGCAAGGCGAGCCAGTGGGCCTTCGAAGGCAAGTGGGACGGCTACCGGCTGCTGGTCGAAATCGACCACGGCGCCCTGCGGGTGAGGTCGCGGCGCGGACGCGAGGTCACCAACGAATACCCTCAATTAGGTTCGCTAGCAGCAGATCTCGCCGATCATCACGTGGTGCTCGACGGCGAGGCCGTCGTCTTGGACGCCGCAGGAGTGCCGAGCTTTCACGCGATGCAGAACCGCGGACGCGGCAGCCGAGTGGAATTCTGGGCATTCGATGTGCTGTATCTCGACGGCCGTTCCCTGCTGAGGGCCCGCTACCAGGACCGCCGAAAGTTGTTGGAAACGCTCGCGAGCGGCAGCGACCTCATCGTCCCGGAGTTGTTGCCGGGCGATGGGAAACAGGCGCTGGAGCACTCTGCCAAGCACGGCTGGGAGGGCGTGGTCGCCAAGAAGCGCGACTCCACCTATCAGCCGGGTCGACGCTCGGCGTCCTGGATCAAGGACAAGCATTGGAACACCCAGGAAGTCGTCATCGGCGGCTGGAAGGCGGGAGAGGGCGGCCGCAGCAGCGGCATCGGCTCGCTGCTGATGGGCATTCCGACCGACGGCGGACTGCACTTCGCCGGACGGGTCGGCACCGGGTTCACCGAACGTGACCTGGCGAACCTGAAGAAGACCCTGGCGCCGCTGCACACCGACCGATCCCCCTTCACCCCACCGCTTCCCCGCGGCGAGGCCAGGGGCGTGACCTACGTCGAGGCGGTGCTGGTGGGGGAGGTGCGCTACAGCGAGTGGACCCCCGATGACCGGCTACGCCAATCGAGCTGGCGCGGCCTGCGACCGGATAAGGAACCGAGTGAGGTGGTGCGCGAATGAAATGGGTGACCTACCTGGACGCCGACGGTGAACGCACCGGGGTGCTCTCCGGTGACGCCATCCACGCGATGCCCGCCGGCGTGACGCTGCTCGGCCTGATCGGCCGTGGCGCCGACGGGTTGCGCGCGGCCGGCGAGGAGGCGCTGCGCGCACCGGCGGCCACCGTGCCCCTGGCCGCGGTGCGGCTCTTGCCACCGATCCCGCGGCCGCCGTCCATCCGGGACTCGCTGTGCTTTCTGGACCACATGCGCAACTGCCAGGCCGCGCTGGGCGCCGGGCGAACGCTCGCCGACAGTTGGTACCGGATACCGGCGTTTTATTTCGCCTGCCCAGCAACGGTTCTGGGACCCTACGACGACGCCCCCACCGCGCCCGGGAGTGCTTGGCAGGACTTCGAACTGGAGATCGCCGCGGTCATCGGAACGGGTGGGCGGGACCTCTCGGTCGAGGAAGCCGAACGCGCCATCATCGGCTACACCATCTTCAACGACTGGTCCGCGCGTGACCTGCAGCAAATGGAAAGCCAACTCGGCATTGGGCAGGGCAAGGGCAAAGACAGCGGCGTCACCCTGGGCCCATACTTGGTGACGCCCGACGAGCTCGAGCCCTACCGGCGGGACGGCAGGCTCGACCTGCGGGTTACCGCCCTGGTCAACGACACCGTGATCGGGTCCGGATCGACCGCCCAAATGGATTGGACCTTCGGCGAAGTCATCTCCTACGCGTCGCGCGGCGTGTCGCTCGTCCCCGGCGACGTCATCGGCTCCGGCACCGTGCCGACCTGCACGCTGGTCGAGCACCTGAACCCGACGGCGCTGGACTCGTTCCCCGGCTGGCTGCACGACGGCGACGTCGTCACCCTCCAGGTTCAGGGGCTCGGCGAGACCCGGCAAACCGTGCGCGCCAGCGGCGCACCGCATCCCCTGGCGGCTCGGCCCAATCCGGACGCGGCGCCCGCCCCGCGGCGGGTGAACCGGGCGCCCGCGAAGGTGCCCTACACGCGCGGCCTGCACCAGGTCGCCGACCGGGTGTGGGCGTGGACGCTGCCGGACGGGGGCTATGGGTGGAGCAACGCCGGGCTGGTCGCCGGCGAGGGGGCGTCCCTGCTCGTCGACACCCTGTTCGACCTGGCGCTGACGCGCGAAATGCTCACCGCGATGCGGGATATCACCTCGTCGGCACCTATCACCGACGCCCTGATCACCCACTCGAACGGGGACCACACCCACGGCAACCAGCTGCTCGACGCCTCGGTGCGGATCATCGCCGCGCAGGGCACCGCCGAGGAGATCGCGCACGGGATGGCGCCCGAAATGCTGGCGATGGCGCAGACCGCGAACCTCGGGCCGGTTGCCACCCCCTACACGCGAGACCGATTCGGGCACTTCGACTTCAGCGGCATTACGGTGCGCAACGCGGATCGGACGTTCGACCGTGAGCTGACCATCGAGGTGGGTGGGCGGCGCGTCGAACTGCTGAACCTGGGGCCCGCGCACACCGCCGCGGATTCGGTGGTCCATGTGCCCGACGCGGGGGTCCTCTTCGGTGGCGACCTGTTGTTCATCGGCTGCACCCCGATCGTGTGGGCCGGCCCGATCGCCAACTGGATCGCCGCGTGCGACGCGATGATCGCGCTCGACGCGCCGACAGTGGTGCCAGGCCATGGCCCGGTCAGCGACCCGGACGGAATCCGCGGTGTCCGTGGGTATCTCGCGCACGTCTCCGAACAAGCTGAGGCCGCCTACCGCCGGGGGCAGTCGTGGTCCGAAGCGGCGGACACCATCGACCTCGGTGAGTATGCGACCTGGCTGGACGCGGAGCGGGTGGTCGTCAACGTCTACCAGCGCTACCGCGAACTCGACCCCGACACCCCGCAGCTGGAGGTCATGGCCCTGCTGGTGATGCAGGCCGAGTGGCTGGCCAAGCGGGGCTAAAGCCGCACGGCCCGCACGAATTTGATCGTGGTGGCCGGAACCCGCTGCGCGGCCTGTCCCAACTCCGGTAACCCGGCGGCGGAGAACAGATCGGTGAGCCGGGATTCGGTGATGTCCCAACCGTTCTCGTGAAGATGCGCGGCGACGTCGGTGTGCTCGCCCGGGTAGGACAGCTTGCCGAGGTCCATGTCGAGCCCCCACCGTCGCCAGCCTTCGTTCATGACCCGGGCCTGTTCCTGGGCCTCCGGCGAAGTTCCGGTCACCGTTCCGTAGTCGGCGGCGAACCTGCTGCCCTCGGCGGACAGCGGGATGATGGAGTCCAGCAGCCGAACCTCGGCCTCGGGGGGCAGCCATCCGATGAGCACCCCCTCGGCGAGCCAGGCCGTGGGATGGGCCGGATCGAAACCGGCCTCCTGCAGCGCCGCCGGCCAGTCGTCACGCAGATCGATCCCCACCTCGCGAAGCTTCGCGGTGGGCGCCGCCCCGATCTCGGACATCGTCGCCGCCTTGAACGCGATCACCTCGGGCTGATCGATCTCGTACACCGTCGTGCCGATCGGCCAGCGCAGCCGGTAGGCGCGGGAATCCAGTCCCGAAGCCACGATCACCACCTGCAGCAGCCCCGCCTGGCCGGCCGCCGCGAAATAGTCATCGAAGTACCGGGCGCGGGCGGCGAAAGTGTCGACCATCCGGTGGAACCCGACGCTCCGCTCGAGCTCGTCGGAATCCAGTTCGCCGCTGGCCAGCTTGCTGAACACGTCCAACCCGACGGCACGTACCAGCGGTTCGGCGAAGTCGTCGGTGATGACCGGCTGCGGACGCTTGCTCGCGGCGGCCCTGGCCGCGGCGACCATAGTGGCCGTCGCTCCCACGCTGTTGGCCAGGTCCCAGCTGTCACCTTCGGTTCGTGCCATGGTTTCTCCTTCGATGTGGCGGCCAAACCACGGTATGCCCCGTCGGTGAATAGCGCGTCGCTTACGGTTTCTCGTATGCCCGCAGTGGAATTGGAAAACCTCGAAGGCGACATCGCCCGCATCGTCTTGAACCGCCCGGAGCGCCTGAACGCCATCGACGGATCGCTGATCGATGGCGTGGAGCGTGCCTTGGACGCCCTCAGCGGCGGCGAGTTCAGGGCCGCGATCCTGACCGGCGCCGGACGCGGATTCTGCGCCGGGGCCGACTTGAGCGGCACCGGGGAGCCGTGGACCAGCCCAAGGCCCTCGACCCCGCCGTTCAAGGTCAACTACGACTCCCAGGTCCGCCTGGCCGAACTGTTCACCCGGATCTACGAGCTGCCCATCCCGGTGATCGCCGCCGTCAACGGCGTCGCCGTCGGGGGAGGGCTGGCGTTCGCACTGGTCTCCGACATCCGTGTCGCTTCCGACCAGGCCCGGTTCTCCTCGGCGTTCATCAAGGCGGGCTTCTCGTCGATGGACATGGGCACCAGCTATCTGCTGCCGAAGATCGTCGGCGCGGGAGTGGCTCGCGAACTCATGCTGACCGGCCGCATCATCGACGCGGCCGAGGCCTACCGCATCAAGCTGGTGCACGAGGTGGTTGCCCCCGACCAGCTGATGACGGCCGCGCTGAAGGTCGCCCGGTCGATCGCGGAGAACAACGCCTACGGCGTGTGGCAGACCAAGATCGGGCTCAACGCGGCACTGGACGCGCCTAGCTTGCGGCATGCCATCGAGATCGAGAACCGCACCCAGATCCTCAGCGGTTTCACCAACAACCCGGCCGAGGCGGCCAAGGCGCACCGGGAGAAGCGGGCTCCGAAGTGGGATCCGCTGTGACCGTTGGCTAGACCTTCGCGATGACGTTCTCGGCGAACATCTCGAGGTTGCGGATCTTGTTCTCCAGCGGCTCGGTGTCGTTGCCCTTGATGTAGGGGATGCGGAATCCGACGATGGCGTCGGTGACGCCCTTGTCTTCGAGCCGTTTGATGCCATCCACGGTGTACGCGTCGGCCGAGATGACGTGGATCTGGAACGGCCCGGTCTTGCCGGCTTCTTCGCGGTATCGCTTGAGCTTGGCAATGAGACCGTCGAGTTCTTCCGGGTCACCGCCGCCGTGCATCCAGCCGTCCAGCCGGGCCGCGCGCCGCAGCGCGGCGTCGGCATGCCCGCCGATCAGCACCGGTATGGGCTCGGTGGGGGCCGGCGTCATCTTGGTCTTCGGGATGTCGTAGAACTCGCCGTGGAATTCGAAGTAGTCGCCGCTGGTAAGCCCCTGAATGATTTCGATGCATTCGTCCATGCGCTTGCCGCGCTTGGCGAACGGGACGCCCAGCAGTTCGTAGTCCTCCGGCCATGGGCTGGTGCCGACACCGAAGCCCACCCGGTTGTTGGTCAGCGCGGCCAACGATCCGATCTGCTTGGCCACCAGCGCCGGCGGCCGGATGGGCAGCTTGAGGACGAAGAAGTTGAAGTGCAGCTTCGTCGTCACCGCCCCCAATGCCGCTGTCAGCACAAAGGTTTCGATGAACTCCTTGCCGTCCAAAAACTCGCGATCGCCGTCGGGGGTGTACGGGTACTTCGAGTCGGATTCGAAGGGGTAGGCGATGCTGTCGGCGATCGTCATGGCGTGGTACCCGGCAGCCTCGGCCGCCTGGGCCAGCGGGATGTAATACCTGTGGTCGGTCATCGCCTCCGCGTAGGTGAACCGCACGTCATCTGCCTTCCTGGAAACGGGTCGTCACACGAGATTAGAACGTGTTCTAGTTCTACCCGTGCCCGGGTTCCCAGCACAATAAGGCGTCAGAGCTGGTTTTCGGGCCCGATGACCGCCCACACCGTCTTGCCGGACGCGGTGGGCGTGCTGCCCCACGCGCGCGACAACGCGTCGACGATGGCCAGGCCGGACACGTCGATGCCGTTCGCCGGCGACGGCAGCCGCACCGCCGGGGCGTGGCTGCCGTCGGATACCGCGATGGTGGCCGTCGCGCCATGGCTCTCGATCCGCACTACGGGGAAGCTCGCGGTGTGTTCCAGCACGTTCTCGACGAACACGTTGACCACAACCAACGCGACCGGGATGAGTGTGGATTGCGACCAGGCGGTGAGCCATTCGCGGACCAGGCGACGCGATTCGCGCAGGCTGGTCAGGTCGGCGGGCAGCTGGGCGTCGGCACGGCGCACGGCGCGCCGGCTCTGCTGACCGAGCGCCTTCATCGCCGCCTTCTCGGTCGAGTAGACCGGCATGAAGTAGGCGACGCCGCTGCGGGTGATCGCCTCGCGTGTCCCGCGGTGCGCGCATACCAGCACGATCGGAACGTTGGGGTTGCCGCGAACCTGCCAGTGCGCGCCGATGAAGGTCGACCACGCCAATTCGGCGAGCACCTTGAGCGCGGAGATGTTGACGATGACGGCGACAGGCTCGCCCTGCGTGGCCTGCAGGATGTGGTCGCGGAGCGCCGACGAGTTGGTGGTGTCGAGCACGCCGTCGACGGTCAAAATCGCCACCGATTGATCCGTCCGCGTCGCGACGGCCAGCGAGCTGGGGGACTCAGCTACCGAGCTCACCACCGCAACCCCTTCGCCTTCGCGGGCCCGGCAAGTCGAGGCGCACACGGTGTCCGAAACGGAGGCGACGTCGCAATCCGGCTTTCCAGCTGGGTCTTGTCGTCCGGTTTCATCGCTGCTCCTCGAATTTCTGCCGGGCCAACTGCTTGAGTATCCGCCCTCGGCGGCAAAAGTCTAATTCGGGTCGACCGGGTTGGACGCCGCCAGAAATCGCGGCCCACCGGGGGCGCGGCCGGGGCACACGCCACGGGCGGCCCGGTATGAGTGAGGCGCGTGCTAGTCCCCACCCGTTCGAGGCCCCCGCCTCTACCGCGCCGAACACATTGTTCGACTTCGCTGCGCTGCGCGCGCACCCCCCGGGTTTACCACCTACCGGCTGCCCCCAAACGCGGCCTTGTGTTCGAAGAAATAGCGCGATGAGCAGCGGAAAGCAGTCGATCAGTTGGGGGCGTAGGGCGGGGCGCCCACTCCGGCGACCGAGTGCGTCCCCCACGGCGTCTGCTCGACGATGCGCGCGGGGGCGCGGCGCCGGCCCACCGTCAACGTCGCGGTCCGCGCTTGCCTGAGCGCCTCGTCCGGCAGTGGCCGCGATGGCGAACCGAATACCGTTCCCTGCCAGTGGTAGCGGCCGTCGATCGGGTCGAGGTGCCCGGTGAGCCGGACCCGCACCGGATGGCTGGCGCCGCCGATTTCCAGCGTTGCCGCGCCGTCATAGGTGTCGCCGCGCTCGGGCGCGCTGGCCGACAGGTCGAAGGCGGATGCCACCGGAGGAGCCTGGTCGGCTGTGAGCTGGGCCCGCTCGTTGAACACCCCCAGGCTGCTGGCGCGCACCTCGATGCGGGTGCTGCCCGTGCGGTCCATCAGTCGCAGGCAGTCGGCGATGTAGCGTACCCGCGCGTCGGTGTCGGGCCCGGTGATGAAGAAGTAGTTGGGGAAGCCGCGAGCCGCCACGCCGTAGAAGGGCTCCATGCCGTCGTGCCAGGCCTGCCGGATGGTCAGCCCGCCGGCACCGATCAGCGTGCGATCGGACGGCTCTTCGGGGATCGAGAAGCCGGTGCCGTAGA
This sequence comes from Mycobacterium sp. 852002-51613_SCH5001154, assembly GCF_001667425.1. Lineage (NCBI taxonomy): Bacteria > Bacillati > Actinomycetota > Actinomycetes > Mycobacteriales > Mycobacteriaceae > Mycobacterium > Mycobacterium sp. 852002-51613_SCH5001154. The sequence continues at coordinate 128,044 of NZ_LZII01000080.1, read as the reverse complement.
CGATGGCGTCGACGCGGTGCTCGGCGCCATCGCCGGCGCGGATGCCTGATGCGGTCACCGCCTCGATCGCCGACCCGGCCAGCTTGACGCGGGGGCCTGCGGCGGGTGGCCGGATGCGGCGACGCAGCCAGCGCGTGGCCCGGGTTGGCCACAGCGGGAGTTCGGTGACCACCCGGCGGGGCGAGTGGGCGAAGACGGTGACGGACGCCGCCACCTCGATCAGCCGGCCGAGGTGGTGACCGGCGGCGGTGTCGGTGCCGACCACCGCGATGCGCTTACTGGACGGATCGAAGTCGGGGTCCCAGGCGGCGGCGTGAAACGACGCGCCCAGGAAGTGGTCGCGGCCCGCGATGTCCGGGAGCCAGGGGGCGAAGGGCGTCCCATCGGCGGCGATCACGGCACGCGCCCGCACATCCTCGCCCGCGGACGTCGTCAGCAGCCAGCTATCCGTGACGTCGTCGAACCTTGCCTGTACCGCCGACGCCGGCCCGTCCAGGACCACATAGTCGGTGACGCCGGCCGCCGACAATGCCGCGCTTGCGACGGGGTGTGCGCCCAAGATGGCTACGGGATGGCGGGGCTCATCGAGGCCGCGCGGCCGCGTCACAGAAACCTGCTGCGCTTCCAGCCACGGCGGGCGATGGGACCCAGCAGACCCACCTCGGACAGGAACGCCGCCAGCGGGGCGAAACCAGCGACCTGCATCTCACGGCGATGCGGGCTGGTCCGCGCGATTCGTCGCGCCCGCTTCGGGTCCAGGCCCGTGCGCGCGTACGGGATCGGATTGCTGAACAGGTAGTTGAAGAAGTATCCGCCCAGCCCGTTGATGTTGGCCATGAACCAGCGGTTCATCCGGGGCATTTCGGCCACGCGTTTGCGGGCGCCGTCGCGGGCGAACTGGATGTGGCGCGCCTCCTCGGTGACGTGAATCCGCATGAGCCGCTGGATGATCGGCTGCAATTCCGGGTCGTCCATCATCTGCCGCTGCAATGAGTCGAAGATTTCCTCGCCGATCAGCGCCGCCACCCACAGCATCGAGCCGCGCTGAAACGCCAGCGGAAGCGCGTTGATGATCATCCGGTGAAACAGCCTGGGCCGCACCGGCTTTGCGCCGATGCGCTCGATGGCCTTGCCGAACATGACCATGTGGCGGGTCTCGTCGCCCAGCTCGGTCAGCTTGTAATGGGTCGACCGGCTCGTGGGGTCCTCGTGCAGGATGGTCCGCAGCAACGATTGATTGAGCATGTTCTCGAACCAGATGCCCGCCGAGAGCGTGTTGACCAGCTCCTGGCGGGACAGCTCGATCTGCTGCTCGCGGGTCATCTCGTCCCACATCGGGGTGCCGTACAGCGACACCAGCCGCGGCGGCAGGTAGAACTTGTCCGGATCCAGCGGGGCGTCCCAGTCGATGTCGACGATCGGTTCGTAGGACTTTTTCACCGAGCCCCTGAGCAGCCGCTCCGAGAACTCTTCACGACTCGGCCCACCTGGTTTCACCGCGGAAGTCATGGTGCTGGCGTCCCTTCATTGGGTGCTTCAGACGGTACCCATGGTACTGGGTACTTTTGGTCCCGACTAGGCCCTTGAGGTTTCGATTCGGCAATCTGAAGCAAGCAACGAGGAGGTTTCTTGGGCCGGCACATCCACGTCATCGGCATCGGCGCCGGCGACCCCGACTACGTGACCGTTCAGGCGATCGAGGCGCTCAACGACACCCAGGTGTTCTTCGCGATGGACAAGGGCGAGGCGAAGAGCGACCTGGTGGCGCTGCGGCGCGAGATCTGCGCCCGGTTCATCCGCGAGCCGGGCTACCGCTTCGTCGAGCTGCCCGACCCCAAACGGTCGGCCGACTCCGACTACCGCGAAGCCGTCTCGGACTGGCACGCGGCGCGGGCGCGGGTCTGGGCGGCAGCCATCGCCGCCGAGCTGGAGCCCGATGGCGTCGGCGCCTTCCTGGCCTGGGGCGACCCGTCGCTGTACGACAGCACGCTGCGCATCCTGGAGGCCATCAAGGCCGAAGCCGCCGAGCTCGAGTTCACCTTCGACGTCATCCCCGGCATCACCGCGGTCCAGGCGCTGACGGCCCGGCACCGCATCCCGCTCAACGAGGTCGGGGAACCGGTGCTCATCACGACCGGTCGACAGTTGCGCGCGCACGGGTTGACCGGGTCGGCGGTGGTCATGCTCGACGCCGAGTGCTCCTTTCGGGTGTGCCCGCCCGACACCCGCATCTGGTGGGGCGCCTACCTGGGCACCGACGACGAGCTGCTGGTGGCGGGCACCGTCGGAGAGGTCGCCACGCGCATCGCGGCGCTGCGGGCCGAGGCGCGCGCGCGGCACGGCTGGATCATGGACACCTATTTACTCAGACCGGCAGACTGAAGGGCGTGCCCGAACTCCCCGAGGTCGAAGCCCTCGCCGACCATCTGCGCCGCCATGCCGTCGGCCTGTCGATCGGGCGCGTCGACGTCGGCGCGCTCTCTGTGCTGAAAACCTTCGACCCGCCGCTCGGCGCGCTGCACGGCCAGCCCGTGACAGGGGCCCACCGGTGGGGCAAATATGTCGGGCTGCAGGCCGGAGAGCTGTACTTGATCACCCACCTGTCCCGGGCGGGGTGGTTGCGGTGGTCGGACAAGCTGGCCGCGGCGCCGCTGCGCCCCGGCAAGGGCCCGATCGCCTTGCGCGTGCACCTGGGTACGCCCGGCGAGGCGCCCGGCTTCGACCTGACCGAGGCCGGCACCCAGAAGCGGCTGGCCGTCTGGCTCGTCGCCGACCCGCAATCCGTGCCCGGCATCGCCGCCCTCGGCCCCGACGCGCTGGAGCTCGGCGTCGACGATCTCGCCGGCCTGCTGGCCGGCAACACCGGGCGGATCAAGACGGTCATCACCGATCAAAAGGTGATCGCCGGCATCGGCAACGCGTACAGCGACGAAATACTGCACGTCGCGAAGATCTCGCCGTTCGCCACCGCGGGCAAGCTGACCGATGAGCAGCTCACCACGCTGCACGACGCGATGGTGTCCGTCCTGCGCGACGCGGTGAGCCGGTCCGTGGGCCAGGGGGCGGCCACGCTCAAAGGCGAGAAGCGCTCCGGCCTACGGGTGCATGCCCGCACCGGCCTGCCCTGCCCGGTATGCGGGGACACCGTGCGTGAAGTTTCCTTCGCGGACAAGTCTTTTCAATACTGTCCGACGTGCCAGACCGGCGGCAAGGTGCTGGCCGACCGGCGGATGTCACGGCTGCTCAAGTAGGCGACGGCCCGCGACTTGACACCTGTCGATATGCTGCCCGGATGACTCGTCAGAAGATCCTCATCACGGGTGCCAGTTCCGGCCTGGGCGCCGGCATGGCGCGAGCGTTCGCCGCCAAGGGCCGCGACCTGGCATTGTGCGCGCGCCGCACCGACCGGCTGGACGAGCTGAAAGCCGAACTGTCGCAACAGTACCCGGGCATCAAGATCGCTGTGGCGGCACTGGACGTCAACGATCACGAGCAGGTGCCGAAGGTGTTCGGCGAACTCAGCGACGAGCTCGGCGGCATCGACCGGGTCATCGTCAACGCCGGCATCGGCAAGGGCGCGAAGCTGGGCTCGGGCAAGTTGTGGGCCAACAAGGCGACCCTCGAGACCAACCTGGTGGCCGCACTGGTGCAGATCGAGACCGCGCTGGAGATGTTCAACAACGCCGGTTCGGGCCACCTCGTGCTCATCTCGTCGGTGCTCGGCAACAGGGGAGTGCCCGGGGTCAAGGCCGCGTACGCCGCGAGCAAGGCCGGGTTGAGTTCGCTGGGTGAATCGCTGCGCGCCGAATATGCCAAGGGCCCCATCAAGGTTTCGGTCATCGAGCCCGGCTATATCGAGTCTGAGATGACGGCCAAGTCGAACAGCACAATGTTGATGGTGGACAACGAGACCGGCGTCAACGCACTCGTCGCCGCCATGGAGCGTGAGCCCGGCCGGGCGGCGGTCCCGTGGTGGCCGTGGGCGCCGCTGGTGCAGGTGATGCGGGTGCTGCCGCCCCCGCTCACCAAGTGGTTCGCCTGAGTGGGTGCGGTACCGGCGTGTAATGCGCTGCGTCGCTGGTGAATTCGGGCTTCCCGTAGGTCGCCAGCCGTAGCTTGAGGAGCCCGATGACGTAGGCGTCGGTGATGTCCCGAAGCACCGGGATGCGGCTGGCGTGGCTCACGGCGGTGAAACGCCCGATGATGAAGGGCGCGGTGAGGGCGACGCGCACGAGGTCAGTCGGCCCCATTGAGACGCCCATGGCCTCGGCGATCTCACGATTTCCATTGCAGAAGGTGCGAACGAAAGTGAGCTTGCTGAAACTCTTTTCGACCGCTTCGGCGCAACGGTCGAACAGGGTGGTATCGGGGCGCAGGTAGGCCGCCATCGTGCCGCGGACGAGTTCTTGGCAGATGCTGTCGAATCCGTCGCGCAGCAGTGCCGAGCGCGCGTGCATGACGTGGATGATGTCGGCCGGTTCGGCCGGCAACAGTTCCGCCGGCAGGCCGAGCAAAAAGCAGCGGTACCTGGCGAATTCGACGACGGCGCGCTCTTCGGCGGTGAACTCCGTCCGGCCCTGTTGGCGCGCCTTGCGCGCCAACAGGTACTGGCCGATCATGCCGGCCGGCATCTGGTCGACCTGCGGCACGGGCATGCCGTACACGGCGGCATCCCACTTGTCGGATTTCTTCAGGGCGTTGTAGCGGACCATCGAGTGCATCAGCCGGACCATCGCGGCCGCCTCGAAACCGGGGCCGAAACGGTCCAGCGCACCGGGCAGGGTGGTGACCGCGAAGAAACTGGCAGTCTCGTTTACCCGCCGGGCGGCCCGCTTGCCCGAGAGTGCGCCGGTGAGGGCCATCGGCAGCGCGGCGTAGGTGTTGGTGAACGTCGCGATGAAGGCCCCCCGTGTGATGAAGGGGGCCAGCAGCGCTGCGGGGATCCGCTCTTGGCGGGCGCCCTCACGGACCAGATCGAAGTCGATCCACTCCGGGGTGGCCTCCATGGCGGCGATGAACGAAACCAGCTCCGGGGGCGCGTCGGGCACCGCCTCGATTCCCTCTCGGCAGGCCGTCTTGAGCATGTCGATCAGCTGAACGACGCTGTGCGAAGCCATCAGTGCCGCATAGGGATCGGCGACGACGTCGCCGAGCAGGGTGGCCGTGCTCATCAGCTCCACCACGCGGTCGTCTTCCAGGATCGGTGCGCGGTCGGCGATCCAGGCGGGCAGGGCCGACTCGACGTCGGGCTCCGTGGCCAGACGATCGGGCCGCCGGTCGAAGTCGAAGTCTCCATACAGGGCGGGCTGCAATTCGCGCTGGCTGCGGACTCGCTCGGCGAGTTCGGGGTAGTACGTGACCATCGCTGCCTCCCAGTAACTAACACTTCGTGAGTAAATACTCACAAGTTGTTAGTTATGCTGTCAAGCATGAGCGCGGGCAACCCGAAGCGGCGCATGACCGCCGAAGGCCGGCGCGAGCAGATCCTCGACGTCACCCACGCGATCGTCGATGCCGAGGGGTTTCACGCGGCCACGCCCAACCGCATCGCCGAGGCGGCCGGCATCAACCGGTCGTTGATCTATCAGCTGTTCGGCGACCCGGCGGGACTGTTCATCGCGCTGATCGACCGTGAGGCGGCCCGGGCCGGCGCCCAGTTCGCCGAGGCGGTCTCCGGGCTGGACGCCGTCGCCGGGGACCAGTCGCTGGTGGTTGCGTTCGACGGCGTGCTGGCCGCGGTTGACGCCCACCCGGCAACGTGGCGGCTGTTCCTGTTCCCGCCGCAGGGCGCTCCTCCGGAGTTGTATGCGCGGCTGGCCCAATCGCAGGCCGTCGTGTTGGAGTTCTTCGTCACCGAACTGCTGCGCACCAATCCCCACGTGCACGACCCCGAATACACCGCGCGGATCCTGCACGCCGCCGGACGCGAACTGCTGCAGCTGCACCTCAGTGAGCCGCAGACCGCGACCGTGGAACGCTTGCGCACCTTCGTGCGGCGGCTCGGCTCGGACGTCATGAGCCGAACGGGCTGAGGGCTGCTAGCTGGTGCGCCCGCGTTCGGTCCGGTAGCGGCGCACCAGCGCGTCGGTCGAGCTGTCGGACTGCGGCTCCGGCGAGCCGTCGGACGTGATCACCGGGAGCAGCGCTTTCGCCTGCGTCTTGCCCAGCTCCACGCCCCACTGGTCGAACGAGTCGATGCCCCAGATGACGCCCTCGGTGAAGACCTGATGCTCGTAGAGCGCGATCAGCTGGCCCAGCACCGACGGCGTGAGCCGGTCGGCCAGGATCGAGGTCGACGGGCGGTTGCCGGGCATCACCTTGTGCGGCACGATGTCGGCCGGCGTGCCTTCGGCGGCGATCTCCTCGGCGGTCTTACCGAACGCCAGCACCTGGGTCTGGGCGAAGAAGTTGCTCATCAGCAAGTCGTGCATGCTGCCGGTGCCCTCGACGGTGGGCAGGTCGTCCAGAGGCTGGCTGAAGCCGATGAAGTCGGCCGGCACCAGCCGGGTGCCCTGATGCAGCAATTGGTAGAAGGCATGCTGGCCGTTGGTTCCCGGCTCGCCCCAAAAGATTTCGCCGGTGTCGGTGGTGACCGGAGTGCCGTCGGCGCGCGTCGACTTACCGTTCGATTCCATCGTCAGCTGTTGTAGATACGCCGCAAATCGCGCCAAGTCGTTGGAGTAGGGCAGCACCGCGCGCGACTGGGCGCCCATGAAGTTGGAGTACCACAGCCCGATCAGCCCGAGCAGCGCCGGCGCATTGGACTCCAGCGGGGCGGTCTTGAAATGCCGGTCCACGATGTGGAATCCGGACAGGAAATCGGCGAAGGCCTCCTTGCCGATCGCGGCCATCACCGAGAGGCCGATCGCCGAATCGACGGAGTACCGTCCTCCGACCCAGTCCCAGAAGCCGAACATGTTGTCGGTGTTGATGCCGAAGTCGTCGACCAGGCGCTTGTTGGTGGAGACCGCCACGAAATGTTTGGACACCGCGGCGTCGCCGAGCGCGTCGGTCAGCCAGCGGCGGGCTGCGGTCGCGTTGGTCAGGGTTTCCAGCGTGGAGAACGTTTTCGAAGCGACGATGAAAAGCGTTGTGGCGGGGTCTAAGTCGGCCAAGGTGGCGATGAGGTCGGCCGGGTCGACATTGGAGACGAAGCGGGCCGAAATCCCGGCGTCGGCGTAGTGGCGCAGCGCCTGATAGACCATCACCGGACCCAGATCCGATCCCCCGATGCCGATGTTGACCACCGTGCTGATTCTTTTCCCGGTCGCCCCGGTCCATTCACCGCTGCGTAACCGGTCGGTGAAGTCGCCCATCCGGTCGAGCACGGCGTGCACGTCCTCGACGACGTTGTGGCCGTCGACGATCAGTTCGGCGTCCCGGGGCAGTCGCAGCGCGGTGTGCAATACCGCGCGGTCCTCGGAGACGTTGATGTGCGCGCCGGCGAACATCAGGTCGCGGCGCTCTTCGAGGTTAGCCGCGCGTGCCAGATCGAACAGCAGCCGCAGCGTCTCTCGGGTGATGCGGTGTTTGCTGTAGTCGATATAGAGGTCGCCGACCGAGACGGTGAGTTCCCGGCCGCGGTCGGGATCCTCGTCGAAGAACTCGCGCAGATGGGTTGCGCCGATTTGTTCGTGATGCCTGCGCAGGGCGTCCCACGCTGGGGTGGCGGTGATGTCGGGGAGGCTTTGCACGGAGGTCATAGTTCGACCCTAGTGACGGTCGCAAGCGCGGCGAAGCCGGGCGCTGCGGGCCGTCACCATCGGGCGCCGTGACTGGCGACCTCAGTGACCGAGCCGGCCCCTGCCCAACCTCAACAACAGGATCGCCAGGTCCTTGCCGTCGGGACCGAGCTCGCTGTACCGCTCGATCACCTTCATCTCGCGGCTGTGCACGAGCCGCGTGCCGCCGGATGCCATCCGGACCTTGCCGATCGCCTGAGAGACCTCGGTGCGGCGCTTCACCGCGGCCAGGATCTCGGCGTCCAACCGGTCGATCTCGTGGCGCAAATCGTCGATGTTCAACTCTTCGGCGTCGGCCGTCTGTGGGGTTTCCACCGTCTCAACCTTCATCTCTGCTGACTCCGCATTCTCGGGATGTGGGGGTTGTGGTCTCATCCGGTTTCGGGCCTCACAAAAAGAGACGAGCCCCGGTCTTGAGGAAGCGGACCACGGGGCTCTGACGAAAGCAGCTAGACCACGGGGACCGCTAACCGGTACCCGTAGAAAAATCGGCGGCAGTTCGGGGTGCAAGGCCGCCGACGGCACTGCGTGTTGAGCACCAAACGAGTGTGCCACTTAAATCGGCTCTCGCGCAAAAAGGCGTTCGTGAGCTGGCCATTACCCGGTCGACGTCCGCGTGGGGCTAGCCCGTGTTCGGTTGCGATGACCGTCCACCCCGGCTTGGCTTGCCGGGTACGGAATCCATTAACACGGCACGAAATTCGGTGTTATAGGAGATTGTGCGAGATTGACGGCGACGCAAAGTCGGGCCGCGAATATTCGCAGCTTTTATACTCGAGTCTAATTAATCGCAATTTGAAATCCGGCCGCATTTGATTGCGAAACACGCCTTTCGCCGCCCCGCTTTTGCCCGGCGGAGAACGGCCGGGGCACTAGCCTGGTGTCACGCCTGGGCGCGTTGCGTCGGTGGGCGGCGGTACGTTTGGACCAACATGAGTGTGTACGCAACCGATGCCAACCTGGCCTCCGAAGCAGATCAGTTGCTCGAAGGCCTCAACCCGCAACAGCGCCAGGCGGTGGTGCACGAGGGCTCGCCGCTGCTGATCGTGGCGGGGGCGGGCTCCGGCAAGACCGCGGTGTTGACCCGCCGCATCGCCTATCTGATCGCGGCGCGCGGCGTGGGGGTCGGCCAGATCCTGGCCATCACCTTCACCAACAAGGCCGCGGCCGAGATGCGCGAACGGGTGGTGCGGCTGGTCGGCAACCGGGCCCGCGCCATGTGGGTGTCCACCTTTCACTCAACGTGCGTGCGGATCCTGCGCAACCAGGCGTCGTTGATCGAAGGCCTCAATTCCAACTTCTCGATCTACGACGCCGACGATTCCCGCCGCCTGCTGCAGATGATCGGGCGCGACATGGGGCTCGACATCAAGCGCTACTCGCCGCGGCTGCTGGCCAACGCCATCTCCAACCTGAAGAACGAGCTGATCGATCCCGCTGAGGCGGTGGCGAAACTGACGGACGACTCCGACGACCTGACGCGCACCGTGGCGTCGGTGTACGGCGAATACCAGCGTCGGCTGCGCGCGGCCAACGCGCTGGACTTCGACGACCTGATCGGCGAGACCGTCGCGGTGCTACGGGCCTTTCCGCAGATCGCCCAGCACTACCGGCGGCGGTTCCGTCACGTCCTGGTCGATGAGTATCAGGACACCAACCATGCGCAGTACGTGCTGGTGCGGGAATTGGTCGGTCACGACGCGACGGGATCGCCCGACGATGTGGCGCCGGCGGAATTGTGCGTGGTGGGTGATGCCGATCAGTCGATCTATGCGTTCCGCGGCGCCACCATCCGCAACATCGAGGACTTCGAGCGCGACTATCCGGACGCGATAACCATTCTGCTGGAACAGAATTACCGCTCCACGCAGAACATCTTGTCGGCGGCCAACTCGGTGATCGCGCGCAACTCCGGGCGCCGGGACAAACGGCTGTGGACCGACGCCGGCGCGGGCGAATTGATCGTCGGCTACGTCGCGGACAACGAGCATGACGAGGCCAGGTTCGTGGCCGAGGAGATCGACGCGCTCGCCGACCGTGGCGAGATCACCTACAACGACGTGGCCGTGTTCTATCGCACCAACAACTCGTCTCGGTCGTTCGAAGAGGTGTTCATCCGCGCCGGCATTCCTTACAAAGTCGTTGGGGGAGTGCGGTTCTACGAGCGCAAAGAAATTCGTGACATCGTCGCCTATCTGCGGGTGCTGGACAACCCCGGCGACGCGGTCAGCATGCGGCGCATCCTCAACACCCCGCGCCGGGGCATCGGCGATCGGGCCGAGGCGTGCGTGGCGGTGTACGCGGAGAACACCGGCGCGAGTTTCGCCGACGCGCTGGTGGCCGCGGCCGAAGGCAAAGTGCCGATGCTCAATTCGCGCGCGGAGAAGGCGATCGCCGGTTTCGTCGAGCTGCTCGACGAGCTCAGGGGCCGCCTCGACGAGGATCTCGGCGATCTGGTCGAGTCGGTGCTCGAACGTACCGGATACCGGCGGGAGCTGGAATCCTCCACCGATCCGCAAGATCTGGCCCGCTTGGACAACCTCAACGAACTCGTCAGTGTGGCACACGAATTCAGCACCGACCGGGCCAACGCCGCCGCGCTGGGCGAGTCGTTGCAGGCCCCGGACGACGAAGACGTGCCGGACACCGGCGTGCTCGCGGAATTCCTGGAACGCGTCTCGCTGGTTTCCGACAGCGACGAGATCCCCGAGAACGACGCCGGCATGGTCACTTTGATGACGCTGCACACCGCGAAGGGGCTGGAGTTTCCGGTGGTGTTCGTCACCGGCTGGGAGGACGGCATGTTCCCGCACATGCGGGCGCTGGACGACCCGACCGAACTGTCCGAGGAGCGGCGGCTGGCCTACGTCGGCATCACCCGCGCCCGTCAGCGGCTGTATCTGAGCAGGGCCATCGTCCGGTCCTCCTGGGGGCAGCCGATGCTCAACCCGGAATCGCGCTTTCTGCGCGAGGTTCCGCAGGAACTCATCGAGTGGCGGCGCACGGCGCCGGCCCCGTCGTTCAGCGCGCCGGTCAGCGGCGCCGGCCGGTTCGGTGCGCCGCGCGCGGCCCCGACGCGCTCGGGTGCCGGCAAGCGCCCGCTGCTGGTGCTCGAGCCCGGCGACCGGGTGACTCACGACAAGTACGGGCTTGGCCGCGTCGAAGAGGTGTCCGGCGTCGGCGAATCGGCCATGTCTCTAATCGACTTCGGCAGCGCGGGGCGGGTGAAGCTGATGCACAACCACGCCCCGATCAGCAAACTCTAACCGCAGGGCGTCTACGAACCATTAGGCGACTCGGAATTTTGATATCGCTGGTGATATCGGGTTTGAAAGTCGCCTAATGGTCGGGCGCCGGGCCGGCAACCGCTTCGGCGCGGGTCAGGCTTCCAGCCAGCGTTTGGTTCGCGGGTGCATCGCCAGCACCACGCTGGCGATCGGGAGCAGCGGCAGCAGGTGCACTATCCACGCGACGCGGGCACCGGCGATGAACACGCCCAGGTAGGTCAGCACGGCGACCACGGCACCGGCGACGATGAGGTAGCGCCCAAAAGGCCGGTGCTGCAGCAACATGATCACGCCGGAAACGGTAGTCGTCGCGAACACCAGGGCCAGGAACGCGACGGCGATGCAAAACAGGCGGTCGGTTCGCCACCAGCCGGCGATCAGGTCCGTCGCCACCACCGACGTGGCCCACCCGCTGACGATGCTGACGGCGCAGGCGGCGACGGCCGTCCGGCCGCTCGGCTCACCCGAAGTGGCTTGGCGTCCCGCGCGAGCGGCGCCCGGGTACGGCGGTGGCTGCGGTGGGATGAAGCTCGTCGGCGATTCCGGTGTTATCGGGATCGGCCCGGTCGGTGCGCGGCGGATGATCCGCGTCTTGGAGTCCGACGGCGGAGTGGACTCGGGCGGCTGCGGACCGGGAGATGGTTGATTCGGCGCGGTCACCTCAACCAGCGTAGTTACCGACCATAAGACCCCGCTTAGCCAGCCACGGGACGGGGTCGATCCGTTCGGTGCCGCCCTGCAGCACCTCGAAATGCAGGTGCGGGCCGGTGGAATTGCCGCGGTTGCCCATGGTGGCGATCTGGTCCCCGGCCATCACGCGCTGGCCGACGCTGACCAGCGTCGTGTTGACGTGGCCGTAGAGCGTGACCGTGCCATCGGCGTGGCGGAGCTTGACCAACGCCCCGTAGCCGGCGGCCGGCCCGGAGTCGATGACGACGCCGTCGGACACCGCGTAGATCGGTGTGCCGATCGAGTTGGCCAGGTCGATGCCGGCATGCAGCACGCCCCAGCGGTAACCGAAATTCGACGTGAAGATGCCCTTCGTCGGCATCACGTAGAGCGGCTGCTGCAATCGCGCCTCACGCTGAGCGCGATCGTTGGCGTAGGCGACGCCCTTGGCGAGCTCCTGGTTGTGCAGGGCGGCGGTCGCCGCCGGCTCGAGCGCGACCACCTGGGGGCCCCGGACGGTATTGCTGTTGCCCGATCCACCGGTGAGCGCCGACGCGTTCGCGGTCAGCACGGCCTCGGTCTTGGGGGTGTCGGCATGGCTGGTGGCGGTGTGGGCCGCCGCGGCGGCCGCGCCGGCCGCCATCGCCGAGATCAGCAGGCGGCCGCGGGCCGCGCTCGTCGGCTCCTTGCGATGCTGCCCTCCGCGTCGTGCCACACCGACGACGTCGTGCGCGCGAGCGATGCGGGACTCGGCGGCGGACCTGACGATCACCCGCGGCAGCACCTCGGTGACCGGGGCGGCCAGCCACAGCGGGGCCGGGTCGTCGGCCTCGTTCAGGTCGTCGAGTTCGGGGGCCAGCAAGACCTGCGCTTCGTTGTCGAAGGTTGAGTCGTTGCTGCAGTCGAGTTCGCCGAGATCGCTGACCTCTTCGCGCCAATCCAGGTCATCGAAGTCGAAGCCGTCGAGCGGGAGGATCTCGGTGACTTCGTTGCGATGGGGCTCAATCCCTCGGCCACCGGCCGCGCGACCAACCCGCACCACACCTGCTGTTTCAGCAGTAGAAGGAGCCAAACGATGCTGGGGCAAGCTGAAATGTCCTCGTATCGTGACCATACCGTTATCTGGACCCTAGGACGGTATCCGCTGACGTGCGGAACTGGCAACCTCGTCGCGCAATCCGATTGAAATTGTGATTTGGGTCACGAACGGGGTACGCCGGGACGCGGTGAGCTGTGCCACATCGCCGGACGCGCCGGTAAAGGCCGGTAGGAGGGTCGATACAGTTCGTCCGTGCGAGTTGCCGAACGCGGCACCGCCCATCAAGAGGCCTAGTAGTTGAGTCGAGCGAAGACAGAGAGTCCATGGACCTTTTCGAGTATCAAGCAAAAGAATTGTTCGCCAAGCACAACGTACCGACTACGCCGGGGCGGGTGACGGACACCGCCGAGGGCGCTCGGGAGATCGCGACCGAAATCGGCCGTCCGGTGATGGTCAAGGCGCAGGTGAAGGTCGGCGGGCGCGGCAAGGCTGGTGGCGTCAAATACGCGGCGACGCCCGAGGACGCCTACGAACACGCCAAGAACATCCTCGGCCTCGACATCAAGGGTCACGTCGTCAAGAAGCTGCTGGTCGCCGAGGCCAGCGACATCGCCGAGGAGTACTACATCTCCTTCCTGCTGGATCGGGCCAACCGGACCTACCTGGCCATGTGCTCGGTCGAGGGCGGCATGGAAATCGAGGAGGTCGCCGCCACCAAGCCCGAGCGGCTGGCCAAGGTCCCGGTGGACGCCGTCAACGGGGTCGACCTGGAGACCGCGCGTTCCATCGCCGAGCAGGGCCACTTGCCGGCCGAGGTGCTCGATGCGGCCGCGGTGACCATCAACAAGCTGTGGGAGCTCTTCGTCGCCGAGGACGCCACGCTGGTCGAGGTCAACCCGCTGGTGCGCGACCCGAAAGATCAAATCCTGGCGCTGGACGGCAAAATCACGCTCGACGCGAACGCCGACTTCCGCCACCCCGAGCACGCGGAATTCGAAGACCGTGCCTCTACCGACCCGCTGGAGCTCAAGGCCAAAGAGCACGACCTCAATTACGTGAAGCTGGACGGCCAGGTCGGCATCATCGGTAACGGCGCGGGCCTGGTGATGTCCACGCTCGACGTCGTCGCGTACGCGGGCGAGAAGCACAACGGCGTCAAGCCGGCCAACTTCCTGGACATCGGCGGTGGCGCGTCGGCCGAAGTCATGGCCGCGGGCCTCGACGTCATCCTGAACGACAAGCAGGTCAAGAGCGTCTTCGTGAACGTGTTCGGGGGCATCACCTCGTGCGACGCCGTCGCCAACGGAATCGTGACGGCGCTCAACATGCTCGGTGACGAGGCGAACAAGCCGCTCGTCGTCCGGCTCGACGGCAACAACGTCGACGAGGGGCGCCGCATCCTGGCCCAAGCCAACCACCCGCTGGTGATCCAGGCCGAGACCATGGACGCCGGTGCCGACAAAGCCGCCGAGCTGGCGAACAAGTAAGGGAGCCAAGCAATGTCGATCTTCCTGAACAAAGATTCCAAGGTCATCGTCCAGGGCATCACCGGCGGCGAGGGCACCAAGCACACCGCGCTCATGCTCAAAGCGGGCACTCAGGTGGTGGGCGGGGTGAACGCCCGCAAGGCGGGCACCACCGTCTCGCACGTCGACCCCGTCGGCAAGGACGTCGAACTTCCCGTGTTCGGCACGGTCGCCGAAGCGATCAAGGAGACCGGCGCCAACGTGTCCGTCGTCTTCGTGCCGCCGAAATTCGCCAAGGACGCGATCATCGAGGCCATCGACGCCGAGATCCCGCTGCTGGTCGTCATCACCGAGGGAATTCCGGTGCAGGACACCGCATACGCGTGGGCCTATAACCTGGACAAGGGCCACAAGACGCGCATCATCGGGCCGAATTGCCCCGGCATCATCACCCCGGGCGAGGCGCTGGCCGGCATCACGCCCGCCAACATCAGCGGCCCCGGGCCCGTCGGGCTGGTCTCCAAGTCCGGCACGCTGACCTACCAAATGATGTACGAGCTGCGCGATTTCGGCTTCTCCACCTCGATCGGCATCGGCGGGGACCCGGTCATCGGCACCACCCACATCGACGCCATCGAGGCCTTCGAGAAGGATCCTGACACCAAGGTCATCGTGATGATCGGTGAGATCGGTGGCGACGCCGAGGAGCGCGCGGCCGACTACATCAAGGCCAATGTCTCCAAGCCGGTTGTCGGCTACGTCGCGGGATTCACTGCGCCGGAAGGCAAGACGATGGGCCACGCGGGCGCCATCGTGTCCGGCTCGTCGGGCACCGCGGCCGCCAAGAAGGAGGCCTTGGAGGCGGCCGGCGTCAGGGTGGGCAAGACGCCGTCGGAGACCGCGGCGCTGGCCAGAGAGATCCTGCAGAGCCTGTAGCGGGTCGCCACCATCGACCTGGGCTCGGCGACCCCCGATTAGGCCGGGAGACGGACCTGCGGTAGATAGTTGGTCTATGAATCTCGACCCGAACACCCCCGTCGTCGTCGGTGTGGGGCAGGCCGCCGAACGCATCGACGACGCGAACTACCGGGGGATGTCGCCGGTCGAGCTGGCCGCCGCCGCGGCCCGGGCCGCCGTCGGCGACTGTGGTGTCGAGGACGCCGCGTCGGCCATCGACACCGTGGCCGGCGTCCGGCAGTTCGAGATCTCCGGTGTGATCAACGCCCCGCTGGGGCGGTCGAACAACTACCCGCGATCCGTGGCCAACCGCATTGGTGCGGCGCCCGCTCGCGCCATCCTCGAAATCGTCGGCGGACAGGGGCCGCAGCACCTGATCAGCGAGCTGGCGGGAGAGATCGCCGCGGGCCGCTCCCAGGTCGCGATGGTGTTCGGTTCGGATGCCACCTCGACGCTGCGCTACTTCGCGAAAGCCGAAGCCAAGCCCGACTTCAGCGAGACGGTCGACGGGGACTTGGAAGACCGGGGCCAGGGCATCGAGAAGCTTGTCTCGCGCTACACCGTCATGCACGGGCTGACCAGCGCGCCGATCCAGTACGCGCTGCTGGAAAACGCCCGGCGGGCCGGGACCGGCCTGGGGCCGGCGGAATACCGGCGGCGGATGGGCGAGCTGTTCGCGCCGTTCACCAAGATCGCCGCCAGCAATCCGTTCGCCGCCGCGCCGGTGGAGCGTTCGGTCGACGAACTGATCACCGTGACCGACCGCAACCGGATGATCGCGGAGCCGTACCCGCGGCTGATGGTCGCCCGCGACCAGGTGAATCAGGGCGCGGCCGCGCTGCTGATGTCGGTTGACGCGGCGCGTCGCCTCGGGGTGCCCGAGGAGAACTGGGTGTACCTGCACGGCCACGCCGACATCGAGGAACAGGCGCTGCTCGAGCGGCCCGATCTCGGGCATGCGCCGTCGCACGTGCTGGCGGTGGGTGAGGCGCTGGCGATGGCCGGCATCGGCATCGACGACGTCGCCGCCTTCGATCTGTACAGCTGCTTTCCGGTGCCGGTGTTCAACATCTGCGACGGCATGGGCATCGCGCCCGACGATCCGCGCGGCCTGACGCTGACCGGCGGGCTGCCGTTCTTCGGCGGCGCGGGCAACAACTATTCGATGCACGCCGTCGCCGAGACCGTCGCGCAAATGCGAAGGGTTCCAGGGGAATTCGGCCTGGTGGGCGCCAACGGCGGCATCCTGAGCAAGTACTCGGTCGGCGTGTACTCCACCATCCCGGCGGAGTGGAAGCCTGACCGCAGCGCGCAGGTGCAGGCTCAGGTCGCCGACTGGCCGACCTTGTCGGTCACCGAGCAGGCCGACGGCGTCGGCGCCGTCGAGACCTACACGGTGCGCCGCGACGATGGCCGCCCGACCGGGATCATCGTCGGCCGGCTCGACGACGGCAGCCGGTTCCTGTCCACCACCGAGGACGACGACTTGCTCGCGCTGCTGATCGACGGCGACCCACTCGGGCACTCGGTGCGGGTGCGCTCCTTCGACTACGGCAACCGCTGCACGCTGGCCTGACAGCCGGGTCGCGGTACGAAGGGTTCTCAGACGAGGGCGGCCAGCTTGCCCGCCAGCCGCTCGACGTAGGCGGCGATCTCGTCCTCGGGGCGGTCGGGGAGCCCGAACAGCACCTCGGTGACCCCCAGCTCGGCCCATTTGGCGAGCTTCTCGGGGATCGGCTTGAAGTCCAGCGCGACGATCTGCGGGGCGCCGTCGCGGCCGGCGGCCGCCCAGGTGTCCTGCAGCAACTTCACCGGCTCGTCGATGTCGAAGTCGCGCGGGGTGGTGATCCAGCCGTCGGCGCTGCGGGCGATCCACTTGAAGTTCTTCTCGTTACCGGCAGCGCCGACCAGCACGGGAATGTGTGGCTGCACGGGCTTGGGCCACGCCCAGCTCGGCCCGAACTTGACGAACTCGCCGTCGTAGGCCGCTTCCTCCTTGGTCCACAGCTCCCGCATGGCTTCGATGTATTCGCGCAGCATGGTGCGGCGCCTCGCGGGCGGCACGCCGTGATCGGCGAGCTCGTCGGTGTTCCACCCGAACCCGACGCCGAGGCTGACGCGTCCGCCGGACAAATGGTCGAGGGTGGCAATGCTTTTCGCCAGCGTGATGGGGTCGTGTTCGACGGGCAGCGCCACCGCGGTGGACAGCCGCACCCGCGACGTGACGGCGCACGCCGCGCCCAGGCTTACCCATGGGTCTAGCGTCCGCATGTAGCGGTCGTCGGGCAGCGAGGCGTCGCCCGTCGTCGGGTGCGCCGCCTCGCGCTTGATCGGGATGTGGGTGTGTTCCGGCACGTAAAAGGTCGTGAAGCCGTGTTCGTCGGCAAGCTTCGCGGCCGATGCCGGAGAGATGCCGCGGTCGCTGGTAAAAAGCACAAGCCCGTAATCCATGGAGAGAATTAGAACGTGTTCTACCTGCGCTGAGCAAGCCGCCGTCGTGGCGGCACGGATCGGCGTCCAAGCCGGTGGCCACGGCACCGGCGTTCCGAAGTGCGCTAGCGTGGTTGATCGATCGCGTCGCAACGCAACCGCCGGGCACGGCGTTTATGGAACGGCGCGCCCGCAAGCACAGCGTCGCGACGCAACTGTGGCGCCCGCAAAGGCACTTCAAGGCACTGGAAGCAACAGGAGGAGCCATGACCTACTCGCCCGGTAGCCCCGGATATCAGCCCGCATCGCCCGGGGGCTCCTACTCAGGTGCCACGCCGTCGTTCACCAAGGACGACGACGGCACGACGAAGCTCCCGCTTTACCTGAACATCGCGGTGGTCGTGCTCGGCCTGGCGGTATATCTGCTGAACTTCGGGCCGACGTTCACCATCGGCTCCGAGCTCGGCCCGGGCGTCGGCGGACGCGCCGGTGACGCGGGTACGGCGGTCATCGTCGCGGTGCTGGCCGCGCTGCTCGCGGGGCTGAGCCTGCTGCCCAAGGCCAAGACCTACGCCGGAGTCGTCGCGGTCATCGCGGTCCTCGGTGCGCTGCTGGCCGTCACCGAGACGATCAACCTGCCGGCCGGCGTCGCGATCGGCTGGGCGATGTGGCCCCTGGTCGCGTGCAGCGTGCTCCAGGCGATCGCCGCCGTCGTCGTCGTCCTGCTGGAGGCGGGCGTCATCACGGCGCCTGCGCCGCGGCCCAAGTACGACCCCTACGCCCAGTACGGCCAATACGGCCAGTACGGGCAGTACGGCCAGCAGCCCTACTACGGTCAGCCTGGCCAGCAGCAGCCGCAGCACCCCGGGTACGGGTCGCAGTACGGCGGCTACCCCGCCAGCCAGGCCCCGACCCAAAGCGCGGTTCCGACCGGCGGTTTCGGTGCCCAGCCGCAGTCCGGGCCCCAAGCGACCGCGCAACAAGGACCGTCCACGCCGCCCACCGGATTCCCCAGCTTCAGCCCGCCGCCCGCGGCCGGCTCGGGGTCCGAGGGTTCGGCGCCCAACTACTCCAGCCAGGGCGGGGGCCAGCAGCCGTACGGCCAGGAGCAGCAGCCGCCCTCGTCGCCGTCTGGTCCCGCGCCCTCCTAACCGTGCGCCCTCGCGCCTAGTCGGGACGTACGCCGAAGAGTGAAAAGGGTGTCGGAAGGCGCGGACAACCGGCCAGCGGGCGCTCGCCAGGCGCGTGACCTCGTCCGTGTGGCGTTCGGTCCGGCGGTGGTGGCGTTGGTCATCATCGCCGCGGTCACGTTGCTGCAGTTGTTGATCGCCAACAGCGACATGACCGGCGCGCTGGGCGCGATCGCCAGCATGTGGCTGGGCGTGCACCAGGTGCCGATCTCGATCGGCGGCCGCGAACTGGGCGTGATGCCGCTGCTGCCGGTGCTGCTCATGATCTGGGCGACCGCGCGCAGCACGGCGCGGGCGACCTCTTCGTATTCCTCGTGGTTGGTCGTCCGCTGGGTGGTCGCGTCGGCGGTGGGCGGTCCCTTGCTGATCGCGGCGATCGCCCTGGCCGTCATCCACGACGCGTCGTCGGTGATCACCGAGCTGCAGACGCCCAGCGCCCTGCGCGCGTTCACCAGCGTGCTCGTCGTGCATGCCCTCGGCGCCGCGATCGGTGTGTGGTCCCGGGTGGGGCGACGGGCGTTGGCGGCCTCGTCCCTGCCGTTTTGGCTCGGTGATGCCCTGCGCGCGGCGTCGGCCGGTGTGCTGGCGTTGCTCGGGCTTTCGGGCTTGGTCACGGCGGCGTCGCTGGTGGTGCATTGGGCGACGATGCAAGATCTCTACGGGATCACCGATTCGATATTCGGGCAGTTCAGCCTTACGGTGCTGTCGATGTTGTACGCGCCCAACGTCATCGTCGGCACCTCGGCGATGGCGGTAGGGTCCAGCGCCCACCTCGGCTTCGCGACGTTCAGTTCGTTCACCGTCTTCGGCGGCGACATTCCGGCGCTGCCGATCCTGGCCGCCGCGCCCCACCCGCCGCTGGGGCCGGTGTGGGTCGCCCTGCTCATCATCGGCGCGGCGTCCGGGGTGGCGGTCGGGCAGCAGTGCGCTCGGCGGGCGCTCCCGCTGATTCCGGCGACGGCCAAGCTTCTCGTCGCCTCCGTCGCGGGGGCGTTGGCGATGTCCCTGCTCGCATACGGCGGCAGCGGCCGGCTGGGAAACTTTGGCGATGTCGGCGTCGACCAGAGCGCCTTACTCATCGGGGTGTTCTTCTGGTTCTCGGTTGTCGGCGGGATCACCCTGGTGATGAGCGGCGGCGTCCGGGCCCGGCCCCGGCGGCCCAAGCCCGCGCCCGCCGCGCCCGAACAACCGGCGGACTTCGCCGGGGCCTTCGACGAGGCGGACGACGAACCGCCGCCGGATCTCGCCGATCCCGAGGAGTTCGCCGCGCACGACGCGCTGGTCGGCGACGACGCCGAGGCGGTGGGCGACGACACCTTGCCGCCCCCCGACGAAGGGCAGCCGACCGCGCCCGACCGCGAGCCCGACGAGTAGCTCCCACTAGGCTCTCTGCTTGTGGCCGAACCGCTCCATGTGCCCCCGAGCGCGCCGGCGCGGGTGGTGGTATTGGCATCGGGCACCGGATCGCTGCTGAGCTCCATGCTCGACGCCGCCGTCGGCGACTACCCCGCCCGCGTGGTCGCGGTCGGTGCCGATCGCGAGTGCCTGGCCACCGAGATCGCCGCGAGGGCGTCGCTGCCGACGTTCACCGCCCGGCTCGGCGATCACCCCGACCGCGCCGCGTGGGATGCGGCCGTCACCGAAGCCACCGCCGCGCACTCGCCCGATCTGGTGGTGTCGGCGGGTTTCATGAAAATACTTGGGCCCCAGTTTCTCTCGCGCTTCTACGGCCGGATCATCAATACTCATCCGGCTTTATTGCCGGCGTTTCCGGGCGCGCACGGCGTGGCCGATGCGTTGGCCTACGGCGTCAAGGTCACAGGTTGTACCGTGCACCTGGTGGACGCCGGGACGGACACCGGGCCGATCCTGGCGCAGCAATCCGTGCCGGTGCTCGACGGCGACAGCGAAGAGACCCTGCATGAACGCATCAAGGTCACCGAACGGAAGCTCCTGGTGGACGTGGTGGCCGAGATCGCGACCGGCGGCCTGACCCTGGTCGGAAGAACAGCGACGATCGGACGAAAGGCGACCAACCGATGAGCACCGACGAATGGCCGGAGACGGCGAAAAGACCGATCCGCCGCGCGTTGATCAGCGTCTACGACAAGACCGGGCTCGTCGAACTCGCCCGGGGGCTGGCGGACGCGGGCGTCGAGATCGTCTCGACCGGGTCGACGGCGAAGACCATTGCCGAAAAAGGGATTCCGGTCACGCGGGTCGAGGAGTTGACCGGCTTTCCCGAGGTGCTCGACGGACGGGTCAAGACGCTGCACCCGCGGGTGCATGCCGGCCTGCTGGCCGATCTCCGCAAACCCGAGCACGCCGCGGCGCTCGAGGAACTTGGCGTTGCGGCGTTCGAACTCGTCGTGGTCAACCTCTACCCGTTCAGCGAGACCGTCGACTCCGGCGCCAGCATCGACGAATGCGTCGAGCAGATCGACATCGGTGGGCCCTCGATGGTCCGCGCGGCCGCGAAAAACCATCCCAGCGTGGCGGTGATCACCGACCCACGCGGCTATGACGGCGTGCTCGCCGCGGTGCGGCACGGCGGCTTTACCCTCGCCGAGCGCAAAAAGCTGGCCGCGCTGGCGTTTCAGCACACCGCCGAATACGACATCGCCGTCGCGGGCTGGATGGAGTCGACGCTGGCGCCCGAGCACCCGCCGACGGCGTTCCCCAAGTGGCTGGGGCGCAGTTGGAACCGCTCGACGATGCTGCGCTATGGCGAGAACCCGCACCAGCAGGCGGCGCTCTACAGCGACCCCACCGCCTGGCCGGGACTGGCGCAAGCCGAGCAGCTGCACGGAAAAGAGATGTCGTACAACAACTTCACCGACGCGGATGCGGCCTGGCGGGCCGCCTTCGACCACGAACAGACGTGCGTCGCAATCATCAAGCACGCCAACCCATGTGGGATCGCCATCTCGTCGGAATCGGTGGCCGACGCGCACCGCAAGGCCCACGAATGCGATCCGCTGAGCGCCTTCGGCGGCGTCATCGCGGCCAACACCGAAGTCAGTCTCGAGATGGCCGAGTATGTGAGCACCATCTTCACCGAGGTCATCATCGCGCCGGCGTACGCGCCGGAGGCATTGAAAGCCTTGACGCGCAAGAAGAACATCCGGGTGCTGGTGGCCTCCGAACCGCTGACCGGCGGCACCGAGCTCCGGCCGATCAGCGGTGGCCTGCTGGTGCAGCAACGTGACGAGCTCGACGCGCACGGTGACAACCCGGCGAATTGGACGCTGGCGACGGGATCACCCGCCGACCCGGCCACGCTGACCGACCTGGTCTTCGCGTGGCGGGCTTGCCGGGCGGTCAAGTCGAACGCCATCGTGATCGCCGCCGGCGGCGCGACCATCGGCGTCGGCATGGGACAGGTGAACCGGGTGGACGCCGCTCGGCTCGCCGTCGAGCGCGGCGGTGACCGAGTCCGCGGTGCGGTCGCCGCATCGGATGCGTTCTTTCCGTTCCCCGACGGACTCGAGACGCTGACCGCCGCCGGGGTGAAAGCGATCGTGCACCCCGGTGGGTCGGTGCGTGACGACGAGGTGACCGCGGCGGCGGCCAGCGCCGGCGTCACGTTGTACCTCACCGGCGCCCGCCACTTCGCGCACTGAACGCTCGGCGCGTGGGGCCATTGGCCAACGCGTAGCGTGGAGTGGTGCCATCACCCAGCAATCTGCCCCGCACCGTCGGCGAACTGCGTGCCGCCGGCCATCGTGAACGGGGAGTCAAACAGGAAATCCGGGAAAACCTGCTGACCGCGTTGGCGGAGGGCGATGAGGTCTGGCCGGGAATTCTGGGCTTTGAGGACACCGTCCTGCCCCAACTGGAGCGGGCGCTCATCGCCGGGCACGACTTCGTCCTGCTCGGCGAACGTGGCCAGGGCAAGACCCGGCTCCTGCGCGCGCTGACCGGGCTGCTTGACGAGTGGACGCCGGTGATCGCCGGGGCGGAACTGGGCGAGCATCCCTATTCGCCGATCACGCCGGAGTCGATCCGCAAGGCCGCCACCCTGGGCGACGACCTGCCGATCGAGTGGAAGCACCGCAGCGAGCGCTACACCGAGAAGCTGGCAACCCCCGACACCAGCGTCGCGGACCTCGTTGGTGACATCGACCCGATCAAGGTTGCGGAGGGCCGCAGCCTCGGGGATCCGGAAACCATCGCCTACGGCCTGATCCCCCGCGCACACCGCGGCATCGTCGCGGTCAACGAGCTTCCCGACCTCGCCGAGCGCATCCAGGTGTCGATGCTCAACGTGATGGAGGAGCGCGACATTCAGGTCCGTGGCTACACGCTGCGGCTGCCGCTGGACGTGTTGGTGGTCGCGAGCGCCAACCCGGAGGACTACACCAACCGCGGCCGCATCATCACCCCGCTCAAGGACCGGTTCGGTGCGGAGATCCGCACCCACTACCCGCTGGAGCTCGAGGCGGAGGTGGGCGTGATCTTGCAGGAGGCGCACCTGTCCGCGCAGGTGCCCGACTACCTGATGCAGGTGATCGCCCGGTTCGCCCGGTACCTGCGGGAGTCCAACTCCGTCGACCAACGCTCCGGGGTGTCTGCGCGGTTCGCGATCGCCGCGGCCGAAACCGTGGCGGCGGCCGCCCGGCACCGCGGCGCGATGCTGGGGGAGACCGATCCGGTGGCCCGGGTGGTCGACCTGGGCACGGTGATCGACGTCCTGCGCGGCAAGCTGGAATTCGAGTCCGGTGAGGAAGGCCGCGAGCAGGCCGTCCTCGAACACCTGCTGCGCCGCGCGACGGCCGACACCGCGTCGCGGGTGCTCGGCGGCATCGACGTCGGGTCGTTGGTGTCGGCGGTCGAGGGCGGCTCCGCGGTCACGACCGGTGAGCGGGTTTCGGCCAAGGACGTGCTGGCCGCGGTTCCGGCCCTGCCGGTGGTGGAGAAAATCGCTGCCAAGGTCAACGCCCAGTCGGAGGGCGAGCGCGCCGCCGCGCTCGAACTCGCGCTGGAGGCCTTGTACCTGGCCAAGCGGATCGACAAGGTATCCGGAGAGGGCCAAACCGTCTATGGCTAGAGGCCATTCGTCGCGATACTCGGCGTACACCGGCGGGCCGGACCCGCTGGCCCCGCCGGTGGATTTGCGCGAGGCCCTCGAGCAGATCGGGCAGGACGTCATGGCCGGCACGTCGCCGCGCCGCGCGCTGTCCGAGTTGCTGCGCCGCGGCACCAAGAACATGCCCGGCGCCGACCGGCTGGCGGCGGAGGCGAACCGTCGCCGACGGGAACTGTTGCGCCGCAACAATTTAGACGGCACGCTGCAGGAGATCAAGAAGCTGCTCGACGAGGCGGTGCTGGCCGAACGCAAAGAACTGGCCCGCGCGCTCGACGACGACGCCCGCTTCGGCGAATTGCAGCTCGACGCCCTGCCGGCCTCGCCGGCCAAGGCCGTTCAGGAACTCTCCGACTACAACTGGCGCAGCAACGAGGCCCGCGAGAAGTACGACCAGATCAAGGATCTGCTCGGCCGCGAGATGCTGGATCAGCGGTTCGCCGGCATGAAGGAGGCCCTGCAGGGCGCCACCGACGAGGACCGCCAGCGCGTCAACGACATGCTGAACGACCTCAACGAGCTGCTGGACAAGCATGCCCGCGGTGAGGACAGCCAGCAGGACTTCCAAGGCTTCATGGACAAGCACGGCGAGTTCTTCCCGGAGAACCCGCGCAACGTCGACGAGTTGCTGGATTCCTTGGCCAAGCGCGCCGCCGCCGCGCAACGGTTCCGCAACAGCCTGAGCCCGGACCAGCGGGCCGAGTTGGATGCCTTGGCGCAGCAGGCATTCGGGTCTCCTTCGCTGATGCAGGCGCTGAATCGGCTGGACGCGCACCTGCAGGCCGCCCGGCCGGGGGAGGACTGGAGCGGGTCCGAACAGTTCTCCGGCGACAACCCGTTTGGGATGGGCGAGGGCACCCAGGCGCTGGCCGACGTCGCCGAGCTCGAGCAGCTGGCCGAGCAGCTCTCGCAAAGCTATCCGGGCGCCACCATGGACGACGTCGATCTTGACGCGCTGGCACGCCAACTCGGCGACCAGGCCGCCGTCGACGCCCGCACGCTCACCGAATTGGAGCGCGCACTGGTCAATCAGGGCTTTCTGGACCGGGGTTCCGACGGACAGTGGCGCCTCTCGCCCAAGGCGATGCGCAGGCTCGGCGAGACGGCGCTGCGCGATGTGGCGCAACAACTTTCCGGCCGACGCGGCGAGCGGGACCATCGGCGCGCGGGCGCGGCCGGCGAACTCACCGGCGCCACCCGGCCCTGGCAGTTCGGCGACACCGAACCGTGGCACATTTCCCGCACGCTGACCAATGCCGTACTGCGGCAGGCGGGAACGGCCGCGCCGGACGGCGCGGTCGGACAGCTGAAGATCACCGTCGACGACGTCGAGGTCTCCGAGACCGAGACGCGCACGCAGGCGGCGGTGGCGCTGCTGGTCGACACCTCGTTCTCCATGGTCATGGAGAACCGTTGGCTGCCGATGAAGCAGACGGCGCTGGCCCTCAACCATCTCGTGTGCACCCGGTTTCGCTCGGATGCCTTGCAAATCATCGCGTTTGGCCGCTACGCCCGAACGGTGACCGCGGCCGAGCTCACCGGTCTCGAGGGCGTCTACGAGCAGGGCACCAACCTGCATCACGCCCTGGCGCTGGCCGGCCGGCACCTCCGGCGGCATCCTAACGCGCAGCCCGTCGTCCTGGTGGTGACCGACGGGGAGCCCACCGCTCACCTGGAGGATTTCGAAGGTGACGGTACCACTGTGTTTTTCGACTACCCGCCGCATCCTCGGACCATCGCGCACACCGTGCGCGGGTTCGACGACATGGCCCGCCTGGGCGCGCAGATCACCATCTTCCGGCTGGGCAGCGACCCCGGCCTGGCCCGGTTCATCGACCAGGTCGCGCGGCGTGTCGAGGGGCGCGTGGTGGTGCCCGACCTCGACGGCCTGGGCGCGGCCGTGGTGGGCGACTACCTCCGGTCCCGCCGCCGCTAAGCCGCCAACGGACCCCCAACGGATAGGTGCTCACTCGACCGGGTACACGGAGCGAGAAGGAGGAGACGCATGAGCAAGATTCCAACGATCGAACTCAACGATGGTGTCGGCATTCCGCAGCTGGGCTTCGGCGTGTTTCAGATCAAGCCCGACGAGACCGCTGCGGCGGTCAAGACGGCGCTCGAGATCGGTTACCGGCATATCGACACCGCCGAGATGTACGGCAACGAAAAGGAAGTCGGGCAAGGCATCCGCGACGCCGGTCTCGACCGCGGCGACGTGTTCGTCACCAGCAAGCTCAACAACGGCTTTCACAAACCCGACGACGCGCGCCGTGCCTTCGACCGAACCCTGAAGGCGCTGGACTCCGACTACGTCGACCTGTTCCTCATTCACTGGCCGCTGCCCACCCTCTACGACGGCGACTTCGTCTCGACCTGGAAGGTGTTCGAAGAGTTCGCTCGCGACGGGCGCGCGCGCAGCATCGGCGTCTCGAATTTCCAAGTCGCACACCTGGAGCGGCTCGCCGCCGAAACCGACACCGTGCCGTCGGTCAACCAGATCGAGCTCCATCCGTACTTCGGGAACACAGAGGTCCGCGCGTATGGGCGCGAGCATGGCATCGCCACCGAGGCGTGGGCACCGATCGCGCAGGGCAAGGTGCTCGATGATCCGGTGATCAACCGCATCGCCGAGGCGCGGGGCAAGTCGGCGGCGCAGGTGGTGCTGCGCTGGCACATTCAGCGCGGCGACATCGTCTTCCCCAAGTCGGTGACCCCGGAACGGGTCAAGGAGAACTTCCAGCTCTTCGACTTCGAGTTGGATGATTCCGACATGGACGCGATCTCAGCCCTGGACAAAGGTGAAGCAGGCAGGAACGGGCCCAACCCCGATAAGTTCGACTACGTGCCCGGCTGACGCTAGCCGCGAGGCCTGCGGGCCTTGCGAATGATGCCGACGGCACCCCACAGGGAGAAGCCGCGAATGTTCACCTTCGGTGCGCCGGGGGTGCCCTGGCCGAGGACGCTGCGGTCGAAGTTGCCCATGACGCCGCGGCCGTGAATCTCGACGTTGACTTCGGGCGGCAGCAAAATCTTTGTCGCCCCCATGATCGACATCGCATGGATGTCGACCTCGGTCGAGGTGAAGTCGGCGTAGCGCAGATCCACCACGCCGTTGCCCCACAAGGCGAAGGTGGTCAGCTTCTTCGGCACGTTCCACCGGCCCCGCCGCTCGAACCCGCTCAACAGGGCCAGCAGCAGAGTGGACGGCGCCGGGTTGGGCTTGCCGCCCCGCCGCGGGTTGATCGGCGAACCCGGCAGATCGGCCCGGAGCTGATCCAACTCCTCATAGGTGGTCGCCGCATAGGCCCTGGTCAGCCGGTCTTCGTAGTCTTTCATCTGCAGCCGGCCCTGCTCGGCCGCGTACGCCAGCAACTGCGCGATCTGGATGCGATCGGTGTCGCCCGCGCGCGACGATTCGTCGCGCGTGTCCTTCGCATCGCGTTGCGCGGAGTTGCTCATCACCCACGAGCCTACGACGTCCGGCTATTGCCGCAAGAGGATTGGTCAAACTGCAACCTTGCCCCGCGCCGCCCGGTTCGTCCGGCGGCGCTTGTTTGACACCTGGCTAACTCGTCCAGCTCGGGGCGCGCTTTTGCAGAAACGCCATCATGCCCTCGCGGGCTTCGTCGGAGACGAAAAGCCGGGCCGATTCCTCAGCGAGGCGCTCGGCGTCGCGGTCGAACCCTTCCAGCACCGCCGCAGTGGTCAGCGCCTTGGATGCCGCCAGACCCTGGGGCGAACCGCGGCCCACATCGGCGAGCAGCTTCGCCACCGCGGCGTCGACGTCCTCGGCCGCCATCGTGATCAGCCCGATGTCCGCCGCCACGCCGGCGTCGAATGTCTCGCCGGTCAGGTAGTAGCGCGCCGCGGCCCGCGGCGACAATTTCGGCAGCAGCGTCAGCGAGATGATCGCCGGGGCGACGCCGATCCGGGCCTCGGTCAGGGCGAAGGTGCTGCGGGGGCCCGCGACGGCGATGTCGCAGGCACCGACCAAGCCGAACCCACCCGCGCGGACATGCCCGTCGATGGCGGCGATCACCGGCAGCGGCGAGGAGACGATGGCCCGCAGCAGCACGGTCATTTCCCGGGCACGCGCCACCGCCATGTCGAAGGGGTCGCCCCCGGCGGCCTCGCTCAAATCGGCACCTGCGCAGAAGGTGCCGCCGGTGTGACCGAGCACCACCGCTCGCACCGCCGGATCCGCCCGCGCATCGCGCAGGCCCTGGTGCAGCTGGGTGACCAGCGCGGTCGAGAGCGCGTTGCGGTTGTGGGGCGAGTTCAGCGTCAGCCACGTGAACGGGCCGCCGGTATCGGCAGGCCCTGCGTATTCGACCAGCGTTTCCATCAGTAGCTTCGGGGCAGGCCCAGCGACGTCTGCGCCACGAAGTTGAGCACCATTTCCCGGCTCACCGGGGCGATCCGGCCGAGCCTGGCCGAGGCGAGCATGGCGGCGACACCGTACTCCTTGGTCAACCCGTTGCCGCCCATCGACTGCACCGCCTGGTCGACCGAACGGGTAGCCGCCTCGGCCGCAGCGTATTTGGCCATGTTGGCGGCCTCGGCCGCGCCCGCGTCATCGCCGCTGTCGTAGAGTGCGGCGGCCTTCTGCATCATCAGCTTGGCCAGTTGCACCTCGATGTGGCACTGCGCCAGCGGGTGCGAGAGTCCTTGGTGCGCGCCGATCGGCGTACCCCACACCTGGCGGGTCTTGACGTAATCGGCGGCCCTGTCGAGGGCGAAGCGTCCCATCCCGACCGAGCTGGCGGCGCCCATGATTCGCTCGGGGTTCAGGCCGGCGAAGAGCTGCGCGATCGCCGCGTCCTCGGAACCGACCAGCGCGTCGGCCGGCAGCCGGACGTCGTCGAGGAAGACCTGGAACTGCCGCTCGGGGCTGACTAGCTCCATTTCGATTGGTGTGTAGGAGAATCCGGGGGCATCGGTGGGCACCACAAACAGTGCCGGCCGCAGCTTGCCGGTCTTAGCCTCCTCGGTGCGGCCGACCACCAGGACGGCCTGCGCCTGGTCGATACCGGAGATGTAGACCTTCTGGCCCTTGAGGATCCAGTCGCTACCATCGCGCCGGGCGGTGGTGGTGATCTTGTGCGAGTTGGAGCCGGCGTCCGGCTCGGTGATCGCGAAGGCCATGGTCAGGGTTCCGTCGGCAATCCCGGGAATCCAGCGCTTCTTCTGCTCTTCGGTGCCGAACTTGCTGATGATGGTGCCGTTGATCGCCGGCGACACGACCATCAGCAGCAACGCGCTGCCCGCCGCCGCCATTTCCTCCATCACCAGGGACAGCTCGTACATGCCGGCGCCGCCACCGCCGTACTCCTCGGGCAGGTTCACCCCGAGGAAGCCGAGCTTGCCCGCCTCCGACCACAATTCGTCGGTGTGCTCGTGCGCGCGTGCCTTCTTGAGGTAGTACTCGCTGCCGTAGTTGGCGGCCCACGCGGCGACCGACTTACGCAGGGCCTGCCGCTCCTCGCTCTCGATGAAGCTGGTGTCGGTCATTTACGAATCTCCTTCTGCTTGGGGCGATTCCACTCGTGCCAGGACGGCGCCCACCTCGACTTGCTGACCGGTACCGACGTTGAGCTCGGCGAGCACTCCGTCGGAGGGTGCGGTGATGGTGTGTTCCATCTTCATCGCCTCCAGCCAGATCAGTGGCTGCCCGGCGGTAACGGTGTCGCCGACCGCGGCGGCGAGGCGGATGACGTTGCCGGGCATGGGCGCTACCAGGGAGCCCTTTTCGACCGTAGAGCCCGGCTCCGGGAAGCGCGGCAGCGCGACCAGGTGAACGGGGCCGCGGGCCGAGTCGACGTAGACGTCGTCACCGTACCGCGCGATCGCGAACGTGTGCGCCACCCCGTCGTCCGCGAGAGTGACCTGATCGGCCGTGGCGGAAACCAGCTGCACCCCTGCGTCGTTCGGCAGTGCCAATCCGGTTCTGGTGAACCGGTATTCGATGTTTTGCTCGGTGTCACCGTCGTCACGATAGGCCTTGACCTGGTAGCCAGACGCCAGGTTTCGCCAACCGCTGGGGACGGCTCCGAGGACGGGCGCCGCCGCGCGATTATGGGCCGCCTCGGCCAGCGCGGCGGCGATCGCGGACAGCCGGACGACGGCGGCGTCTGCCAGCGGCGCCGACAATTTGTCCAGGCCGTGCGTGTCGAAAAACGCTGTGTCGGTGGCGCCTTCGAGGAATGCCGGGTGCCGCAGCACGTTGACCAGCAGCTCACGGTTGGTGCGCATGCCGTGCAGGCCGGCGCGGGCCAGCGCGTCGGCGAGTACGAGCGCCGCCTGCCGGCGGGTCGGGGCGTACGAGATGACCTTGGCCAGCATGGGGTCGTAGTGGATCGACACCGTGAAACCGTCGAGGATGCCCGAATCGAGGCGGATTCCGGTCCGGTGGCCGAGTGAGGCGAACTCGGTCCGAACCGCCGGTACGTCGATCCTGTGCATCACGCCGGCCTGGGGCTGCCAGCCGCGTGCCGGGTCCTCGGCGTAGAGCCGGGCCTCGATCGAATGCCCCTGGGCGGCAGGGGGTTCGGCGTCGAGTCGGCCGCCCTCGGCGATCATGAGCTGCAGTTCGACGAGGTCGAGCCCGGTGGTCTCCTCGGTCACCGGATGCTCGACCTGCAGCCGCGTGTTCATCTCCAGGAAGTAGAACTCTCCGTCGTCATCGGCGAGGAACTCCACCGTCCCGGCTCCGGCGTAACCGATGGCGCCCGCCGCCAGCCGCGCCGCTTCGAACAGCTTGGCCCGCATGCCCGGGGTGCGCTCCACCAGCGGCGAGGGGGCCTCCTCGATGACCTTCTGATGCCGGCGCTGAATCGAGCACTCCCGTTCCCCGACGGCCCAAACGGTGCCGTGGGTGTCGGCCATGACCTGAACCTCGATGTGATGCCCGGTGGGCAGGTACCGCTCGCAGAAGACGGTCGGGTCGCCGAACGCTGACTGCGCCTCGCGCCGGGCCGCCTCGACTTCGCCGGCGAGAGAAGACAATTCGCGAACCACCCGCATCCCGCGCCCGCCACCGCCCGCGGAGGCCTTGACCAGGACGGGCAGCTGCGCCTCGGTGACCGCGTCGGGGTCGAGCTCGTCGAGCACCGGAACCCCGGCGGCGGCCATCAGTTTTTTGGCCTCGATCTTGGAGCCCATCGCCCGTACCGCGTCCACCGGTGGCCCGACCCAGGTCAGGCCAGCGCCCTGCACGGCGGCTGCGAAATCGGCGTTCTCCGAGAGGAACCCGTAGCCCGGGTGGACCGCGTCGGCGCCCGCCGCGCGGGCCGCGGCGATGATCGCGTCGGCGTTCAGATAGTCGTTGGTCTTGGGCAGCCGCACCCGCGCGTCGGCCTCGACTACGTGCGGCGCGGCGGCGTCGGGGTCGGTGTAGACGGCGACCGTGCCCAGGCCCAGCCGCCGGCAGGTGGCGAACACCCGCCGGGCGATCTCGCCTCGGTTGGCGACCAGCACTCGAGTGACCATGGGACTCACATCCGGAAGACGCCGAAGTTCGACGTCCCCTCGATCGGGCCATTGGCAATGGCGGACAAACACATTCCCAGCACCGTGCGGGTGTCGCGCGGGTCGATCACCCCGTCGTCGTACAGCATTCCGGACAACACCAGCGGCAACGACTCCGCCTCGATCTGCCCTTCGACGGCCGCGCGCATCGCGGCGTCCGCTTCCTCGTCGACCTGCTGGCCGCGGGCCTCGGCGGCGGCCCGGGCCACGATGGACAAGACGCCCGCAAGCTGGGCGCCCCCCATCACCGCCGATTTGGCGCTGGGCCACGCGAACAGGAACCTCGGGTCGTAGGCCCGGCCGCACATGCCGTAGTGGCCGGCGCCATAGGAGGCGCCGATCAACAGCGAGATGTGCGGGACGGTCGAGTTGGAGACGGCGTTGATCATCATCGACCCGTGCTTGATCATCCCGCCCTCTTCGTAGTCCTTGCCCACCATGTAACCGGTGGTGTTGTGCAGGAACAACAGTGGCGTGTTCGAGCGGTTGGCCAGCTGAATGAACTGGGTGGCCTTCTGCGACTCCTCGCTGAACAGCACCCCGCGCGCGTTGGCGAGGATGCCCAGGGGGTAGCCATGCAGGCGGGCCCATCCCGTCACCAGCGACGAGCCGTACATGGCCTTGAACTCGTCGAATTCCGAGCCATCCACGATGCGGGCGATCACCTCGCGCGGGTCGAACGGGACGCGCAGGTCCGCGGGCACGATGCCGATGAGCTCCTCGGTGTCGAACAGCGGCTCGATCACCGGCCCCGGGGCCGGGCCCTGCTTGACCCAGTTCAGCCGGGCCACGATGCGGCGGCCGATGCGGATCGCGTCGAGCTCGTCGGCGGCGAAGTAGTCGGCCAAACCCGAGATGCGAGCGTGCATTTCGGCACCACCCAGCGACTCGTCGTCGGATTCTTCGCCGGTGGCCATCTTCACCAGCGGGGGACCGGCGAGGAACACCTTCGAACGTTCCTTGATCATCACGACGTGATCGGACATGCCCGGAATGTAGGCGCCGCCGGCGGTGGAGTTGCCGAAAACCAGTGCGATGGTGGGAATCCCGGCCGCGGACAGGCGGGTCAGGTCCCGGAACATCTGCCCGCCGGGAATGAAGATTTCCTTCTGGGTGGGCAGGTCCGCCCCGCCGGATTCCACCAGCGAAATGACGGGCAGTCGGTTCTCGAATGCGATCTGGTTGGCCCGCAGTATCTTTTTCAGGGTCCACGGGTTGCTGGTGCCGCCCTTGACGGTCGGGTCGTTGGCGACGATCAGGCATTCCACACCGGACACCACGCCTATGCCGGTGACCGTGCTGGCTCCGACTGTGAACGCGCTGCCCCACGCCGCTAGCGGGCTGAGCTCCAGGAACGGGGAGTCGGGGTCGACGAGCAGCTCGATGCGTTCCCGCGCGGTCAGCTTACCGCGGGCGTGGTGCCGCTCGACGTACTTGGGGCCCCCGCCCGCAAGCGCTTTGGCGAGTTCGGCGTCGATCTCCTCAAGCCTCGAGGTTGCCGTCGACGACGCGTCGGCGTACGCGGGGGACTTGGGATCGAGCGTGGACTGCAGAGTGGTCACGATTGATACCCCAGGGTCTTAGCTGCAAGTGAGGTCAGGATTTCGGTCGTCCCGCCGCCGATGCCCAGGATCCGCATGTCCCGGTATTGGCGTTCGACTTCGGATTCGGCCATGTAGCCCATGCCGCCGAACAGCTGGACGGCCTGGTTGGCCACCCATTCGCCGGCCTCGACGGCGGTGTTCTTGGCAAAACACACCTCGGCGATCAGGTTGGTCTCGCCGGCCAGCTGACGTTCGACCACGTGGTGAGAGTAGACCCGGGCGACGTCGATGCGCCGGGCCATCTCGGCCAGCGTGTTCTGCACCGATTGCCGCGAGATCAGTGGGCGGCCGAAGGTCTCCCGGTCGCGGCACCACTGCAGCGTCAGGTCCAGGCACCGCTGGGCGCTCGAATACGCCTGCGCGGCAAGGCCGATCCGCTCAGCTACGAATGCCTGCGCGATCTGGGCGAATCCGCTGTTCTCGGCGCCGACCAGGTTGGCCGCCGGCACCCGCGCGTCGACGAAGGACAGCTCGGCGGTGTCCGAGGACCGCCACCCCATCTTGGCCAGCTTGCGGCTCACCTCGAAACCCGGTGTGCCCTTCTCGATCATGAGCAACGAAACACCGGCCGCGCCGGCGGCGCCGGTGCGCACCGCGGTGACCACGTAATCGGCGCGGACGCCCGAGGTGATGTAGGTCTTGGCGCCGTTGACCACGTAATGGTCCCCATCGAGCACCGCCGAGGTTCGTAGGTGCCCGACGTCCGAGCCGCCGGCGGGCTCGGTGATGGCGAGCGCGCCGATCTTGTCGCCCGCCAGCGTCGGCCGCACGAACTCCTCGATCAGCCGCTGATCGCCGGAGGCGATCATGTGCGGCACCGCGATGCCGCAAGTGAACAGCGACGCGAACACCCCGCCCGGAGCGCCGGCCTGATGCACCTCTTCGCAGATGATGACCGCGTCCGCGCCGTCACCCCCGCCGCCACCGACCGCCTCGGGGAAGCCCGCGCCCAGCAGGCCGGCCGCCCCGGCGCGCCGGTGCAAGTCGCGCGGCAACTCGCCGATGCGCTCCCACTCGTCGGCATGGGGCAGGATCTCGCGTTCGGTGAAGGAGCGCACCGTCTTTCGCAGCTGTTCGCGCTCCGGCGTCGTCCACAGCTTCATAGCAGCCTTTCAGGAATGTCGACATGCCGGCCGCGCAGCCATTCACCCAGCCCCTTGGCCTGCGGATCGAAACGTGCCTGATACGCAACACCCTGGCCCAGAATGCCGTCGATGACGAAGTTGACCGCGCGCAGGTTCGGCAGCACGTGTCGGGTGACCTCGAACTCCGCCGCTTCGGGCAGCAGCTCCTTGAGCAGCTCGACGGTCAGGGTGTTGGCCAGCCAGCGCCACTGTTCGTCGGTGCGCACCCAGACCCCGACGTTGGCCGAGCCGCCCTTGTCGCCGCTGCGAGCCCCGGCGATGCGGCCCAGCGGCACCCTGCGCACCGGCCCCGCGTCAATCGGCTCGGGCAATGCCGGGGCATCGGCGGGTGTCAACTCCAAAGTGTCGGTGGCGCAAGGGATATCGGTGCGGGTCCCGTCGGCGTGCACCGCGACGTGCGGCACCTCGTTGGCGTCGACGTAGCCGGCGGTGAACACGCCGTAGACCTGGCCGTCGCCGGGTGGGGCGGTCACGTGAAAACCGGGATAGCTGGCGAGCGCCAATTCGACGGCGGCCGAGGAGAACTGGCGCCCGACGTTCGCGGGATCGGGGTCGCGGACCACGCAGTGCAGGAGCGCGCTGGCGGCTTCCTCGGTGTCGGCGTCGGTGTGGTCGGTGCGGGCGAGCGACCACTGCAGCTCCGCGGGCTTGACGGTCAGCGCGGCCTCGAGCTGCCGGCGCACCAGGCCGGCCTTGGCCTCGATGTCCAGGCCAGTCAGCACGAAGGTCATGGAGTTGCGGAATCCGCCGATGCTGTTCAGCGACACCTTGTAGGTGGGCGGCGGCGGTTCGCCGAGCACGCCGCTGATGCGCACCCGGTCGGGGCCTTCGGCGGACAGCTCGACGGTGTCCATCCGGGCGGTGACGTCGGGGTTGGCGTAGCGCGCGCCGGTGATCTCGTAGAGCAGCTGCGCGGTGACGGTGTCGACGCTGACCAGCCCGCCGGTGCCGGGGTGCTTGGTGATCACCGACGAGCCGTCGGCGTGGACCTCGGCCAGCGGGAAGCCGGCGTGGGTCAGGTCGGGCACCTCCGTAAAGAAGGAGTAGTTGCCGCCGGTGGCCTGCACGCCGCACTCGATGACGTGGCCGGCGACCACCGCGCCGGCGAGCCGGTCGTAGTCGGTGCGGCCCCAGCCGAAGTGCGCGGCGGCGGCCCCGACGATCACCGAGGCGTCGGTCACCCGTCCGGTGACGACCACGTCGGCGCCGTCACCCAGGCAGTCGACGATGCCCCAGGCGCCCAGGTAGGCGTTCGCGGTCAGGGGCGTGCCCAGCCCGAGGTCCGCGGCGCGCGCCAGCAGATCGTCGCCTTCGACGTGGGCGACCCGGGCCGGGATACCGAGGCGCTCGGCCAGGGCGCGTATGGCGTCCGCCAGCCCGGCCGGGTTGAGGCCGCCGGCGTTGGCGACGATGCGGACGCCCCGGTCAAGGGCCTCGCCGAGGCAGTCCTCGAGTTGGGTCAGGAACGTCTTGGCGTAGCCGCGCTCGGGGTGCTTCATGCGGTCGCGGCCCAGGATCAGCATCGTCAGTTCGGCCAGGTAGTCGCCGGTGAGATAGTCCACGTCACCGCCGGTGAGCATCTCGCGCATCGCCGACAGCCGGTCGCCGTAGAACCCGGAGCAGTTCGCGATCCGGACAGCGTCGCGGCCAGGAGCAGAGGCCATGCGGTCCTCCAATCTGCGTTTCACCGGTGAGCGCAAACCAACCAACCAACCGGTAGGTTAGCGGGTCGCGCCGGTGTCACGTCAAGGACGCCCACCCGGCCCGCGCGGCGAGACTGCCGCCACGGTCGTTGACACGCCGGGATCACAGCCGTCACGGCAATCTCGGCGCCGGTGGGCGTCGTTTTGGTGCCGGGCAGGCCACCGACTATCCTGATAGCAATCGTCGCACGTTCGGCCCCATGGGCCACGCCCGCGCGACAAGCCCCCGGACACGAGGAGTTAGGCCCGACCATGGCCGTACCCAAGCGCAGGATGTCGCGCGCGAACACCCGAAGCCGTCGCGCGCAGTGGAAGGCCACCAAGACCGAGCTCGTCGGTGTGACGGTCGCAGGCCAGAAGCACAAGGTGCCCCGCCGGCTGCTCAAGGCGGCCCGCCTCGGTCTGATCGACCTGGACCGGCGTTAGTTAATCTCGGCAAACACCCGGCGCGCCTCTCAGCCCGCTCTCAGGCGTCGGGACGACACTAGGCCCGTGCGGATACTGGTCGTCGACGACGATCGCGCAGTGCGTGAGTCGCTGCGTCGATCGCTTTCCTTCAATGGCTACTCGGTCGAGTTGGCCCATGACGGGCTGGAGGCGCTCGACATGATCGCCAGCGACCGGCCCGACGCGCTCGTCCTCGATGTGATGATGCCGCGGCTGGACGGCCTCGAGGTGTGCCGTCAGCTCCGCAGCACCGGCGACGACCTGCCGATCCTGGTGCTCACCGCTCGCGATTCGGTATCCGAGCGGGTCGCCGGGTTGGACGCAGGCGCCGATGACTACTTGCCGAAGCCGTTCGCATTGGAGGAGCTGTTGGCCCGGATGCGGGCGCTGCTGCGCCGCACCAAGCCGGATGACGATGACGCCGAATCGGTGCCCATGCAGTTCTCCGACCTGGCGCTGGACCCGGTGACCCGGGAAGTGACTCGCGGGCAACGCCAAATCAGCCTGACGCGTACCGAATTCGCCTTGCTCGAAATGTTGATCGCCAATCCGCGCCGCGTGCTCACCCGCAGCCGGATCCTCGAGGAGGTGTGGGGATTCGACTTCCCCACCTCCGGCAACGCGCTGGAGGTCTATGTCGGCTATCTCCGCCGCAAGACCGAGGCCGACGGCGAGCCACGACTGATCCACACGGTGCGCGGCGTGGGCTACGTCCTTCGGGAAACACCGCCGTGATGAGCCGCCTCCGACGATGATCCGGTACCAACGACCCCAACGCGTACCGCTGCGTGCCACCAGCTCGTTGTCGCTGCGGTGGCGCGTCATGCTGCTGGCGATGTCGATGGTGGCGATGGTCGTGGTGCTGATGGCATTCGCCGTGTATGCGGTGATTTCGGCTGCGCTGTATAGCGATATCGACAACCAGCTGCAAAGCCGTGCGCAGCTGTTGATCGCCAGCGGTTCACTGGCCGCCGACCCCGGAAAGGCCATCGAAGGCACCGCCTATTCGGACGTCAACGCGATGCTGGTGAACCCGGGTCACTCGATCTACACCGCCCAGCAGCCGGGTCAGACGTTGCCGGTCGGCGCCCCCGAAAAGGCGGTGATCCGCGGTGATTTGTTCATGTCCCGCCGCACCGCGCTCGATCAACGAGTCCTCGCCATCCACCTGCCCAACGGCTGTTCGCTGCTGATCTCCAAGAGCCTCAAACCGACCGAGGCGGTGATGACCAAGCTGCGCTGGGTGCTGCTGATCGTCGGCGGCATCGGCGTCGCGGTCGCGGCCGTGGCGGGCGGCATGGTCACCAGGGCGGGGCTACGTCCGGTGGCCCGCCTCACCGAAGCGGCCGAACGGGTGGCGCGCACCGACGACCTGCGGCCCATTCCGGTGTTCGGTAGCGACGAATTGGCCAGGCTCACCGAGGCATTCAACTTGATGCTGCGAGCACTGGCCGAGTCCCGCGAGCGGCAAGCCCGGCTGGTCACCGACGCCGGACACGAATTACGCACCCCGCTGACGTCCCTGCGCACCAACGTCGAGCTGCTGATGGCATCGATGGAACCGGGAGCGCCGCGGCTGCCCGAGCAGGAGATGGTCGAGCTCCGCGCCGACGTGCTGGCCCAGATCGAGGAATTGTCCACGCTGGTGGGCGATCTGGTGGACCTCACCCGCGACGATGCCGGCCAGGTGGTGCACGAACCGGTCGACATGTCCGAGGTGGTCGATCGCAGCCTGGAGCGAGTCCGGCGGCGCCGCAACGACATTCACTTCGACGTCGCCATCACGCCCTGGCAGATGCACGGCGACGCTGCGGGGCTGTCGCGTGCGGTGCTCAACCTGTTGGACAACGCGGCCAAGTGGAGCCCACCGGGCGGTCATGTCGGCGTCACCATGCGGCAACTCGACCCGTCGCACGCCGAGTTGGTGGTGTCCGACCACGGGCCCGGCATTCCGCCGCACGAACGCCGGCTGGTGTTCGAGCGGTTCTACCGTTCGACGACCGCACGCGCCATGCCCGGCTCGGGGCTCGGGCTGGCGATCGTCAAAAAGGTCGTGCTGAATCACGGTGGATTGCTTCGTGTCGAGGACACCGTGCCCGGCGGACAGCCGCCGGGAACCTCGTTTTATGTGCTGCTACCCGGTCGGCGGATGCCCCCGTCGCCGTATCCGACACCCGCCGCGGGTGTCCCAGAGGAAGAGTCCGGCACCGATGCCACCGTCCCCGTGGCCGGCGACCAGTCGAACTCTCGGGAACCCGCGAACGTTATCTCAGTGGACTCTCAGTCCGCGCGGGCAAGGTAGGTCTGCAGCTACTGTTGAAGAACCCAGTCGAGCCGACGAGCCGATACTGAGATAGAGGAAGTGCGACCTAGCGACATGACGAATGACCCGAGGTATTCGCCACCGCCGCAGCAGCCGGGATATCGTCCCGCGCCGAATCAGCCTGCGCCCACCCCGACCCACCCGGGGACCTCTGCTTACGGCCAGGGGCATCAGCAACCGTATAGCCAGCCATTCGACTGGCGGCAGCGTTCGCAGACCTCCCAATTCCGGCAGCCCTACGACCCGTACAACGGCACCGGTCCGGGCCGGACGCCGGGGGGAACCGGGGTAGGCCCCCTGCCCGGGGCCACTGGGACCGGCCCGATTCCCGGCATGCTGCCCCCTATGCTGCCGCCGGGCCCCCAAAAACGTTCCCGCGCAGGGCTGTTGACCGTAGGCGCGTTGGCCATCGCGGTGGTGTCGGCGGGCATCGGCGGGGCCGCGGCGACGGCTGTCGAGCTGGGCACGCACACCACCAGCGGCAACGGGCGCAGCGTCATCGGCGCCCCCACCGTCCCGGCGGCGAACATGCCGCCGGGCAGCGTCGAACAGGTCGCCTCCAAGGTGGTGCCCAGCGTCGTCATGCTGGAGACGGATCTGGGCCGCCAGTCCGAAGAGGGCTCCGGCATCATCCTTTCCGCCGACGGGCTGATCCTGACCAACAACCACGTGGTCGCGGCGGCCGCGGGGCCGCCGAAGGGCCCCGCGGCTCCCCCCGGCGGTCCGCCCGGAGGCCCCGGTGGCGGACCCGGTGGTCCGGCGCCCAAGACCACGGTGACCTTCGCCGACGGCCGCACCGCACCCTTCACGGTCCTCGGCGCCGATCCCACCAGCGACATCGCCGTGATCCGCGTGCAGGGCGTCTCCGGCCTCACCCCGATCTCCCTGGGCTCCTCGTCGGATCTCCGCGTCGGCCAACCGGTGGTGGCCATCGGGTCGCCACTGGGTCTGTCGGGCACGGTGACCACCGGGATCGTCAGCGCGCTGAATCGGCCGGTGTCCACCACGGGTGAGTCGGGCAACCAGAACACCGTGCTGGACGCGATCCAGACCGACGCCGCCATCAACCCGGGTAACTCCGGCGGCGCGCTGGTCAACATGAACGGCCAGCTGGTGGGCGTGAACTCGGCCATCGCCACCCTGGGTGCCGATTCGCCGGATGCCCAGAGCGGTTCGATCGGGCTCGGGTTCGCGATCCCGGTCGACCAGGCCAAGCGCATCGCCGACGAGCTGATCAGCAGCGGCAAGGCGTCCCACGCCTCGCTCGGCGTGCAGGTGACGAACGACAAGGGCTCCCCGGGCGCCAAGGTCGTCGACGTCGTGCCGGGTGGTGCGGCCTCGAGCGCCGGCGTGCCCAAGAATGTGATCGTCACCAAGGTCGACGATCGTCCGATCAGCAGCGCTGACGCCCTGGTCGCGGCCGTGCGGTCCAAGGCGCCCGGCGACAAGATCTCGCTGACCTTCCAGGATCCCGCTGGTGGCAGCCGTACCGTGCCGGTGACCCTGGGGAAGGCGGATCAGTAATGCGAGTCGAAGAACCCTCGGCGGCGGGATTGTCGGAGCTCGGTTATACCGTGGCACCCATGGATACGGGTGCGGAGTTGGTAGTCGGCCGGGCCCTGGTCGTGGTGGTCGACGATCGCACCGCTCACGGGGACGAGGACCACAGCGGTCCGCTGGTAACCGAACTGCTGACCGAGGCCGGATTCGTCGTCGACGGTGTGGTTGCGGTCGCGGCGGACGAGGTCGAGATTCGCAACGCGCTCAACACCGCGGTGATCGGCGGCGTGGACCTGGTGGTCTCCGTTGGCGGTACGGGTGTCACCCCGCGCGACGTCACCCCGGAGGCCACCCGCGAAATCCTGGACCGGGAAATCCTCGGCATTGCCGAAGCCATTCGAGGCTCGGGGCTGTCCGCGGGGATCATCGACGCCGGGCTGTCACGCGGCCTGGCCGGGGTGTCCGGAAGCACGTTGGTGGTGAACCTGGCCGGTTCCCGGTACGCGGTGCGCGACGGAATGGCGACGCTGAATCCGCTGGCCGCTCAAATCATCGGGCAGCTGTCGAGCCTGGAGATCTGACCGCCTAGGTCTGTGACTCGGCGTCGGCGCGTGGTCCGTGCTCGGGTGGGGGCGTAGTGGTCGTCCCGCCGTGCTTGCCCGACGAATCTCCGTCGGTCTGGGCGAGCAGGTCCCGGATTTCGGTGAGCAGAACAACCTGGGCGTCGTCGGCCTGCTCGACCTCACCGCGCTTACGCAGCGTGTTGTAGGGCAGCACGACGAAGAAGTAGACGACCGCGGCGATGAGCACGAAGTTGATCGCGGCCGATAGCAGGATGTTCAGGTCGATGGTCTGGCCGCCGCCGATGCTGATCTTCAAGGCGCCGACGTTGGATTGCTGTTTGACGCCGATCCGGTTGATCAGCGGCGCGATGATGCTGTCGGTGAACTTGGTGACCAGTGCGGTGAAGGCGGTACCGATGACCACCGCGACGGCCAGGTCGACGATGTTGCCCCGCGAGAGAAACTCCTTGAACCCTTTGAACATTGAGATGTCCTTCCTGGGATTGGGCAGAGTTTGCTGTCGGCCGCGTGGCCGACGGCGGGGAGGCACTCAGTGCAGGGTGAGGGTCACCGCCTGACCCAGCGCCGAGCCCGCCACCGTATTCGCCACGCGAGCCGGCAGCGCAACTAAGACTACGCGGTCACCGTCCGCGCCCTGCACCTTTGGCCTGGCCGACACGAGCACCACGACGGCGTCGGTGGCCACCACCTTCGGGGCGGCCTGGGGAGTCTCCGGTGAGCCGGTTGTCGGTGCGGCCAGCACGTCGACGACGTCGCCGACGCGGACAAGGTCGATCAGGGCGCTATCCGCCAGCCGCAGCGGCACGATGCGGGCGCCGGGACCCGCCTTCGACGCGATTGCGGCCTCGGCCAGCCGGCTGCCCAACAGCCGCACATCGGTGAGCACCTCGCCGCGCCTCGCCGGGCCGGCCAGCGTCGAACCGGCCACGGCGCTGACGTCGGTCAGTGACCCATCGGGAACGGTTGAGGCCAAACGCTTTTCGAGACGGACATCGGCGGGGGTCAACGCGGCGCCCGGCCGCAGGTCGTGATCGGCGATCAGCACCTCGGCATAGTCACCGGCCGGGTCGGAGCGCAGCGCCGCCAGGGCGGCCAGCACGACGAGCCCGCCGGCGGCGACACGCCGCGCCAGCACGGTCTTGGTCCAATCCGGACGCAGCATCAAGAGGCGGCTGAACAGGCTTGGATTCAGCGATGATTCGCCCACTCCGCGAACGTAAGCGCAACGCGGTCACCGGCGCATGCCGGCGGCAAAAGCGTTTGTGGATAACCCGTTAACTCGAGGCAGCGGCGGCGGACGCCGTCGAGGTACTGCTCGACTTCTCGGTCGAGCCGGATTTCTCGCTCGACCCGGACTTCTCCGCGGATCCCGAGGTCGACCCGGAATCGCTCGACGAGGACCCGTTGGTAGAACTCGTGGACTTCTTGTTGCCGGACTCGCGGCTGTCGGTGCGGTAGAAGCCGCTGCCCTTGAACACCACGCCCACGGAGTTGAAGAGCTTGCGCAGCCGCCCGGAGCAGCGCTCGCAGGTGGTCAGCGCATCGTCGGTGAAGGCCTGCACGATGTCGAAGCGATCGTCGCACTCGGTGCACTGATAGCTGTAAGTCGGCACAAAAACCTCCGGGTGATTGCAAAGTCTGTTAGCACTCTAACGTCTCAAGTGCTAGAACCGCCACGTGACGCCGCTCATTCCCGATCTGTTATCCCAGATCGAGTGGTATTAGTCCCACCCGCGGGGTGAGCGCATCGGTCATCGGTATGTCGTGCGGCTCGGCGGGCAACTCGTCCACCAACTCCGCGTCGCGCACGAGCGCGATCAGCCGGGCGTGGGGGTCGCGGCCGGGCAGGGAGCGATCGTAGAAACCACGACCCCGGCCCAACCGCACCCCGGAGCGGTCGACGGCCAACGACGGCACCAGGATCAGGCTCGCCTCCGCGATCGCCGACGCCGGCAGCCACGGTTCCGGAGGCTCCAGCAATCCCCACCGCGCCGATGCCAATGTGCCGGGCCGGTATTCGCCCCAGCGCAACGGCAGCGGCGTGTTGTCGGCGGTGGTGCGCG
Source organism: Mycobacterium sp. 852002-51613_SCH5001154 (assembly GCF_001667425.1). NCBI lineage: Bacteria > Bacillati > Actinomycetota > Actinomycetes > Mycobacteriales > Mycobacteriaceae > Mycobacterium > Mycobacterium sp. 852002-51613_SCH5001154. Next base: position 85,282 of record NZ_LZII01000080.1, on the reverse strand, counting down.
CAACCGGTAGCAGCACCCGTCCGGCCAGCCGCAGCAACACGTCCACCATGTCGATCGAGCCGGGCTCGGCGCCGACCGGCACGTATGCGCAGATCGTGCTCCCGCTGCTCAGGAAGTTTTCCGCGGCCTCCAGTCGCTGGCACAACATGCGCGCCTCGTCGGCCCGAACGGCGTCGGCAACGCGACGCCGGGCCGCCTGCAGCTGCCCCCGCAACACGGCCTTGCTGGTGGTTGCCATGGGTTAACCATTGCAGCCGGGTCTTCGGCCGCGCCACATCGACTCGGCAAACCGTGTTCGGGTTATCGTGTGAACAATGTCAAGCCCAAAAGTGGTGGTCCCACACACGGCGATCGTGCCCGCTGCCGGTCTTGGTACCCGCTTCCTGCCCGCGACGAAAACGGTTCCCAAGGAGCTGCTGCCGGTCGTCGATACCCCCGGCATCGAGCTGGTCGCCGCCGAGGCGGCTGAGGCGGGCGCCGACCGCCTGGTGATCATCACCTCCGAGGGCAAGGACGGCGTCGTCGCGCACTTTGTCGAGGACCTGGTCCTCGAGGGCACGCTGGAGGCCCGCGGCAAGAAGGCCATGCTCGACAAGGTGCGTCGCGCGCCGCAGCTGATCAAGGTCGAGTCCGTGGTGCAGGCCGAGCCCCTGGGCTTGGGGCACGCCATCAGCTGCGTGGAGCCCGCGCTGACGTCCGACGACGACGCCGTGATGGTGCTGCTGCCCGACGACCTGGTGCTGCCGACGGGCGTGCTGGAGGCGATGGCGAAGGTGCGAGCGGACCACGGTGGCACGGTGTTGTGCGCCATCGAGGTGACGCCCGAAGAGATCAGCGCCTACGGGGTTTTCGATGTCGAGCCGGTGCCCGGCAACGACAACCCCGACGTGCTGAAGGTCAACGGCATGGTCGAGAAGCCCAAGCGCGAGGACGCCCCATCGATGTTGGCCGCGGCAGGCCGCTACGTGCTCGACCGCGCCGTCTTCGACGCGTTGCGCCGCGTCGACCGTGGGGTGGGCGGCGAAGTGCAGCTGACCGATGCGATCGCCCTGCTCATTTCGGAGGGCCACCCCGTGCATGTCGTCGTGCATCACGGATCCCGACACGACTTGGGAAATCCCGGCGGCTACCTCAAGGCTGCGGTTGACTTTGCATTGGATCGTGACGACTACGGCCCGGATTTGCGGCGATGGTTGGTGGCGCGGTTAGGCCTGGCCGAGAAGTAGCCGGCCGATGCGCCCGGCCCGACACGGCGCCCGTCTAGGGCAGAGAGGCGCGCTGTGCGTTCTGTGGAGGAGCAGCAGGCCCGGATAACGGCCGCCGCGGTGGCTCCGCGGCCGATCCGGGTGGCCATCGCCGAGGCGCAGGGGCTGATGTGCGCCGAGGAAGTAGTCACCGAGCGCCCCATGCCCGGGTTCGATCAGGCCGCGATCGACGGTTATGCGGTGCGCAGCGTCGACGTGCTGGGCATCGGCGAAGTGGGCGCCGACAGTCTGGGCGAACCGCCCGGCGATGCGGAGCTCGACGAAGACCGGCGCGAGGGCCTGGTCCTGCCCGTGATGGGGACCGTCGAGGCCGGTGCGCGCACGCCCAGCCGCCTGCAGCCCCGCCAGGCCGCCCGCGTGCACACCGGGGCCCCGCTACCCACGCTGGCCGACGCCGTCATCCCGTTGCGCTGGACCGATGGCGGCAGCTCGCGGGTGCGGATCCTGCGCGGGGCACCATCGGGCGCGTACGTGCGCCGCACCGGGGACGATGTGCAGCCCGGTGACGTCGCGGTGCGTGCGGGCACGGTCATCGGCGCGGCCCAGGTCGGCCTGCTGGCGGCGGTCGGGCGCGAACGGGTGCTGGTGCATCCGCGGCCGCGGGTGACGGTGGTCGCCGTCGGCGGCGAACTGGTCGATATCTCGCGCACCCCGGGCAACGGCCAGGTGTATGACGTCAACTCCTACGCGTTGGCGGCGGCGGCCCGCGACGCCGGCGCGGAGGTCAACCGCATCGGCATCGTCAGCAGCGACCCCGGCGAATTCCGCGAAGTCATCGAGGGCCAGGTCAACCGGGCCGAGGTGGTGGTGATCGCCGGCGGCGTCGGGGGTGCCGCGGCCGAGCGGGTGCGGTCGGTGCTTTCCGAGCTCGGGGAGATGGAAGTCGTCCGCGTAGCGATGCATCCCGGGTCCGTCCAGGGATTCGGGCAGCTGGGCCGCGATGGTGTCCCGACGTTCCTGCTGCCCGCCAACCCGGTCAGCGCGCTGGTCGTCTTCGAGGTGATGGTGCGGCCGCTGATCCGGCTTTCCCTGGGCAAGCGCCAGCCGATGCGCCGGATCGTGCAAGCCCGCACGCTGTCGCCCATCACTTCGGTCGCCGGGCGCAAGGGCTACCTGCGCGGCCAGCTGATGCGCGACCAGGAGACCGGTGAATATCTGGTGCAGGCGCTGGGTGGAGCCCCGGGGGCGTCCTCCCACCTGCTGGCCACCCTCGCCGAAGCGAACTGCCTCGTGGTGGTGCCCAGCGGCGCCGAACAAATCCGCACCGGCGAGATTGTCGACGTCGCCTTCTTGGCTCAGCGCGGTTAAGTGCAACGACTCCGCGCGTTCGTGAACCTGTTGCGTACCAACGCCCGTCATCCGGGTTGGCCGCTGGACGTCGGGCCGTTGCGCGTCCCGGCGGGGGTGGTTCGGTTGCGGGCGGTGCGAATGCGCGACGGCGCCCAGTGGAGCCGCATCCGGTTGGCCGACCGCGCGCACCTCGAGCCGTGGGAGCCCAGCGCGGAGGGCGATTGGACGGCCCGGCACACGGTCGCCGCGTGGCCGGCGCTGTGCTCCGGCCTACGCGCCGAGGCCCGTGCCGGCCGCATGTTGCCCTACGTCATCGAGCTCGACGGGCAGTTCTGTGGCCAGCTGACCATCGGCAACGTCACCCATGGGGCGCTGCGGTCGGCGTGGATCGGCTACTGGGTGCCGCGGTCGGCGACGGGCGGCGGCGTGGCCACGGCGGCGTTGGCGCTGGGCCTGGACCATTGCTTCGGCCCGGTGATGCTGCACCGCGTGGAGGCCACCGTGCGGCCCGAAAACGCCGCCAGCCGAGCCGTATTGGCGAAAGTCGGGTTCCGCCAGGAGGGGCTGTTGCAGCGCTACCTCGAGGTGGACAAGGCGTGGCGGGACCATCTCTTGATGGCCATCACCGCCGAAGAGGTGTCCGGATCGGTGGCCTCGACCCTGGTCCGGGGCGGACACGCCAGCTGGGCTTGACGGCCCCTCGCGATGTGGCTACCGCGACACGAGTGACTCATGGTGCTTGTGAGAGGCAAATTACAGGTGTGTAATTGTCCTGGTCACCAAGACCCGGCCGCGCTGGACCCGGTGGGCCTCGCGGGGATCGGAACCGAAGAGAGCAGGTCGTCATGCCAAGCATTCCGCAGTCACTGTTGTGGATCTCGCTCGTTGTGCTCTGGCTGTTCGTCTTGGTGCCGATGCTGGTCAGCAAACGCGACGCCGTGCGGCGCACCAGCGACGTGGCCCTGGCGACCCGGGTCCTCAACGGTGGCGGGAACTCGCGCCTGATCAAGCGCAGCGGTCCGGCCGCCGGTCACCGCACCGACCCGGACTGGAAGCCACCGGAAGAGTCGGCCGAAACCGAGCTCGACGAGGACCGCGACCTCGCCGAGGAGGAGAACGAAGAGGACGCAGACGACCACGACACCGAGGAACTGCGCCAGTTGCGCCCGGTGGTCATGAAGGTTGCGGCGCCCGAGCGCACCGAGCCCGACTACCTCGACGTCGACGTCGTCGAGGATTCACAGGCGCTTCCGGCGGGCGCGGCGGTCGAGGAGGAAGCCGAGGACGACGAGGATTCCGACACCGATATCGTCGCCCACGCCGGCGACGAAGAAGACGACGAAGGCTTCGAATACGTCGAGGACTCTTCGGGTCTGGAGCCGGAGGCCGAGGCCGACGACGAGGAAATGCCGGCGCCGATCCCGCGGAACTCCTCCCGTCGCCGCCGGTTCGACGCGAAGACCGCCGCCGCGGTCAGCGCCCGCAAGTACAAGTTCCGCAGGCGCGTGCTGATGGTGATGGCGGTCGTCCTGGTCGGCACGGCCACAGCCGCGTTCAAGATCTCGCCGAGCGCGTGGTGGGCGTGCGGCACCGCCACCGCGGTGACGCTGCTGTACCTGGCGTACCTGCGGCGCCAGACCCGCATCGAGGAGAAGGTGCGCCACCGCCGCATGCAGCGGATGGCGCGGGCGCGGATGGGCGTGGAGAACGCCTACGACCGCGACTACGACGTGGTCCCGTCTCGGCTGCGGCGTCCCGGCGCGGTGGTGCTGGAAATCGACGACGAGGATCCGATCTTCGAGCACCTGGACTACGCGATGCCGATGCGGAACTTCGGTTGGCCCCGGGACCTGCCGCGCGCCGTCGGCGAGTAGTGCCGGCAGTTCGGCGGTTCGTGCCGCGGCTGGTAGCCTGCTAGCGGTCAGGGGCTATGGCGCAGTTGGTAGCGCGACTCGTTCGCATCGAGTAGGTCAGGGGTTCGAATCCCCTTAGCTCCACAGAGTTTGAGCAGGTCAGGCCATCGTTCGAGCAATATCGGGAGCCGTCTGCGGAGACCGCGCGGCAGTTTGGCCGGCCGCGCGCGGCGGCCAGGTCCGGCGTGGTCGCGGTGACTGGCAGGCGTAAATTCGCCTGCATACACTTCGCTCGTGTCTCAACCATTGCGTGTGGATACGGCCGGTGTGCAGGCGATGGCCACCCGTTGGAGCGCCTTGGCTGGCGATCTCGGTGAGACGCTGGCGGCCCCGACGCTGGGTTTGTCCTGTCAGGCCAGCGCGTCTGCGGTCACCGCCGCCCACAGCGACGTGGCCCGGTTCAGTAGCGGATTGGCCGCACGGGTGGGGACACGCGCCACTGCTGTCGCTGAAGCGGATCACCGCTATGCGTCCAGTGAAGCCGCTTCCGCCACGGAATTCGCTGCGGTGGCACCGTCGGTGAACGGCGGGTAGCAATGGCGGGGGTCGCTGGGGTTCCCGGCTTGTCCGCGCTGTTGGCTTGGCCGACCGACCACCTGACCGAGGCGGCCGATTACTGGGAGACCGTCGGCGAGCGCAGTTATGGCGTCGCGCACCAGGTGTGGCGGGACGCGCTGTCAGTCGATTGGCGCGGCGATGCCGCTCTCGCGGTGCGCAGCGCGACGCACTCCGATATGACAAGCACCAGCGCGGTCGTCGACCAACTCCGAGCCGCGGCAGGCGTCGCACGCGGCGCCGCTTCAGATCTCACCGCGGCTCGCTCCCGGGTGCGTTACGCCGTCGAAGACGGGCGCAGCGCGGGGTTTGTTGTTGGCGAAGATCTTTCAGTTAGCGATCGTATGGTCGGCGGCTCGACCGTGCAGCAGGCCGCTCGGCAAGCTCAGGCGCAGGCCTTGGCGAGCGATATCCGCCAGCGCGCCGTGCAACTCGTGAGCCTCGACCAAGAGGTCGCCGGCAAAATCAGTGTCGCGGTCGCCGGCATCCGCGATACCTTCCCGGCCGACAACCACGTTCGTGGCGTCGCCAACCACACGTTCAAAGACGCTCCGCAGCCGGCGATGTCACGCGAGCAAGCCAAGGCGGGCCTGCGGGATGTCAACCGGAGGATTTGGGAGCACAACAATATCGATAAGCCGGTCATTGATCGGCTGCCGCCCAATGATCCGCGACGAGCCGATTTCAACTTCGAGGCTGAGCAGCTGAACTCGGAAAAGCGGCAATATCTTGACGTCCTATTCCATCAGCATCCGCCGGAAACCGTCGCCGGCCCGCACGGGGAGCAGCTGCCGGGCGTTCCTGCCGGCGAAAGTTCAACCGGGCCAGCAGATTCCGGTAAGGGGTGGCTTTTCCCCATCCAGCCCGGACAGGCGGGCTGCGATCCGCGGGTGACAACTATTCGCGTCATGGAGCCGACGCCCCAGTATCCGAATGGTTATGTAGTGTATATGAATGGCATGGGGCAAACGGTGAATCCTTTTACCGGACGGACGATTCCACCATCCGACGACTTCGCACATATACCGTTGCCGGAGTGAGGAGAAGCTACTACCCATGAGTCTTTATCCGGTCAGTCAGCTTTACGAATTCACACCGGAGGTGGAGGCAACAACGTCCTCGCGACGAAATCCCCTCGTCTTGGTAGGCGCGCTGGATGAAGCCGAGTTCATTGATATGCGCCTGTCACCCCAGCGCTCCCGCGTCGGAGTTCTGTGCGCCATTCAATGGTGTCGCGACTTCGAGGGTTCGAACGCGGCCCTGGTCGTGCTGAACGGCGTGGGAGGCGTGACCTGGTCGAACGACGACCAGGTGCGTCAGCGCCCCTGGCACGCTCAATATGGTGATTGGGAGCCGACGCGATCTGCACGGGCCGGGGGGCCATTCCCGACGCGGGATGCCGGGAACGAGGATTCGTGGGCTGTTGATGCGGCCGGCGCGCCACTGCCTCTTGAGGGTTCGAAGGGCGCTGAACCGCCGGACTATGTTCTGCGGTTCGGTCGTTTGACCGTGTCGGGTCAAGCAGCTCGTGTTTACATCGGGCAGATCGAGGGGTTGGGCGATACTCCGCCCGATATGGGGGAGTTGGGCGATGCCGAGATTATCGCTGGATTTCCGCAGTGGTCATCGGTAATGGAAGTCCGGGAGTACTACACGTATTTCTGGTCCGCGGAATAGCCGACCACGCGACCTATTTCTTGTCGCGGGGCAGCCGGCAGCCGGTGTAGCCGGCGACGACGAGGTTCCCCCGGTAGCCGACCTTGATGAAGATCCCGGTGGGGCCGTAGAACCCCACGTCGTGGTTTCCGGGGCTGTTCTGCATCACCTGCACGTCGGTGGCGTCGATCTTGGCGGCCGCCTGTTTGGCGGTCTCTTGGATCGTCGCCCACTGTTGCTCGGAGACCGGCACGTTGGCGGCAACGGCGTCGGGGAGGAAGTAGCGTTTGCCGTCGGTTTGCTCGTACGGTCGCTCGCAGTTGTCGCCGGAGCCCTCGTGCGGTGTCTCCCACCTGATCGAGGGGATCAATTTGCTTGCCGCGGCGGTGATCTCGTTCATCGCGGCCTGCACCTGGGTTTGGGTGTCCTCGAACGAGGGCAGGGACTTGAGCACCTGGAGGGCCTTGGTCGCGTCGTTGGGTGGGGTAGGCGCGTAGGGCTGGTTCACGTGACATCCTCCTGCGGCTAGTGCGATTGCGGCCATGGCGATGCACAGCATGCCGTGGCGTTGCAGGTTCCGGGCGCTGGTCTGGTTGTTGCTCACTTCGTGGGAACCGCCTTATCTCCGAGTCCGGCGAGGACGGCGGCGATGTTGTAGTTGGTCGTTCTGAGTCCGCCGCCGTCGGGAAAGCGAGGGTAGTCGCTGTGGCCGTGCGCGTCTTGAAGGGTGAGGGTGCCGCCATCGCCGTCAGACACGGTGGCGGGACCGGTGGCCAGGTGGGTGAAGTTCGGGTTGGTCGCCGGGTTCGGGCCGAAGTGGCCGGCGCCGGAGGCGTCCGCCGCGCCCAGGACACTTGTAGCGAGGTCCCGGAAGGGCGGCGGCAGGAAGGGGGCGACGTCGTGGGCGATGGCCGGGCCGTCGTAGGTCCACTGGATCGGGTCGTCGGGCGTTTCCATGGTGAACACGTGCCCGGGCTGCAGGTGGAGCTGTTGCGGTGTGGAGGCTTCGATGCCGGGTGAGCCGTAGAACAACGCTCGCGACACCCCGTGATCGCCGGGCTCTTGCAGGGCAAGGCCGGTGGTCAGTGAGCCGTAGGAGTGTCCTATCGCCGTGAGGTCGGCCGGGCCGCCGTGGTGGGCGGCCTGAATCCCGTCGTAGAAGCCGGCCAGGTCATGGGCACCGGCTCTGGCGACGGCGTCGTGGCTGACATCCCACCCGCCGGCAAGCGATTTGCCGATGTCGTCGAAGCCCGGCACCTGCGGCGGGTCATAACCGATCCACGCGATGGCCGACACGGTGTCGTGTTCGTGCCCAGGGGTCAGGCTCAATTGGCGGAGCGCTTCCTTTCTCGCGTCGGTCGCCTCGGACACCATGCCCCCGATGGCGCCGTGGACGGTGGTGTTCAAGCCGGGCGCGGTGACCGATACGTGGGTGGCCGCGTCGGGGTCTCCGACCGCGATCGCGGCGCGGGCCTGCTTACCGGTTTTGGTGTCGAGCAGCATGAGCTTGCGATCGGGGCTCGCTTTGACGGTTCTGTCGACGGCTTGCAGGTCGGGCAGGTACTTGGCCCCGTCCCGGGCGGCATCGTATTGGCGTTGCCACGCCTCGTAGGCGAGGCGGTCGTCGAAAATCGCCCCCGGCTCGTTCGGCGGCGGAATGTTCTTGCCCGCCGCCCAATCGGGATGCTGGGCCTTCAGCGCGTCGGCCTGTGCAGCGGCCGCCTGGGCGCGGCCCAGTTCGTCGGCCAGGTTGAGCCGGTTGTAATGATCCCGGTCCACCGCGGGCATCCCATTGTGATTTCCGATCATTGGGTTCCGTTGGTACTCCCGGTCCTTCTGCGCGGGCGTGAGAGTGTTCCAGACGTCCGCAAATTCCTTGGGGTCGTCCGGCAGGTCCGGTACCGGCGACAGCGGACCCTCGACCGCCTGGATACCCGACTGGTCGTATCCGTCGCCGTGCAAGGCGCCCAGTGACCTCTGCAGCGTGTTGGAGTAGCCGTCGCGGATCGACTGCAGCTGGTGCAAAGCATCCCTGGTCTCGTCGGCGGCGTCGGCACGGGCGTCTTTGATCAACGACTCCAGCTGGGAACGACTGCTCGGGTCGAGTTTGGGGTCCTCCAGATCCTTCATCGCCGCGCCGATGAGCTTGTCGAGCAGCTGCAACTGCCGTTCCAGCGCGGCGATCTGGGCGGCGCCGGCCTTCTGCGCCTCGGCCAAGGCGGCCGCGATGTTCTCCAGGTCGACCCCGATCTTGGGTAGCTTCAGGCATTGCGCCCCAAGCGATTTGACCGTCCGCTGCACCTCGGCCGAATCGTTGATCGGGTGGTCGCCGTTCTGGTGGTTCCAGGCCGCGTCGAATCGGTTACGGGCTTGCTCGAACGCATGGTCCGCCTCGGCGGTGCACACGCCGGCCTGGTGGAAGGCGTCCGCCAATTGAGAAATCTCGAACGGGTTGCCGGCCTGCAGACTCCGGTTGATCGCCCACGGGTCACCGCCGGCCTGGCCGATCAAATCGGCAACGTTGAGCCAGACCAGCTGCATCGCACCGCCAGAAAGTTCGCCATTCGTTCCCCGGACAGGCTGATGACGTTACTCCCCGAATTGGGATCCCGTGTTCAAGCGCTCAACCCGTCACGGGTGAGCGACGAGATACGTTTCGTTGTCCAGGTCGGCGGTCAGTTCGTCGACGTTGAAGGGGCGGTTGAGCCGGGCGTGCAACGCCTTCGGGTCGATCAGGAGGCTGATCTCGGCGGTCTGGCGAGCGAACATTCGTCCAATGAGTGGATAGAGGCGCCGCATGATCGCCCGCTCCCCGGCGGTGCAGCGCGATGCGCAGTAGCCGACGTGTCCGATCTCGTCCGTCAGGATCTCGCTGTACAGCAGTTCGATTCGCTCGGCGACTTCCGGTTCGTCCGCGAACAGTTTGATGCCGGCGCGCCGTAGCTCGTCGAACATGATGCAGCCCGCCATCTCAGCGGCTCCGACGAAGAGAAAGCTCGGCCGTTCGGGTAGGAAAACGCCGGTCTTCACGAACTGGCGCATCACGAACGGTGGGGGAACGACTTGAAACGTCAGATCGAAGATGTCGAGGGCGTACGCGAGCAGCCGCGTGTGGTAGTGCTCTTCGAGTTCGAGGTAAACGTTCTCGGGCGGCAGGTTCTGATCGCTGTTGCGCCCGTAGGTTTCCCCGAGTCCGACTCCGAACCTCTCAGCCTGGTTCAGTTTGGCCGTTGCCAGCAGGAACAGCATCTTCGGATCCAGCCCGGCTTCCGGTCGCCGGCGGCGCAGGTTGCGAAGGAACGTGTCTCGGTCGGCGGGATGGGCTGACCGGACGGGGTTCGCCTCGAGCTCGTTGAAGAAATGCTCGCGATTCGCCAACCGCCTGTTGAGCAGGTCGGCTTCGCCGTCACGCCGGGCCAGAAAGTCCCGGTACCCTTCGATGCCGTTCATCGTTTCTCCATTCCTTTGACAATCGTTGTCACGTAACGGCTTAACTGCGCAGGATCGTGTGTTCCGGTGGCCAGCAGCGCGAAGAGCCCGGTGAGAAAGAACGTGCCGAGCTCCGCGGCGTCTACCTCGGCCGAGACTTGCCCCGCGGATTGCGCCCGGCTGATGAGGCCCACCAGAAACCGTGCGAGCGGGTGTTGCGCGAACTCGTCTTCGACCGGACGGGACGACGAGAAGTGTAGGCCGAGCATATCCCGGAAAACTGCGGCGCCCAAACGTTTTTCGGCATCCAGGACGTGGGCCACGAGTTGCGAGAGGATCGACGACAGGTCGCCGTTGGCGGCGCCGAGTTCGCTGATGATCCGCGTCTCCTCGCTGCGCTCCAACTCGGCGAGAACGTGCTCCTTCGTCGGGAAGTGGAAATAGAAGGTTCCCCGCACCACGCCCGCCGCGGCGGCGATGGCGCTCACGTCGGCGGCGGCAAGCCCGCGCTGCGCAATCTCGGCCAGCGCGGCGTCGAACAAGCGTGCCCGGGTCTCGAGTCGTCGAGCCTCCCGGACGCCCCGCGCCGATGTTGCGGCTCCGGGAGGGGCCTGTGCCTCCATGGCTGCACGGTACGGCAAGTCACTGACGCCCGTCAATGACGGCCGTCAACGAATCGAGGGGCGATCGAAGAGCCGGACCGACTGCCCTTAGCGGCCGGCTGATTCACCCTTCGGTGAAGCCGGGAGCAAGAAACCGGTGCAGCACTTTTCGTTCGACGCGACTGCTCGCCAGCGGCCAGTAGGCCAGGGACAGCACCACCCGTACGATCCACTGCGCCGCCTCCGGGTCGTCGGTGATTCCCGTGAGCTCGGCCGCCAGATGACTGAGCACCGGCGAGGAATGCAACTCGCCCAAGTCCGGAGAACTGCCCGGACTGAGCATCAACCGTCGCAACGGGTCCGATCTGATCTGCTCGAGTGCGACGGTGACGGCGGTGATGACGCGTTCGGGCCCACTGAGCCCCTCCACGGCACGGCGAACCGTCTCGATGATCCCCGCTGCCAGGCGAATCAGCACCGCGTCTCGTATCTGGGCTTTGCCGCCCGCATAGCGGTAGATGGTGGCTCGCGAGCAGTGGACCCTCGTCGCCAGGGTGTCGATGTCGAAGGCATCCAGCCCTTCGCGCACTACGAGGTCGGTTGCCGCGGCGTAGATACGTTCAGCCGCCGCGGTCCGGCGATCGCCACCGACGACCCAGTCGTCTCGGACCACGGCCTCCACCCCCTTGAGTCGCTGAATGTATATCTTCTCAGAATTGAGACGATCTTGGCGATATGTTTCACCGTGTCCGCAGGTCATGTCCCGCTGGTGAGACGACGCGGTCGGGAGGCGGGTACCGGGGATTGCAACTTCGTCGATTTCGATTGACTCGGCAGGTCTTCGCCGCTCAGCGTTGAGGAATGACATCGAGAGACGGTGGTCTTGGCCTGGCGCTCTTCGACGACGAGTTCATCCAGAACCCGTATCCGCTCTACGAGCGGATGCATCAGGCCGGACACGTCCATCGCATCGGAGATTCGGACTTCTACGCGGTGAGTAGTTGGGCTGGTGTGAGCGAGGCGGTAACACGCTGCGCCGATTTCTCGTCGAACCTGACCGCGACGATGATGTATCAGCCAGGAGGGGGCGTCGCAGCTTTGCCGATGGGCGAACTCGGCGGACCCACCCAAGCGTTGGCCACGGCCGACGAGCCGGTCCACTCCGTGCATCGGAAGGCGTTGCTGCCACAACTCGCGGCGAAGCGCATCCGCGCCTTCGAACCATTCATCGCCGACACCGCAGCCCGGATCTGGGATGTCCGGGCGCGAGACGGACGCATCGAATGGATGAGCGCAATGGCGAACCGGCTGCCTATGATGATCGTTGGCAGGATCATCGGCGTTCCCGACGCCGACATCGACAAGCTCATCCGGTGGGGTTACTCCGCGACCCAAGTGGTCGAAGGGCTGGTCACCCAAGATCAGCTGGATGCCGCGGGCATCGCGGTGCTGGAACTCAGCGGCTACGTCACGGAACTGTTCCAGCACGCGGCCGGCAATCGACAAGACAATCTGCTCGGTGATCTCGCTAGCGCCTGCGCCTCCGGCGATCTGGACGACTTAGCGGCACTCGCCATAATGATCACACTGTTCAGCGCGGGTGGCGAGTCCACGGCCTCCCTGATCGGTTCTGCCGCTTGGGTTTTGGCGACTCGGCCGGATATCCAGCGGCAGCTGCGGGATCGGCCGGACGCGCTCGGGGCGTTTCTGGAAGAGGTGCTGCGCTACGAACCGCCCTTCCGCGGTCACTACCGGCACGTCGTCGACGACACCGAACTGTGCAGCGCCGAATTGCCGGCGGGTTCGCGCCTGATCCTGTTGTGGGGAGCCGCCAATAGGGACCCCTCGCACTTCGACAACCCCGCAGAGTTTCGACTCGACCGGCCTGCGGGGAAGGGCCACATCAGCTTTGGGAAGGGAATCCACTTCTGCGTCGGAGCCGCACTCGCCCGGTTGGAGGCGACCATTGTGCTGGGCCACCTCCTCGAGCGAACCTCGAACGTCACGGCCGCCGCCGTCGGGAGGTGGCTCCCCAGTCTGCTGGTTCGGCGCCTCGAACGGCTGGAACTCGCGTACGCGTAACCGCCGCGCCGAGCAGGCCCGAGGTTGCACACCACACCAGCGGGGTACTGATCCTTTCGGACGAGCCGCGAACCTGAAAGGACCGAATGGCGACGCGCGAGGACAACGCCACCGACGGCCTGCTGCAAGAACTCCTGTGGGCCTACGGGCCGTGCGGCCAGGAAGCCGACGTGCGCGCCGTGTGTGCCCGGGAACTGCGACCGGTCGTCGACGACATGTGGACCGACGACGCCGGGAATCTGATCGGGTACATCGCCGCCGATCCGCCCGCCGACGGCGTCGGGCGCGCCCACCGGCACCGGGTGTCCTCGGCGGCCGAACCCGGCGTGGCGACGCGGATCATGGCGCACATGGACGAACTGTCCATGCTGGTCAAGCGCGTGGAGCCGGACGGCACGCTGCACCTGACCCAGCTGGGCACGATGTATCCGGGCAACTTCGGCCTCGGGCCCGTCGCCGTGCTCGGCCAGCACGAGACGCTGACCGCGGTGCTCACGCTCGGTTCCGAGCACACCACGCAGGAGAGCCAGCGGATCTGGCAGACCAAGCCCGACCAAGGCGATAAGGCGCTGGACTGGGATCACGTCTACGTCTTCACCGGGCTGAGCACCGACGAGCTCGAGGCCGCCGGCGTGCGCCCGGGCACCCGGGTGTGCGTCGACCGCAGCAAGAGGACGCTGGTCGAGTTCGGCGGCTACCTGGGCTGCTACTTCCTCGACGACCGGGCCGCGGTGGCCGCCCTGCTGCGCGCGGCCGCCCAGCTGCGCGACCGCGGCCAGCGGCCCGTCGACGACGTCTACCTCGTGTTCACCACCAACGAGGAGATCGGCGGCGTGGGCGGCACCTACGCCAGCGGGTCGCTGCCCGGCACCCTCACCCTCGCGCTGGAGGTGGGCCCCACCGAGCAGGAATACGGCACCACCGTCACCGGCGGCCCGATCGTCGGCTACAGCGACGCCTTGTGCGTCTACGACAAAGACGTCGCCGACCGGCTGATGAGCATCGCCACCGAGTTGGGGCTGTCGCCCCAGGCCGCCGTGCTGGGCGCGTTCGAATCCGATGCGTCGCATTCGAAGGCCAACGGGCTGACGCCGCGCGCGGGCCTGCTGTGCGTGCCCACGCTGAGCACGCATGGTTACGAAGTCATACCCCGCCGGGCCATCGACGACATGGCGGCCGTGATCGCCGAGTTCGTCCTGCAGCCCGGTGCGCATGCGCGCGGCGAAGATTAATACGGTCCCAAAATTTGCCTGAACATTGCTTAAGAGGCGCGTGGCGGCCCCCGGCGCGCCGGAATACCGGTCCTACGGTCGACGGATGAACGTTGACTACTACCTGCAGAAGGTGCCGGTTGAGTCGGTGCGGCCAGGGTTCTCACTCGCCATCGATCAGGGCGGTGATTATCGCCTCTTCCAGGTCGAATGCACGCAGATGACCCAGCGCAGCGGGCAGCCGGTGAGTTTCACCCTGACTTCGGAGCCCATCGACGACGGCGACCCCTGGGTGCTGGAATGCGCGGCTGGCACGCCGGTCGTCCGGGTCCTCGGCGTGTGCAAGGTGGCCTCCTAGTCTCGTCAGTCCGGCTTTGCGGCGGCGACGAATTGCAGCGCCCGCTGCGTCTGTTGCTCGACGTCGACCAGCCCGGCCGAGGAGAACAGGTCGACGAAGGCGCGCCGGTCGAACATGGTGAGCCCGATGACGCCGGCGCCGGCGGTCATCGCATGCCGCACCGGCGGCAGGTCCGGGACGTAGCTGGTGAGGACCGCGATGCGGCCCCCGGGCTTGAGCACCCGCACCATTTCGCGAGCCACGCGGAACGGCTCGGGCATCAGGTACAGGGCCCCGAAGCAGCAGACCGCGTCGAATGTCGCGTCGGCGAACGGCAACGCGCGGGCGTCTCCGCGGACATAGCAGGTGCGCGGGGTGCTGTTGTCCAGGACGGCGCGCGTCAGCATCGGCTCGGAGATGTCGAAACCGACGGCCAGGCCACCGTCCGGTAGCTGTTCCGCCAGCGATCCGGTGAAATTGCCTGGGCCGCAGGCGACGTCGAGCAATCGTCCCGCAGTGGACAGCCGCAACGCCGTAGCCGCGCGCCGCTGCTCGGCGCCGGTGGTGACGCCACTGGCCGCATAGAACGCGGCGGGGCGCCACAGCCGCTCGTAGACCGTCGCGACGAAGGGGCTGTTCATGGCTCGCTGCGCGAACGTCGGGGCCGGGGAACTCATCGATTCGCCCAATACGTCGAGGAAACCGTGCCGCGGTACCGCGGCCTCGGTGAGCAGACCACGGGTCAATTCGACTGCATCCTGGGTCATTTCATCGCTTTCGTGAAGGCTTGGACGGGTTGGCATAATCCGCAGGTGAATCCCGATTTTTCTGCCGATCCGGCTGTTACGCTAGGGCTCTTCGTGAGAGGCGACGCATTGGGGCCTCGCGCAGGCAACGGATGGGATTAGGACGTGGCGCACCTTTCGCAGACGATCGCGGGACGCGCGTCGGCCGGCTGATCGGATTACGTCGAGTGAATCCCCTGCCCCGGCCCCGAATCCGCGCGCGTGCGCCGCTGCGGATTTCATTCGCGGGGGGCGGCACCGACGTACCGCCGTTCCCGACCACCGAAGGCGGCTGCGTCCTCTCCGCGACCATCGACCGATACGCGCAGGGATCGCTGTCCCCGCGCACCGATCGCCGGGTCACGATCGAGTCGGTGGACTTCAAGACCACCCACGAGATGACGCTCGACAGCGAGATCCTCTACGACGGCAGCCTGGACCTGATCAAGGCCGCGGTGCGCAGGTTCGGCAAGGAGGGCACGGACGGCTATGACCTGGTGCTGCGTTCGAGCGCTCCGCCAGGATCGGGTCTGGGCTCGTCGTCGACGATGATGGTCGCGCTGACCGGCCTGCTCGCCGAGCACTACGGCGTGCCGATGGGCGAATACGAGACCGCGCAGCTGGCCTGTGCCATCGAGCGTGAGGACCTGGGCATCACGGGCGGCATGCAGGACCTGTATGCGGCGACGTTCGGCGGGTTCAACTTCATCGAGTTCACCGACCGCGTGATCGTCAACCCGCTGCGTATCCGCGAGGAGACCGCGTTCGAGCTCGAACTGAGCCTGCTGCTGTGCTTTACGGGGATCACGCGGGACTCCGCCCGCGTGATCGAGGACCAAACGCGGCGCGCCACCACCGGCGCCGACGACACCCTGGCCGGACTCCGGGCACAAAAGGAGCTGGCCGTTGCCATGAAGGCCGCCCTGCTGACGAACAAGCTGAACGATTTCGGCGCCCTGCTGGGCGAGGCCTGGACCCAGAAGAAGCGCATGTCCCCGTACATCACTAATGAGCGCATCGACGAGCTCTACGACCTGGCCCTGCGCAACGGCGCACTCGGCGGCAAGATCACCGGGGCGGGCGGCGGCGGTTACATCCTGCTGTTCTGCGACTTCGCGAAGAAGCACCGCCTGATCGAAAGCCTCGAGTCGGCCGGGGCCACCATCACCGAATTCGCTTTTGAGAGCAAGGGATTGACCACATGGCAGGCATGAGCCGCTCGGATGTCGTCACGCCGAGCGTCGAGCTGGTCCAGGAGCGACTGGCCGACACCATCGCGGTCAAGCAGCAGATGCTGTCGGGCGCCATCGCCGAGCAGACCGTCGAGATCGCGCGACTAATGATCGAGTCGTTGCGAGCCGGAGGAAAGGTGATCTTCTTCGGCAACGGCGGATCCGCACAAGACGCGGGGCATCTGGCCGCAGAGTTGATGGGGCGCTTCGCTTTTGACCGCCCGGGTCTCGCCGCGTTCAGCCTGCCGGACGCCACGGCGGCGATGACGGCGATCGGCAACGACTACTCCTATGACGAGGTGTTTGCCCGCCAGGTGCTCGCCGCCGGCCGCGCGGGGGATGTCGTGGTCGGCCTCACCACCTCGGGCAACTCACCGAATGTCGTCCGCGCGCTCGAGGCGGCCGCCGACGCCGGGATGACGACGGTGGCGCTCACCGGTGCGCGCGGGGGAAAGGTGGCCGATGTGGCCGAGTTCTGCATCCGGGTACCGAGCGATAACACCGGGCGGGTCCAGGAGGCGTGCCTGCACCTGGGCCACTCGATCTGCGAGATGGTCGAAGCGGCGTTGTTTCCGCGGCCCTGCTGAGACCGTCGCGACTGATGCTCGATCTACGGAAAGTGAGCACCGTCTTCCTGGATCGGGACGGGACCATCAACGTCAAGGCCGCCGACGGCGAGTACATCCGGTTCCCCGAAGACCTGGTGTTGTTGCCGGGCGCCGCCCGATCGGTGGCCGCCCTGAACGCGGCCGGTCTGCGCACCATCCTGGTGACCAATCAGCGTTGGCTATCGGAGCCGGCCGCCGACGCGGCGCGTTTCGCCGCCGTGCACGACCGCCTGGAACAACTCCTGGCGGCCGAAGGCGCCCGCCTGGACGCCGCCTACCACTGCCCGCACGCCGCGGCCAGTTGCGACTGTCGCAAGCCGGGTGCGGGCATGCTGGTGCGCGCGGCACAGGAGCATGGGTTCGCCCTGGCCGAGGCGGTGATGATCGGCGACAGCGAGAGCGATGTGGAGGCGGGCCGAGCGGCCGGCACGGCGACGGTTCTGCTTCGCCGCGGTGACGGAGATGCTGCGGGCGCCGACGTTGTGGTCGATGACCTCGCCGCCGCCGTGCGACTCATCTTGAGCGCCAAGGAATCTAGCCCCGCCTAAACCGTTGGGCCGCAGAGCGGATCACCAGTGCCAGCGCGAACGGTAGGTCGTCCCGCAGGTACCGGCGGGCGAGGCGGCGCGGCTCGAGCGCCAGCCGGTGCACCCACTCGAATCCGAGCCGTTGCAGCACGGGGGAGGCTCGGCGGACGACCCCGGCGGTCATCGCGATGCCGCCGCCGCAGGCAAGGCACCAGGCATGGGGGAGCTCCTGGCGCACCAGCTCGATGAGGCGCTCCTGCCTGGGGAAGCCCAAACCCACGAAGACCAGATCGGGTGCGGCGGCTGCGACGGCGGCGACCGCCCGCCGCGCCCCGTCCTCCGTGTCGTCGAAGCCGAACGACGGCGAGCACGTGCCCGCGACGCGCAGGCCGGCCGATTGCGCGACGAGCGCCGCGGCCGCTTGCTCCGGGACGCCCTCGGCGCCGCCGAGGAGGTAAACCGACTTGCCGTCGGCGGCCGCCGCGGCGCTCAACGGGAAGATCAGCGACGAGCCGGCGACGCGCTCGGGCAGCCTGTCCCCCTGGGCCCGCGCCGCCCACACCAGCGGCATGCCGTCGGCGACCACGAGGGTGGCCCGGGCGATCAGCTCGGCGAGTTCGGGGCGGCGCGCGGCCGCCCGGGCCACGTCGACGTTCACCGGGACGATCGAGCCGCCCCGACCAGCGGCCCACGCTTCGCGCACGACGTCGACGACCTGGTCTTCGGTCAGGGCATCGAACCAGAGACCGCCGACCTGAATCTTGTCCGGGCCCGCGCTCACCCGGACATCATGCCCCGCGGCATCATCCTGGCGAAGCGGTTCAGCCTTGCCGCGGCCGGAACCGAGCCCATAACCTGGGCAACATCCGACCGCGTCGGAAGTTCGGGGACTGGCGGGGTAGACGACGGCAACGCAGGCGGGCAGGTCATGGCACAGCGGTCACCGCGATGCGCAGACCCACGGCGCGACGGTGGGATCGGCGGGCTATCGCAGTGGCCTTGACCGGCGCGCGGGCCGACGAGCTGGCGACAATGGACATCTTCGAGGGATGTCCCGCCTCCGATCTGGTGCCGTTGGCCGCCTCTCTGCAACCGCTGCGCGCGACGGCCGGCCAGGTGCTGATGCAGCAGGGCGAAGAAGCGGTCTCTTTCCTGCTCATCTCGTCGGGCATCGTCGAGATCACCCACGTCGGCGACGACGGCGTGGTCATCGCTGAACACGCATTGCCGGGCATGCTCATCGGAGAGATCGCCCTGCTTCGTCACATCCCGCGGACCGCGACGGTCACCACCGCCGGGCCGCTGACCGGATGGATCGGCGACAATGACGCCTTCGCCCGCATGGTCCACATTCCCGGGGTCATGGAACGTCTGCTGCGCACGGTGCGCCAGCGCCTCGCCGCGTTCATCACGCCGATCCCGATCCGGGTCCGCGACGGCTCGCATCTGATGCTGCGACCGGTGCTGCCCGGTGACAGCGAGCGAACCGTGCACGGGCACATCGAATTCTCCAGCGAGACGCTGTACCGGCGCTTCATGACGCCGCGCCTTCCCACTCCGGCGTTGATGCACTACCTCTCGGAGGTCGACTACGTCGACCACTTCGTCTGGGTGGTGATCGACGGGAAGGACCCGGTGGCCGACGCGCGATTCGTGCGCGACGAAGGTGACCGCAGCGTCGCCGAGATCGCCTTCACCGTCGCCGACGCTTACCAGGGACGCGGGATCGGCACGTTCCTGATCAACGCGCTGTCCATCGCGGCCCGGGTCGCCGGGGTCGAAAAGTTCTCCGCGCGAATGCTTTCCGACAACCTGCCGATGCGCACAATCATGGACCACTACGGAGCGGTCTGGCAGCGCGAAGACGTCGGCGTCATCACCACCGTCATCGACGTGCCCGAACGACGCGACCACGGGTTTCGGCGTGACATGGCCGCAAAGATCGAGCACGTCGCCCGCCAGATGATCGAGGTGGTCGGCTGAGCCCGCTCGTTGTGCTATCAACGGGCATGCGGCCGTTCCGGTTTGGCCCGGTGACGACTTGCGCGATCGCGTTGCTGGTGGCGGCGTGCGCTCACGCTCCGGCGCCCACACCGTCGCGGGCGCCTGCAAAGGCGCCGCCGCCGACGGCGGTCAACCCCGCCAACATCAAACGGGTGGTTCGCGACCTGCCGCCCGGTTACGAGGCGACCACGGGCATTCCCAGCGGAGCTTCCCCCGGAGTGATCTGGAGCCTGGGGCCCGACGCGTCGGATAGCAAGACGCGGCCGCCCCAGTGCGGGACCCTCGCCGACCCCGGGAATGGACGCGACCAGTCGGCGCAGGGCGTGTCCGGTTCCGGCAGCGGCGGCATCGTCGACGCGGTGGTGGTGGCTTTGCCGGGGCCCGTTGACCTGCCCGGCGAGGTCGTCGCCGCGTGTGGCCAGTGGACCATGACCGCCGGGCGCACCACAGCAAGCGTGCACCTCGTCGACGCCCCGCGCATCGATGGCGCCCAAACCGTCGGGATGGTGGCCGACGTCAGGTCGGCCGTCGAGTCGGGCACCGAGATCGATTCGCGCACATACACGTTCACCGCCTACCTGGGCAACTTCTACGCGTTCACCACGTTGACCACCGACCCGGGTTCGGTGGTGGCCGCACTGCCCCCGCAATTCGCCGCCGATCTGCTCGTCAAAACGGTGTCCACGTTGCGCAGCTGACGCATCGGCCTTGGGTAGATTGGCCACGATGTTCAAGGTGGCGTTCACAGTCGCGGTGGTGGGTGTGCTCGCCGGCTGCTCAACGGGGGCCACCTCGGCGAAGGTCGACATCAAGAAGGTCTCCGAGGTCAAGTCGAGCTTCGGGCCCGACTTCAGGGTCACCGACATCGGTGAACGGGGGATCGATCCCAAGGTGTTGTCCGGCCGCAAGCTCCCCGACGGGCTGACGTTCGACCCCGCCAATTGCGCGAAAGCGGCGGCGGGGCCGGAAATGCCACCGGACCTGCAGGGCAACATGGCCGCGATTTCGGCCGAGGGCAAGGGCAACCGGTTCGTGGTCATCGCCGTGGAGACCTCAAAAGCCCTGCCCTTCAACGACCCCGGTAAGGACTGCGCCAAGGTGGCCTTTTCCGGTCCGCAACTGCGGGGCGGCATCGAGGTGGTCGACGCGCCGCAGATCGACGGAACCCACACGCTGGGGGTGCACCGCGTCCTGCAGGCGCTGGTCGCGGGGGGCCCCCGCACCGGCGAGCTCTACGACTACTCCGCCCAATTCGGTGATTACCAGGTGATCGTCACCGCCAACCCGCTGGTGACCCCGGGGCAGCCGGTCGTCCCGGTCGACACGCAACGCGCCCGCGACTTGCTCGTCAGCGCGGTGAAGGCGGTCCGGACCTAGCGCGATGACGGTGAGCGCCGGAACGGCGCGAACAAGGAATCGCGCAATCGGACCTAGCGCGATGACGGTGAGCGCCGGAACGGCGCGAGCAAGGAATCGCGCAATCGGACCTAGCGCACGCCGCGGGGCCGGAACTGGATGCTGACGCGCGGGCCCACCGGTGCCGACGTCTTGGGCACGGCGTGCTCCCACGTGCGTTGACAGGATCCGCCCATCACGAGCAGATCCCCGTGCGCCTGCGGCAGCCGCAACGACGGACCTTTAGAAGGACGTGCGCGCCGGCGCATGGCGAAGGTACGGGTGGCGCCCAGGCTGATGATCGCGACCATGGTGTCCTCGGAGCTGCTGCGGCCGATGGTGTCTCCGTGCCAGGCGACGCTGTCGGAGCCATCTCGGTAGCAGCACAATCCGACCGTGGTGAAGGGCTCGCCGAGCTCGCCCGCGTAGATGTCGTTGAGCCGGCGCCGCAGCCGGGAAAGCAACGGATGGGGCGGCTCGTCGACGGTGAGGTCGTGAAAGCTGACCAGCCGCGGCACGTCGACCACCCGGTCATACATCTGGCGGCGTTCCTCCCGCCAGGGCACGGTGGATAGCAGGCCTTCGAGCAGGTCGTCGGCCTCGGTGAGCCAGCCCGCGCGGATCTCGATAAACGCGCCGTCACCGAGTTCTCTGCGCTCGGTGTGCTGGAACAGGGAGCCTTGTACCGCCATCTCCACGGGGCCGAGTCTATCGCACATCCGTTCGATGAAGAGGGGACCGGCGGCGTGAGCGGCTACCGTTTTCAGTGTGGATGTGGTTGAGCT
Source organism: Mycobacterium sp. 852002-51613_SCH5001154 (assembly GCF_001667425.1). Lineage (NCBI taxonomy): Bacteria > Bacillati > Actinomycetota > Actinomycetes > Mycobacteriales > Mycobacteriaceae > Mycobacterium > Mycobacterium sp. 852002-51613_SCH5001154. The sequence goes on along the minus strand of NZ_LZII01000080.1, from coordinate 63,606 downwards.
GGGCACCAATTCCGAGGTTGGCACGCTGCGGGCCGTCATCCTGCACCGCCCCGGCGGCGAGTTGCGTCGGCTCAATCCGCGCAACATGGACCAGTTGCTCTTCGACGGGTTGCCCTGGGTCGCCCGCGCGCAAGAGGAACACGACCAGTTCGCCGAGCTGCTGCGTTCCCGCGGCGTGCAGGTGCTGCTCTTGTCGGACCTGCTGGCCGAGGCGCTGACCCACAGCGGGGCGGCGCGGATGCAGGGCGTCGCCGCCGCGGTCGACGCGCGCCGGCTCGGAGTGCCGCTGGCGCAATCTCTTTCGGCGTACCTGCGGGGGCTGGACGCGGGCAGGCTGGCCCAGGTGCTGATGGCCGGCATGACGTTCAACGAATTGCCGTCGGACATCCGCACCGACGTGTCGTTGGTGCTGCGCATGCACCATGGGGCCGACTTCGTCATCGAGCCACTGCCCAACCTGGTGTTCACCCGTGACTCGTCGATTTGGATCGGCCCGCGGGTGGTCATCCCCACGCTTGCGCTGCGCGCTCGGGTGCGCGAGGCGTCGTTGACCGATCTCATCTACGCCCATCACCCGCGGTTCACCGGGGTGCGGCGCGCCTACGAGTCGCGCACCGCTCCGGTCGAGGGAGGTGACGTGCTGCTGCTCGCCCCCGGTGTGGTCGCGGTCGGCGTGGGCGAGCGCACCACCCCGGCGGGAGCGGAAGCGTTGGCCCGTAGCCTTTTTGACGACGACCTCGCGCACAAGGTGCTGGCCGTGCCGATCGCCCAGCGGCGCGCGCAGATGCACTTGGACACGGTGTGCACGATGGTCGACACCGACACCGTGGTGATGTACGCCAACGTCGTCGACACGCTCTCGGCGTTCACGATCGAGCGCACGCCGGACGGCGTTGCCATCAGCGACGAGGCGCCGTTTCTGGAGGCCGCCGCCAAGGCCATGGAGATCGACCAGCTGCGCGTGATCGACACGGGGTTGGACCCCGTAATCGCCGAACGGGAACAGTGGGACGACGGCAACAACACGTTGGCGTTGGCGCCCGGCGTCGTCGTCGCCTACGAGCGCAACGCGCAGACCAACGCGCGGCTGCAGGACGCGGGCATCGAGGTGCTGACCATCGCGGGGTCCGAGTTGGGCACCGGCCGCGGCGGGCCCCGCTGCATGTCCTGTCCGGTCGCCCGCGACCCGCTTTAACGTCGACATTGCCGCGCGCACACTACCGCCAGCTGGGCAGCCAGATCTCCATGTCCCAAGTCTGCTGCGAAATCGGCAGGCCGGTGAGCACCGGGAAGAGCCAGGCGAAGTTCGTCACCACCAACGCGACGTAGCAGCAGACGGCGATCAGCCCGAGCGTGCGTCGTTCCGAGCTGAACCCGCGGGCGCGGCCCGGCTGGTAGAGGATGTCCCCACAAATCAGCGCGATCCCCATCACCAGGAACGGCGCCATCGTCGCCGCGTAGAAGAAGTACATCTGGCGGTCGATGTCGGCGAACCAGGGCAGCCACCCCGCGCAATATCCGGTCAGCACAACGGCGTAACGCCAGTCGCGGCGGACGAAGGTGCGCCAGGCCGCATAGAGCAGGACCGGGACCGCGAGCCACCACATGGCCGGTGTGCCCACCAGCATCTCCGCCTTGACGCACGACTGCGCGCCGCACCCGGAGACGTTCTGCTGATCGATCGCGTACAGCACGGGCCGCAACGACATCGGCCAGCTCCACGGCTTGGACTCCCATGGGTGGTAGTTCCCGGCGGCGTTCGTCAGGCTTTTATGAAAATCGAAAGCCTTGACGGTGTAGTGCCATAGCGAGCGGATGGCGTCGGGCAGCGGCACCACCGAGTGCGGGCCGATCGACTGGCCCACCTCGTGTCGATCGATCGCCGTCTCGGACGCGAACCACGGCGCGTAACTGGCCAGGTACACCGCGGACGGGACGAGCGCGAGTGCGTAAGCGGTGGGGAGCAGGTCACGCCGCAAAACGCCCCGCCACGGGTTGGGCACCTGGTACTGGCGCCGCGCCGCGACGTCGAATGCCAACGACATCACGCCGAAGAACAGCACGAAATACAGCCCGGACCATTTTGTCCCGCAAGCCAATCCGAGCAGGACGCCCGCCAGGAAGCGCCACCAGCGCACACCCAGCCGCGGGCCCCACACCGTCTCGGCGGCGCGCCCCTCGAGCAGCGCGACGTGCATGCGCTGGCGCACCTGATCCCGGTCAACGATGAGCGCGCCGAACGCCGCGACCACGAAGAAGGTGAGAATGCCGTCGAGCAGCGCGGTGCGCGCGGCAACGAAGCTGACACCGTCGCAGATCACCAGCACGCCGGCGATGGCGCCGACGAGCGTCGAGCGGCTGATTCGCCGGACGGTCCTCATCACCAAGACCACCAGCACCACGCCGAGCAGGGCGCCGGTGAACCGCCAGCCGACGCCGTCGTACCCGAAGATGGCCTCGCCGAGCGCGATCAGCTGCTTGCCGACCGGCGGATGGACCACCAAGCCGAACCCGGGGTTGTCCTCCACGCCGTGGTTGTGCAGCGCCTGCCAGGCCTGCGGCGCGTAGTGCTTCTCGTCGAAGACGGGGGTGCCGGCATCGGTCGGCGAACCGAGATTGAGGAATCGGGTGATCGCCGCCAGGACGGCGACCACCCCCGTGACGACCCAGCCGCGGATTTGATCGGTGGGCCCGAAGTCGGCCACCGGAACCATCGGACCCGGGCTGACGACGGGCACGACACGCTCCGGGCCGGCATCTTCTACGTTCAAGGACGCTTCGCGGGGCGGGGCGGACATCGGTGTCGATCGTAGGCTGTCCGTCATGACCACTGGCCGCCTGTTGCTGGGCGCGACCCCGTTGGGTCAGCCTTCGGACGCCTCGCCCCGCCTAATGGACGCCCTCGCCCACGCGGACGTGGTGGCGGCCGAGGACACCCGCAGGGTGCGGACGCTGGCGAAAGCGCTGGATGTCGCCATTTCCGGCCGGGTGATCAGCCTGTTCGACCGGGTCGAGGCGGCCCGGGTGGACTCGCTGATCGCCGCCCTCAAGGCGGGCGCGACGGTGCTGGTGGTCAGCGATGCCGGGATGCCGCTGATCAGCGACCCCGGCTTTCGGCTGGTAGCGGCGTGCGTGGAGGCTGACCTTCCGGTGACCTGTCTGCCGGGCCCGTCGGCGGTGATGACCGCGCTGGCGCTGTCCGGTCTGCCGGCGGAGAAGTTCTGTTTCGAGGGTTTCGCCCCGCGCAAGAAGGCGGCGCGGCGGACCTGGCTGGAGTCGCTGGCCGACGAGCGACGCACCTGCGTCTTCTTCGAATCGCCGCGCCGGTTGGAGGCGTGTCTGCGCGATGCCGTCGACCGGCTCGGCGGTGACCGTCGGGCGGCGATCTGCCGGGAACTGACCAAAGTGCACGAGGAGGTGGTGCGCGGATCGCTCGACGACCTGGCGGCGTGGGCGGACGACGGGGTGCTCGGCGAGATCACCGTCGTGCTCGCCGGCGCCACCCCCCGCGCCGACCTGCCGTCGCTGGTCGCGCAGGTGGAGGAGCTGGTCGCCGGCGGCGCCCGTGTCAAGGACGCCTGCGGTGAGGTGGCCGACGCGAATCCGGGCGTGCGCTCGCGGCAGCTCTACGACGCGGTCCTGCAGTCCCGCCGCGGGTGAGGGGTCAGCCGGCCGAAAACGCGGCGGCGATGCGCGGCTGCCCGACAATGGGGGACGCCTTGTGCAGGCATTCGGCCCATTCGGCGTCGGGATCGGAGTCGGCGGTGATTCCCCCGCCGACGCCGAGCACGGCGCCGCCCCCGGGGTCGAACTCGACCGTGCGGATGGCGACGTTCAGCTCGCATCCGGCCACGGGGGATGCTAAACCGATTGTGCCGCAATATATTCCGCGACGATGCGGCTCCCATTGCGAGAGCAGTTGGCGGGCCCGGTGTTTGGGTGTCCCGGTAACCGAGGCCGGCGGGAAGGCGGCGTCGAGCAGCGCCGACGTCGGCAGTTCGACGGGAACCCGCGCCGAGACGGTGGACACCAGGTGCCACACGCCGGGGGCGCGCCGGACCACCAACAACTCGGGCACGGTCACGGTGCCGACGAGCGCCACCCGGCCGAGGTCGTTGCGCACCAGGTCCACGATCATGATGTTTTCGGCCACCTCTTTCGCCGACGCCCGCAGCGCGGACGGCCAGGCGTCCAGGGGCAGGGTGCCCTTGATCGGGCTGGAGGTCACGAGCGTGCCGCGCCGCCGCAGGAAGAGCTCCGGGGACAGCGACGCCACCGCGCCCCACGGCCCGGCGAGATACGCCGCGCGAGCCGGGGAGGTGCGGGCGATGCCGTCGGCGAAGAAGTCGAGCGGGGCGCCCGAGACCGTACCGGTGAAGTGCGTGCACACGCACGCCTGGTAGACCTCGCCGGCGCGGATGGCCTCGAGGCAGTTAAGCACCCCGTCGCGGTGAGCCGCCCGATCGGAGGGCCCCCAGTCGATCCGGCAGTCGCGCTGCGGCGGCGGCGCGGTCGCGAGCGCGGCCGCCAGCCAGTCCGGCATCGGCGCGCCCGACAGGCTTTCGTACCACCACTGCCCGTCCCGGTCGCGGCGCAGGACGCAGTCGGTCCAACCGCCCGCGGCTTCGGGGATCCGGTTCGGACCGCCCTCGGCGCCGGGATCGGGATAGGAGAGGTAGCCGATCCAGCCGCCGCCCACCGCTTGCGAGTCGACCGTTTGCGAGTCGAGCCGGACCGCGAAGGCCGCGCCGGGATCGACCGGCTGCGCCGACACGCTCGGGGCGATCACCGCCAGCGCGCCGAACCAGTCGCCGGTCAGCGCGGCCGGCGGCGGCAGGCCGAGGCGTGCCGTGGCCTCGCCCACGGCGCGCAGCACCTGCGGTGCGGCGCCATGGTCGCCGAGCCGGTCGATACGCACCGCCCTAGCTTGACAGAAGTGCGGTCACCTAGCCGCGGCTGACGTCACGGGCGGTCGCCAGCGCCACCAGCTTGTCCGGGTTGCGGGTCACGTAGAAGTTGGTGATCTTGTCGTCGGCGATTTCCAGCGTGATCACCCCTTCGAGGTGATCGCCGAGGTAGAGCAGCACGGCCGGCGCGCTGTTGCACGTCACCATGTCGACGCGGAACTCCGCGAGCTCCGTCGCCTTGCGGATCAGGCCGACGATGGCCCGGGCCACCCGATCGGCCCCCACCACCGGCCGGCGCGCCGCGGACACCTTGCCGCCGCTGTCCGCCGTCCAGGTGGCGTCGGGCGCGAGCATCGTCATCAGCGTCTCCACATCGCCGGTGGCCGCCGTCGCGAGGAACTGCGCGGTGATCTGCTCGTTGCGTTGCGGGTCCGTCGCGTCGAACCTCTTCCGCCGCGCCCGCACGTGCTCACGCGCCCGGTGCGCCACCTGCCGGACCGTCGGTGCCGGCTTGCCCACCGCCTCGGCGATCTCGCCGTAGTCGAAGCCGAACACCTCGCGTAATACGAACACCGCCCGCTCGTCGGGACTCAGCGTCTCCAGCAGGACCAACATCGCCATCGAAATCGATTCCGCCAGAACGACATCGGTGGAAGGATCCTGCTCGTCGAGCAACAGCGGCTCGGGCAGCCACGGCCCCACATAGTCCTCGCGGCGACGCGCGTCGGCGCGCAGCGCGTTGAGGGCCTGGCGGGTCACCAGCTGGGCCAGATACGACTTGGTGTCGCGCACCGTCGACAGGTCGACCGCCGCCCACCGCAGATAGCTGTCCTGCAGCACGTCGTCGGCTTCGGTGGCCGAGCCCAGCATCTCGTAGGCGATGGTGAACAGCAGCGGCCGCAGCACGGTGAACCGTTCCGCGTGCTCACTGCCGGCCGGTGGGGGCGTCATCGCAGGGCGATCTCGGCCGGTGTCTGCGCGGGCCTCTTGCCGCCCTTGAGCCAGAGGTAGGAGCCGGGCTTGGCGGCCTCGCGCCGGATGGCCCACAGCGTTCCCTTGCAGATGGCCTCTTTGATGGACGCGCCGGTCCGGCCGCCCAGCGCCATGTTCACCGGGGTGTCGTCGGTGCGCGACAGCTGCACCGTGCCGTAGGTGCGGCCGAGGCTGATGCACTGACCGACGAACGCCTGACTGAGCGGGGCCGGGGCGGTTCCGGCGATGCGGTTGAGCACGGTGTTGGCGGCTTGCGCGCCCAACGGCCCGGCGGCCTGGCAACTCATCCGCAGGGGCTGTCCCGACGGCGCGGCGGCGTCCCCCGCCGCGACGACGTAGGGGTTGTCCACACTGGTCAGCGTCTCGTCGGTGAGCAGCCGGCCCACCGCGTCCGTGCTCAGCCCGCTGCGCGCGGCCAGGTCCGGCACCGTGAATCCGGCCGTCCAGATGGTCGCCGCGCTCGGCAGCACGGCGCCGTCGGCGAGCACCACCGCGTCCCAGCGCACCTCGGTCACCATCGCGGATTCCAGCACGATGACTCCGAAGCCGCGCAGGCGCTTGGCGACCGAGCGCCTGCCCCGCTTGCTCAGCGACGGGCCGAGCGCGGCGCCGCACACCAGGGTCACTTGGCGGCCCTGTTCGGCCAGCTCGGCGGCCGTTTCGATGCCGGTCAGGCCGCCGCCGACGACCGTGACGGGCGCGGCCAGCGGCAGGTCGACAAGCGCATAGCGCAACCGCTGCGCGCTTTCCAGGTCGGACACCGCGTACGCGAAGTCCGCGAATCCGGGCACCGCCACCGGCGTCGCGCCGGTGCTGCCGACCGCATAGATCAGGTAGTCGTAGTCGAGCTCGGCGCCCGAGGACAGCAGGACCCGCCGCGCGGTGGCCTCGATGCGGTCGACGGTGTCGACGACCAATCGGATGCCCTCGCCCAGCAGAGTGGCGTAGTCGGCGGTCGCGGCGCCGGTGTCGGCCACCAACTGATGCAGGCGGATTCGCTCCACGAAGACGGGGCGGGAGTTCACCAGGGTGATGTCGATGTCCGGACGTTGACGTAGATGGTTGGCGGCCAGTGTTCCGGCGTACCCGCCTCCGACCACGACGACATGAATTTTCTGGGCGGTCACCTCGGTCATTGCTGTCTCCTGTTCTCACGGGCCTGATGCCCTCGAGACACCGCAGGCCGGCCGAGCGTGACAGGCCCGCCCACATTGTGACGCGTCTCACGGGAGCCGCCTCCCGGGCAGGACCGCACTGCGTCGGACCGGGGGCGGCCCAGGCCGTGCGTGTTACGCTGCGCTACGCCAATTCGTGACCTGCCCCGCGTCGGATACACGCACCGGAAAACCCAGGCAGTATGGGCCCACTTCAGTGAGCACCGGTGTGTGTTGGGAGAAGCAAGCGTGAAGACGAGGAAGAGCGCGCTGGCCGCTGTCGCGTGCACGGCGATGGTGCTGAGCGGATGCGGTGGCAAAAGCGACCCCGGCCCGCTGTCCGCGATGGTCAGCCCGCCCATTCCGCCCACCGCTCAGGAGATCCCCAACCCACTGCGCGGCCAGTACGAAGAAGGCTTGAATCCGCTTTTCCCACAAGGCAATTCGGCGCAACAACGGTACGCTGCCTGGCCCGCGTCGGATGACGCCAGCTTGCGGGTTTCGTGGCGGCAGTTGCAGCCGGTCGACCCGCGCACGCTGCCCCCCGACGCTGCCGACGATCGCAGGTTCGACTTCAGCGTGATCGACGACGCGCTGACGAAGCTCGGCAGCCGGAACATGCGGCTGACCCTTGGCGTGTACGCCTACAAATCCTGTTGCAACGATTCCTATCCGGACAACACCAACATCGCGATTCCGGACTGGATCCGCTCCGCGGCCACCAGCTATTCCGGCGCACCGAACGGTTCCGGACCCGGTGTGGCACAGGTGGTCCCGAATTGGAATGACGCCGCCTACCTGAACGGTTTCGAGCAGCTGCTCGCCGCGCTCGGGCGGCGCTACGACGGCGATGAGCGCCTCAGCGTGTTCGAGTTCTCCGGATACGGTGATTTCGGCAAGACCAGCCTCGCGTACGTGCGTGACGCGCTCGGTGCCCCCGGACCGGCGCCGGACGACAGCGTGCCGAAGTTGGGCTATTACAGCCAGTTCCGTGATCAAAGCATCACCAAAGCGTCCATCGGGCAACTGGTCGCGGCGAACGTCGGCGCGTTCCCCCATACCCAACTGGTGGTCACCGGCGAGAATCCGGAGATCGTCCGCGAGTTGTTCGCCGACGACGTGACGAAAAAGCTGTCCGCACCGATCGGCGTCCGCGCGGATTGTCTTGGGGTGCAGTCCCCCCTGCCGGAATGGGCCGAGTCCAGCGACTCGCACTACGTGCGGTTCAACGACGCCGCCGTCAACGCGATCAAGCAGCGGCTCACCTCGGCGCTGGTGATCAGCCAGTGGTGCCGGTTGCCTAACGGGACCGACCCGCGGTCGTACTACGAGAAGGCGCTGCACGACGTCGTCAGGTATCACGTCTCGATGACGGCGAGCGCCGACTTCCCCGACCGGGATGCGACGTCGGCGATGGACCCCAAGCTCTACCTCCTGTGGGCCAAGGCGAACACCTCGGCCGGTTACCGGTATTCGGTGGAGGCCAAGCCGGGATCGCAGTCCATCCAGGGCAAGGTGGCTTCCATCTCGGTCGTCTGGACCAACTACGGCTCGGCGGCGGCCACCGAGCAATGGGCACCCGGTTACAAGCTGGTCGATTTCTCGGGAGCGGTGGTGCGCACCATTCCGGCGACGGTCAATCTCAAGACGCTGTCGCACGACGACTCCAGTCAGTCACGCGAGGAGGCGGTTCCGGAGTCGTCGACCGAGTCGGTGCGCGTCGACGTCACGGGCCTGGCGCCCGGGCACTACACGCTGCGCGCGTCCGTGGAATGGCAGCAGCACAAGCCGGGCGCCTCGCACGTGGTGAACTACACGCCGATGGCGCTGGCCCGCGACGGCCGCGACGGTTCCGGCCTGTATCCGATCGCCACCCTGGACATCGCGAGCGACGCCTCCGGTCAATGACGCGCAGCGGCCCCGCGAGGACCGCCTTTGTCACCGTCAACCAGCGCCGCGGGAAGTTGCTCGTTAGCCCGGATGCCACGGGTACTGCGTGATACGTTTTGCTGACTGAAACCGATCGTGACCTGCCCGGGTCCGCGTAAACACGGGATCCGCCCCGAGACCGTCCCCCGCCCGGCTGGGATGCATGCCCGTATCGGAGGAGACCGTGCCGCGCAGCCTGGACCTGGTCGTCACCTCCGTCGCCACGCAGCTGATGGAAGCCACGGCAGCCACGGCCACCCTCGTCAGCCAGAAGGTGCTCGCGCAACTCGTCGAGCAGTTCGACGTGGACGCCAGCTTCCTGCGTCACCACGACCCGCAGACCCGGGCCTCGGCGCTGGTCGCCGAGTGGCCACCCAGGACGGACGCCGCGGATCCGGATCCGACGACCTTCGCCCAGCTGGACATCGCGGAGTCGGTCCTCGCGCAGTGCGGGCACGGCCGCAAACCGGTGGTGATCCGGCCGGCGCAGTCGAAACGCTATTTTCGGCGCCGGCCGGGCAGCGCCAAAGTGGCCGCCTCGCCCTCGGTGGCCGCCGCACCACTGGTCTCGGGTGAGACCACCACTGGCTTGCTCGGCTTCGTCAAGTTCGGCGCCCGCAAGTGGGAGCAAGATGAGATCAACACGCTCGAGGCCGTCGCCGCGCTGTTCGCACAGGTGCAAGCGCGCATCGCGGCCGAAGAAAAGCTCCGCTATCTCGCCGAGCACGACGATCTGACCGGCCTTTACAACCGTCGTGCCCTGGTCGCGCACCTGACCGAACGGCTGTTGGCGGGAAACCCGGGGCCCGTGGCAGTGCTGTACCTCGACCTCGACCGGCTCAAGCCGATCAACGACTACCTCGGGCACACCGCCGGTGACTGGTTCATCCGGGTCTTCGCGCAACGCATCCGGATCTGCGCTCCCAACAGCACGATCGCCCGGTTGGGCGGGGACGAGTTCGTCGTCGTGCCCGACCAGCCGATGACACCGGAAGCCGCGGAGTCGTTCGCCCGTCGCCTCTCGGCGATGCTGTGCGAGCGCCTGGCCGTCGGCGGCCACGTGATCAGCCGGACGGTCAGCATCGGGCTGGCGGTGGGTGCTCCGGGGCTGGACAACTGCACCGACCTGCTCCGCCGGGCCGACGAGGCGGTGCTGACGGCGAAACGCGGTGGCGGTAACCAGATTGCGGTGTCCACCGACGACATGTCCCTCAAACGCGCGTTCCGCAACGACATCGAGCTGCATCTGCAGGGCGACATCGGCAGCGAGGCGTTGCTGCTGCACTACCTGCCGGAGGTGGACCTGTCGACGGGCGCCATCGTGGGCGCGGAGGCGCTGGTGCGGTGGCGGCACCCGATTTGGGGGCTGCTGCTGCCGGATTCGTTCATCGGGATCGCCGAATCGACCAACCTGGCGATGGAGTTGGGCCGCTGGGTGCTGCGCAGCGCATGCGCCGAGTTCAGTCGCTGGCAGGCCAACGGTGTCGGGCGGGAAGCCGTCATGCGGATCAACGTGTCGCCCATCCAGCTCATCAGCCGCGGGTTCGTGCGCGACGTCGCCGACACCATCGAGGAGTTCGGCATCGAAGCCGGCTCGATTTGTCTGGAGATCACCGAGCGCGCCGTGGTCCACGACATCGATACCACTCGAAAAACCCTGGCGGAGCTCAAGGAAGTCGGGGTCCAGCTGGCCATCGACGACTTCGGCACCGGTTATGCGGTGTTGTCGCACCTGAAATCCCTGCCGGTCGACATGCTCAAGATCGACACCGGATTCGTGCGCGATCTGGGCAACAACGCCGGTGATTTGGCGATCGTTCGCGCGATCATCGGGCTGGCCGAGGCGTTTGGCCTGGAAGTGGTGGCCGAGGGAGTTGAAACACCGGACGCGGCAATGATTTTGATGCAGCACGGGTGTCGCCGGGCGCAGGGTTTTCTGTTGTCGCGCCCCGTCCCCGGCGATGAGATGGAAGCGCTGCTGGCCGCGCGGTGGCTGCCGATGCCCTTTTTGGCCGACCTCAAGGCGTTGCCGACGAGCGCCATCTAGCATCGCACCGATGGTCGGAAAACTGAGGAACTGCGCGGCGGTGATCGTCGCGTGCTCGGCGCTCGTGCTGAGCGGCTGCGGTGGCCGCAGCGACCCCGATCCACTGTCTGCCGTGATCAGTCCCGCCATCCCGCTCAGCGTTCAGGAGGTACCGAATCCGCTGCGCGGGCAGTACGAAGACCTGATGATGCCGCTTTTCCCGCAAGGCAATTCCGCGCAGCAGCGGTATCCGGCGTGGCCGGCGTCGTACGACGGCAGCTTGCGCGTCTCTTGGCGGCAGCTGCAGCCCACCGACCCGAACACGCTGCCCGCCGACGCGCCCGACGATCGCAAGTTCGACTTCAGCGTGATCGACGATGCGCTGGCGAAGCTCGCGAGCAGGAACATGCGGCTCACGCTTCGCGTGTTCGCCTACAACTCCTGTTGCGACGCCACCTATGCGAACAACACGAACATCGCCATCCCGGACTGGATGCGCTCCGCGTCCACCAGCTACACGGGGCCGCAACGATACTGGTGGACACCCGGGGTGGCGCACGTGGTGCCGAACTGGAACGACCCCGCGTACCTGAACGCCTTCGGGCAGCTGCTCGCCGCGCTCGGTCGCCGCTACGACGGCGATGAGCGCCTCAGCGTGTTCGAGTTCTCCGGTTACGGGGACTTCAGCGAGAACCACGTCGCCTATCTGCGCGACACGCTGGGGGCACCGGGTCCCTCCCCGGAAGAGAGCATCGCAAAGCTCGGTTACTACAGCCAGTTTCGCGATCAAAGCATCACCAAAGCGGCCATCGCACAGCTGGTCGCGGCGAACGTGAACGCGTTCCGCCATACCCGATTGGTGACCACCGCGCTGAATCCCGAGATCGTTCGCGAGCTGCTCGCCGACGATGTCACCAAGAAGGTGTCCGCGCCGGTGGGCATCCGCTCGGATTGCCTCGGCGTGTACGCGCCGTTGCCGGTGTGGGCGGAGTCGGATGGCTCGTACTACGTGCACACGAAAGATCCGGTCGTCGGCCAGCTGAAAGACCGGTTGGCCTCAGCATTGGTGATCACCGAATGGTGCCAGCTGCCCGATGGGACCACTGCGCAGTCCTACTACGAAAAGGCCCTGCGCGACGTGGTGAAGTACCACGTGTCGATGACGTCGAGTTTCAACTTCCCGGCCGTGGATTCGAACACCCCGATGGACCCGGCGTTGTACCTGCTGTGGGCACAAGCCAACGTGTCGGCCGGCTATCGGTACTCCGTGGAAGCGCGGCCCGGTTCGGAATCGTTCCGCGGCCGGGTGGCGACCATATCGGTGGTTTGGACCAACTACGGCAGCGCCGCGGCGGTCGAGAAATGGGTGCCCAGCTACCGGTTGGTGGATTTCTCCGGCGCGGTGGTCCGCACGCTGCCGACCACCGTGGCCTTGCCCAAACTGGTCCCCTCAGGGGAGAACTCGGGTAATCAACCTGTCCCGGCGTCGTTCACCGAATCGGTGACCGTCGACTTGGCGGGGTTGGCGCCCGGGCACTACACGCTGCGCGCATCCGTGGATTGGCAACAGCACAAGCCGGACGCGTCGCACGTGGTGAACTATCCGCCCATGCTGCTGGCACGCTCCGGACGCGACGAATCCGGGGGGTATCCGCTCGCAACCCTCGACATCCCGCGCGAGGCGCTGACTTCCGCCCCGCGCCAATGATCGTGGGCGCCAGCAAATGCCTCCAAGCGTGGGGCGAGAACGCATTGCGATTAGGACGATGCTGCGTGGCGAGTGCTGCATAATGTGCACTGGGCTTTGCGCGGCGGGTGTAAGGCAAATCAATTCGACGCTATTGGCATGGCGTCGCCCCAGAGAGGTTAGTGGATGGATTTCCGCACCTTTGTCCGGACTCTCCTCACGCATTGGAAACTCGCCTTGGGGGCATTGCTGGCGTGCACGATCGGCGCCGCGGCGGTCACGGCATTGCAGACGAAGCATTACCAGTCGACGGCCACCATCCTCATTTCCTTTCCCGGTGCCACCGACCTCACCGAGTTGTACAACGGCACGCTGACCGCGCAGGAACGGTTGTCGTCCTACGCGCAGATCGCGGGCGGCCGGACGGTCGCCGAGCGCGCGGTCAACCAGCTGCAAGCCCCGATCAGCGCGGACGCCCTGGTGACCCAAACCCAGGTGAAATACACCGCCAAGTCCCAGCTTTTCACGATCACCGTCAAGGACACCGACCCGAACCGCGCCGCGGCCCTAGCGGGAGCGATGGCCGATCAGTTCGCCGCGCTGGTGCCCACGCTCGGCGCGACCACGGGTCCGAACGGCCGGCCCGTTCCGGTGACGCCCGGTTCGCGGCCCGACGTCGGCGAGCCGAATCCACCCGCGGCCCCGCCGTCGGAAGCGCCCGGCCAACCGGCGGCCAAGCCCATGCCGGTGGCCAGAGCGCGGGTGGTGGAGGCGCCGCGGGTGCCCGACCACCCCGTGACGCCGGTGCCGGTGCGCAACATGGCGATGGGATTTGTCGCCGGAATACTGCTGGCCATCGCGGTTGCGGTGGCCCGCGAGGCCAGCGACCGCACCGTGCGATCCCGGGAGAAGCTGGAACAGCTTTCGGGACTGCCGACTTTGGCCGAGCTACCCGGCAGGCGCGGGAACACCCCGCGGTTCGGCGTCGACTCCGCCCTCGATGACGCCGTACGGGGCTTGCGCGCCCGGCTGCTCAGGGCGATGGGCTCCGACGCCCGCCGAGTGCTGGTGGCGGCGCCGTTCGGTGGGGAGGGGACCACGACCACGGCACTGAACCTGTCGCTGGCCCTCGCCGAGATCGGCGAGGACGTCCTGCTTGTCGAGGGCGATACGCGCCGGCACGTGATCGCCGGTCTGCTGCGGGTCGAGTCGGGGGAAGGGCTGGCCAACGCGCTGGCCAGCCCCGAGATCGCCGCGGAAGCCGTGAAGCCGACGCCGATCGCCAAGCTGTTCATCCTTGCGTCCCGGTCTGCCCGCCGCGAGACCCCGCCCTGCAGCGCGTTTCTGCCGGAGGTGATCGACAGGGTGATGCTGGACTTGTCGTCACGCTTCGACCGGATCGTGGTCGACGGGCCGCCGGTGCTGGCGACCCCGGACAGCGGCCTGCTGGCGGGCGCCGTGTCGGCCACGGTGCTGGTGGTGCGGGCGCGCCGGACCACCGTCGACGAGCTCAACGACGCGCTGAGGGCATTGCGCTCGGCCGGTGCACAGGTGGTCGGCACCGTGCTGACCGACGCCCGTCCGTCGCTGCACATCAGGGCCGCGGCCAAGACCTATCGGACGAAGGTCGGCGGGCCGGCGTGATTCCCTACCTGCCCGGTCGCCCCCGCCTGGCAGTAGACGGCGTCCTGCTGACGGTATTCCTGTTCGGCTGCTTCGTCTTTGGCGTGCTCTCGGTGCGCCGAACCACCGAGGGAGTGTTGCTCATCGCGGCAACGTTCTGCCTGGTCGTCTACTGGGTGAAGCGCGAGGCGCTGGCGGGGGTGACGCTGTTCCTGGCGTTCGCGGCGCTGCCGGAAGGATTGCACATCGGCAAAGTGATCGGGCCCGCGGCGATCTATGCGTACCAGGTGGCCGCGGTGCTGGCGATCGGCTACCTCATGCCGATCGTCAGACCGCGGTTCAAGGATTTCCTGCTGCCGGGGATGTTCGTGCTGACGGTCGTGTACTTCACCGCGGTCGGGTTTCAGATGGGACATGACGCCACGATGGTGCTACACGAATCGACGACTTTGATCGAGATGGTCATCGGGTTCGTGCTGGCGCTGTTGATCGTGTACGGCGGCTACCTGAAGTTCTGCATGCGCGTGATGGTCGTGACGCTGTGGTTCTCGGCGGCGATGGCGATCTTCAGTTCGTTGCATGCCATCCGACTGGCCGGCCGGGCCGAAAGCCTGGAGGGCGCGACGGGCGCAGGTCAAGCCCTCCGCATCGTCCTATCCACCCAGACGCCGGCCACCGCCGCGCTCACCGCGCTGGTCGCCGCGTCGATCATCGGTCGCGTCCGGCCGATGACGTACCTCGCCTTCGGCCCGCCCGCGCTGATCATCTCGCTGCTGGCCTTCTCGCGGAACACGCTGATCGCCGTGGCGGTGGGTGCGACCGTCGCCTTCTTCGCCAATTTCGGCTGGCGGGCCCTGCGGCGGACGTCCGCCGTGGCCGCTGTCAGCGCGGGCGTGGCCGCGCTGATATTGCCGGGGTCGCTGTTCCTGCTGCAGCAGTCGGAGGCGGGGTCGTGGCTCAGCGACCAGTTCACCGCGTTCAATCAGCGAGTGTTCGGCGGGGTTTCGGCCAGTGCGCTCGCCACCGACGAATCGACACTGGACCGGCTGCGGGAAGTCGCGCGGCTCAACGCCGCAATCGCCCAGGCGCCGGTGTTCGGCCACGGCCTGGGTTACGCCTACCAGCTGCCGTCCGGCAACGATCCGAAGGCCTTCGCCTGGACGCTGGGTCCCACCTACTCCCACCTCTTCTACCAATGGTGGCTGGCCAAGGCCGGGGCCGTGGGCATGGCGGCGTTCGCGTGGATCGCGTTGACACCGATCGTCCGGGCGCTGCGCTGCGCGACGATGCCGGCGAAGATCAGCGCCGCGGTCTGCGCCGGTCTGCTCGCGATATCCGCGGTCTGGCCACTACCCGAAATGCCCATGGACGCACTGGCTTTGGGGCTGGCACTCGGAACGGCCATGGGATTCGCCGGCCTACGGCACAGGAACTCCGAAGCGGACCAGGCGGACGCCGACCCGGCGCCGGCGCTGGCCGCTGCCGGCGGAAAATGATTGCGGTCACTCACGTCGGGCCCGACATATACAGCTTCGGCGGCACGCAGTCCGTGATACGAGTCATCCGCGACAACAGGATCGGTGCCGACGAAATTCGCGTCCTGTCGACGTGGAACGGGCGCCACCACGCCAAAAATCTGTGGCTCACCGCGCGTGCGGGGGCCGCGCTGGCTAGGGCGCCGCGCGGGAGCGTCGTGCACTTCCACATGTCGAACGGCGGCGCCTGGCTGCGCGAAGGGCCGCTGATCCGCCTCGCGCGGGCGCGAGGCTTCCGGGTCGTCGTGACCATCCACGGCTCCGACTTTCCGCAATTCTCCCGGTCGCACCCCCATTTCGTGGGGTCGACGCTGACGAAGGCGGACCATCTCATCGTCTTGTCGGAGGAAGCGCGTGCCGCCGCGAAACGGGTTGCACCCGGGGTGCCGGTGTCGATCGTGGCCAACCCGGTCGTCATCGATCGAGACGCGCCCGGGGCCGGCTCGACACCGCCCGTCGTGCTTTTCGCCGGCACCATCGGTCGCCGCAAGGGCGTCGACACGCTGGTCTCGGCCTGGCGGCTGCTGCTGGCCGAGGGCGTCGAAGGGCGTTGCCGCATAGTCGGTGTCGTCGACGACTACACGCCGCCGCCAACGGAGCGCCTCAGCGTCGAGCCCCCGGTACATCCGGATCGGGTCCGCGAGCTACTCCGCTCGGTCCGCGTGGTGACGCTGCCGTCGTTCGCCGAGGCAATGCCGATGATCCTGACCGAGGCCCTCGCCGGCGGGCGGCCATTCGTGGCGACCCCGGTCGGCGGCACACCCGAGATCGCCTCGGACCCGGGCATGCTCGTCCCCGCCGGTGACGCGTCCGCGTTGGCGGCGGCGATCGGCCGGTACCTGCGCGACCCGGAGCTGGCCGAGCGTGACGGGCGTCGCGGTCAGGAACACATCGCCGCGACACGGAGCCCGCGGATCATCGACGCGGAGCTGCGCCGGATTTACGAGGGTTGCGGTGTTGGAGCAAGTTGAGCTCGACGGGCCGCAGCTGAGAGTGAGCGCGGTGGGCTTCGGATGCGGCGGTCTGATGCAGTCGCCGTCCCGCCGGGAACGGATGGCCGTGCTGGGTGCCGCGGTGCACAGCGGCATCACGCACTTCGACACCGCACGGATGTACGGCCTGGGCAGGGCGGAGGCCGAGCTTGGGGCGTTCCTGCGGACGGTCCCGCGCGACACCGTCACCGTCGCAACCAAATTCGGCATCAACGTCGGAGGGATGGCCAGGCGCCTCGGCCAGTTTCAGGCTCCGGCGCGGGCGCTGCTGCGCAAGGCCCCGGCGCTGCGGCGCGCCGTCAAGCGGCAGCAGGCGACACCCGAAACCGCCCGCCTGTACGACGCGGCCACCGCGGCCCGCAGCCTCGACGAGAGTCTCGCGGCGCTGGGCGTCGACTACGTGGACATCCTGTTCCTTCACGGCCCGCGGCCGGGGGACACCGTGGCCGGCGGCGAACTTCGCGAATTCTTCGAACGCGCTCGCCAGCAAGGCAAGATACGCGCCTGGGGTGTCTCACAGGACGAGGGGCTCGACACGGACTTCGCCGCCTCCTTCGCGCCGGAAGGGGTGAGCCAGGTGCGCGCCGACCTGTTCCATCCCCCGCCGCGCCCAGCGGATCTCGCATTCGGCGTGTTGCAACGTTCGTACGCGGTGCTCTCGAACGCTTTGCGGGCCGACGCGGAGTTGGCGCGGCGCTGGCGCCAGACCCTCCACCTCGATCCGCTCGCTCCCGGGGCGCTGCCCAAGCTGATCCTCGGCTCCTCGGCCGTCGCAACAGGTTGCCGCGCAATCCTTTACAGCACCACCGACCCGCTCCGGGTCGCCGAGGCGGCCGGCGCGGTCTCGGCGCCGCCGGACCCGGAGACCCTGGCGCGGTTCCTCGCTCTGGTGGCGGAGGTGCCCGGGGGTGCTGCCGCGTGATCCGTGGACCCCGAGAGTTCGCCCCGAACACGACGATCCGGACCGACGTCGTGGTCGTCGGGGCCGGCGCGATCGGCATTGCGACGGCGCTGGAACTCGCGCGATCCGGCGTCCAGGTGGCGTTGATCGAGAGCGGCCTGGAACGCAAAGACGAAGCGGCCCAAGAGCTGTCGGCCCTAGATTCCCGGCAGGACGACGATCTCCATGCGCGTAGTGAGCTGATGATCCGCCGGCAGGTTGGCGGGACAACGGCGCTCTGGGGTGGTCGCTGCGTCAAGTTCGACCCCATCGACTTCGAGGACCGCCCGCTCACCGCGCAGGCGCCCTGGCCGATCCGATACGACGACGTCGAGCCCTACCTGCAGCGTGCCTGTGATTGGGCGGCGTGTGGCCGGGCGGCATTCAACGCGCGGGAGGTTCCGGAGCTTGCGCACCGCGACCTGATCGCCGGGCTGCCCGACGGCGACGTGCGCACAACCGATCTCGAGCGCTGGGCACTTCCAACGCGTTTCGGCCACGAGTACCGGGCGGCGCTGCGCGACGCGACTTCCCTGATCGTGTGGACCGGACTTACCTGCACCGAGATCGTGACGACACCGGCCGGTGATTGTCTTGACCACCTCGTGGTCAAGACGCTCGACGGCCGGCAGGGGAGCGTGGTCGCCGCGGACTACGTCATCGCGACCGGCGGCTTGGAGGCGACCCGCCTGCTGCTCGCCTCGGACCGCCATCACCCGGCGGGTCTGGGAAACTCGGGCGGCCACCTGGGCCGCTGGTACATGTCGCACGTCGAAGGCCGGGTCGCGCGCGTGCAATTCGCCACCGATCAGGTCAGCTACGCCTACGAGCGGGACGGCGACGGGGTGTACGTGCGCCGGCGCTTCACCCTCGATCCCGGCCTGCAGCGCGACGCCGCGTTGCCGAATGCCGCTGTGTGGCTGGTCAATCCGCCGATCAGCGACCCCGGGCATGGAAGCGGAATCCTGTCCGGCGTCTATCTCACCCTGATCTCCCCGATCGGCCGCTTCCTGCTCGCGGAGGCCATTCGTGCGAAGCACACCCAAACCGACGGTCCGCCGCGGATACTCGCGCACCTGCGCAACGTCGTGCGGGACCTGTTCCCGTCGATCCGGTTTGCGATCACGTTCTCCTATGCCCGCTTCTTCCGCAGGGGCCGCAAGGCGCCGGGCTTTTTCGTGAAGAGCGCGGACAATCGATATCTGCTGCACTACCACGGCGAGCATCTTCCGCACTGGGAGAGCCGCGTCGAGCTTGCCGACGACCGCGACGCCCTCGGCATGCGCAGGATCCGCACCCATATCCACTTCTCCGACGACGATTACCAAAGCGTGCGCAGGGCCATCGCCGCGATCGATGAACACCTACGTCGCCACGGCGCCGGACGCGTGGAGTGGCTGACCGACGATGTCGAGGGCGCGGTGCGCGAGTTCTTGGCCGGGCACGCCGGCTACCACCAGGCCGGAACGACGCGCATGTCGCACACGCCCGATGGCGGCGTCGTCGACCCAGACCTACAGGTTCACGGCGTGCGTGGGCTGTACGTGGCGAGCACGTCGGTCCTGCCGACGTCGAGCCAGGCCAACCCGACGCTGGTGGGCATTGCACTGGGTGTCCGGCTCGCCGATCGCCTTAAGAAGGCTCGAATGGCCTGCGAGCGTTCAGATCCCAAGATGGCGTAGTAAGTCAGCGCCGACTGGCCAGCACCCGGGCGATGACATCCAAAAAGCGCTCCGCGACGATGTCGACGTCGCAATGCTGCGCGTAGTAGCGCGCCGCCTCGACGCCGCGCTGCGCCGCGACCGACGGGTCGGCCAGCAGGTCGAAGGCGGCGGCGAGCCCGGCGACATCGTCGATACCTATCGGGGGACAGCCGGGCGGCTGGTACTCGGGCAGGCCGCCGGACGTTGACACGATCGGCATCACCCCCAGCTGCATGGAGAGCACCTGCACGCCGCTTTGCGACGCGCGCCGGTAATGCGAGACCGAACCTTTCGCGGCGGCCAGGACCGGGATGACGTCGGCGTAGCGGTAGCTGCCGTTGCGCCAGCGCGTGTGTTTGGGCAGGGCGGCGGGGTCCAGGGGCCCGTCGCCGATGAGCACCAGGTTGTCACCGCGCCAGCAGCCGCCGCCGATATGGCGCTGCCACGCCTCGAGCACGACGTCGACGTTCTTGTACGGGTTGAGCCGGCCGAACATGACGAAATCCCGGCGTCCCTCGGGCGCCACGAATGGTGGAACGCGTTGCGGGTCAATATCACTGGCGAGCGGCACAACATACACGGGCGTGCCGGCGACGTCGCGGCGCGCGGCGACGGCCGTCGCGACGTACTCGCTGTAGGTAATGGTGGCCGCCGAACGGGCGCCCCACCGGTCGAACACCGCGCGTTCGTAGGACGGGACCCGTTCGCCGGGGTCGTGCGGCCGGTCGTCATGCACCACCTGGATGCGGGGAACCCGCCCGGCCAACGCGATCCAGCGCGGATCGCGGACGATCTCGGCGATCACGACGTCGGGTCGAAACTCACGGATCCGGCGCCACGCCTTGAAGGTCGGGAGCCAAGTCGCGGCGGTTTTGAACCGCGGGTCGAGCACGAGCTCGTACTCACGGGCGGCGTCCGACTCGGGGTGCCGGTCGGAGGTCACCAGCAACACGTCGGCTCCGCGCCGCAGCAGCCCCTCGGCCTGCACGCGCACCGCCGGTCGTGTCCACGGCGAAAGCCAAAGCACCCGGGGCGATTTCATTGCTCGTCGGCGGCCTTCAGGAAGACGTCGGCGTCGGTCCACATCCGGGTCTGAAGCGCGCGTCGCGGCAGGCCCTCGAGGAGGCCGGTGATGCGGGGCGAGGCCAGCAGCCGCCAGGCCAGCGGATTGATTTTCGCCCGGGTCCAAATGTGCAGACCCATGCCCCCGAGCTGCCACCACCGCGTTTTGGAGGTGTGGAACTGCATGCCGAATTGCTCTCCAATGAGGGCCAACGTCGATTTCTGATAGAAGGTGATGTGCTGGCCGGTGGCAAACGCGTAGTACATCCAGTCCTCCGGGGGCGGGGGCCGGCCGTCGAAGAGTTCGGTCGTAAACACGATGGAGTCGGTGCCCGTGGTCTCCAGCAATTCGGCGACGAATCCGACCGGGTCGGCGAGATGCTCCATCACCTCGAAGGCGGTGACCACCGTGTACGGCGGGCCCGGACCCGCGTCCGCCTCGAAGCCTTGCGCGGTCAGGTTGGGGGAGTGCTTGTCGGTCCAGTAATAGTCGAAGCCGATGTCCCGCATCAGGCGGGTGAAAACGCCGTAGCCCCCGGCCGCGTCGAGAAACCGGCCGCGGCGATCGAAGAAGAAGTACAGCAGCACCGACATCGCCCGTGCAAGATACTGATTGCGCCACAGCATGGTGGTGTCCGCCGCCGCGATGGGGCTGGCATAGGCTTCGTCCAGCCAATGCGGCTCTTCGGTCTGCAGGCCGCCGCAGTTGTCGCAGAAGTAGTACTTGCAGTCGTATTTGGCGAGGATCTGATGCGTGAACGCCAGACTGGTGCTCGAATTGCAGATGCGGCACAACACGCCTATTCAACCCTCCCGAGCATGACCCGCGCCTTGAGCAAACACCGGGACAATGGAGAACCTACGGCACCTGCAACGCTATCGGCAAGCAAATCGGGGCCGAATTTCGGCGCGGACGTGCGTTGTGCAGCACCGCTATTCACCGAATGCCGGGAATAGTCGCGCGGGGCCGTGATAGCTTTGGTCTCCAATGGCCAGAAGCGCTACACCGCCGCCGAAAGAGAAGCTCCGGCAGAAGGTCCGGCGCATTCTCGGCAGTGAAACGCGGGACCAGCTCAAGGATCTGATCCTTTTCGATCATTCCCAGTCGCTGAAGGCGAACCATCCCAACCCGCTCAACCGCGCCGGCAAAAAGTGTTTTTCGGCGACCGACGAGGACGGAATAACGCTCGAGATCCTGCGCCGCATCGGCCGGCTCGACAGCGGTGTCTTCGCGGAGTTCGGCGTCGGCGACGGGACGGAGAACAACACCCTGATCCTTGCGGCCCTGGGCTGGAAGGGCTTCTGGGTCGGGGGACAGGAGCTGGCCGTGGCCGTCGAAGGCCACCCGCGGTTCGCCTACGAGAAGGCGTGGATAACGGCGGACAATATCCTTGCGCTGGCCCGGTCCTGCCTGCAGAGGATCGACGCCACCGAGGTCGACGTGGTCTCCCTCGACTTGGACGGCAACGACATCTACCTGGTCGAGAAGCTCCTGGCCGATGGCATCCGTCCCAAACTCTTCATCGTCGAATACAACGGGAAGTTCCCCCCGCCGGTGAAGTTTCAGATCGCATACGACCCCGAGCACGTGTGGCAGTCCGACGACTATTTCGGGGCGTCGCTGAGCAGTTATGCCGAGCTGTTCGCCCGCTTCGACTACCGCCTGGTCTGCTGCAACTCCCACTCCGGTTCCGACGCGTTCTTCATCGATACCGCCCTGTCCGAGTCCTTCGCCGATGTGCCGACGGACATCGAGCAGCTTTACGTGGAGCCAAGGTATTTCCTGTACAGCGGGTTCGGGCAGCACAAGACGTCCCCCCGCACGGTGGCCAAGATCCTGCGATACGAGCGGTAGGGCCTTGCGCGAGAGTCATTGCCTCCAGCACGCATTCACAGCACCGCATTGATCGCGTCGAGGTAGGCGTCGGTCATCGCCTCGACCGTGTAGTGCTTGCGCATCCGTTCGAAGCCCCGTCGCCCGACCGATGGCAATGCGTCCGGGTCCGCCAGGATTCGGGCGAGGCTGTTCCGCCATCCCGCCACCGACACGGGCTCGACCAGGAATCCCGCCCTGCCGAAATCGAGCATTTCCGGCACGGCGCAAATCGCCGACGCCGCAACGGGAACCGCCCGGGCCATCGCCTCTAGAATCACCAGCGGAAACGCCTCTGACCGGCTCGGGACGCACAGCAGGTCCGCATCCGCCAGCGCGGGCCCTGGCCCGGCGGACCATCCCTGCCACTGCACCCGATCGCGCAAGCCGGCCGGGGTAAGCGCCTCCAACCTCTCGCGATCCGGGCCGTCACCGAAAACCGAGAGCCGCCAAGGCAAATCGGGCAGCTCGCCAAGCGCATCGATCAGCAGGTGCGGGTTCTTGTGCTCGACGATGCGCGAGAGCATGACCAAGTGCAGCGGCTCACCGGCCGTGCGGACCCGGGGCGCCGGGTCACCGGCGAGGGCGACGCCGTTGGGCGCAACGAAGCGCCGTCCCCCTAACCGATGCTGGGCGACCAGCATGTCCCAATGCCGTTGGGCCAACACGATTAAACCGTCGGCGCGGCGCATGGCGGCGGTCAGCGGCCGCGAGTAGATGGGCCGGTCCTGCTCGGGAGGGACATGCGGAGCCACCAACCACCGCCGGCCGCGAGCGCCCGCACGCCACAGTGAGGCGAATCCCGCCTCCGTGTTGGTGTCGGCGGTGATCAGCACCGCCGGGCCTTCAGGGATATCGACGGCGGGCGCCCACCACGGCTGGCGCACCACGCGCACGGTGTCCGGAATCTCGGAGATCATTGGGCCGAACCGTTGCACGCAGACGATCGTGACCGAATAGCCCCGGCGATCCAACTCCGTTGCCAGCAGAGCCTTTTGTCTTTCGGCACCGCCGTAGACCAGGCGGTTGGTGGTGATCAAAATCGCGGGCAGGTCCTTGCGGCGGCCGCGGTGAATGGTCCGCCGCGACCGCAGCAGGGTGGTACCGGCCAGATACGCGTCGGCGTGGTGCACGCTGCGCTGATGCTCGAGCAGCAGCGCGGTATCGGCTCGCGCCAGATCTCGCTCGCGGCGGCGCTCGGCGGCGGTGCCCGCGTCGTCGCCGACACCGGCACGGTCGACGCCGATCTCGTCGGCCAGCAGCATCCGCCAGCCCGCCGCGCGGGCCCGGGCCTGCCAGTCCGCCGCCGCTGCGGCCGCGAGAAACTCTTCGTCGAAGCCGCCGACGGTGTTCCACGCCGCGCGGTTGATCGCCAGGCAGATGGCACCTAATTCCCCGTCCACGCCTTGTGATTCGGCCGGTTGGCGGGCATAGCGGCATGAAATCGGTGAGCCGCGCCGCCTGCCCGCGGCCAGCTCGCGAGCCAGGGTTCGGCGCCGCGTTGCGATGTCCCACGGCCTCCAGCCCGGTGCGGTGTCGTCGCGCGCCATCGGTGAAACCGCGGCCACCCGAGGCTGGCGCAGCAATTCGCGGGTGCGGGTCAACGGTCCCAGCAGGCGGACTCTGGCGTCGAGCAGCAGCAGATCCGCGTCGCTCGGGGCGCGCTCCACCAGGGTGTTGAAGGCCTCGGCGAAGCCAACTTTCGCCGCGCCCGACACCCAGTGAACGCGCGGGTGTCGGGCCGTCAGTTCCTTACAGTCGCCGGGCTCGTAGACATAGACCGGCGACCCGGGCAGCTGCTCGGCGACGGCGGCGAGGCACCTCTCGAGCGCATGGTGGCCGCAACCGGCCACGATCAGCACGGCGATCGACCGGATGGGCGGCAGCGCGGCCGCGTCGCCGACCGGACTCTTCAGATATTGTCGGTCCAATTCGGGCTTCATGCCGCCAGCTGATTTCGGCGCAAGGAGGCCAGGTCCGACCAGCGCAGCGGGCCGGCCGCCGCGCTGGTGGCCAGGTAGACAACGGCGGCGACCGCGAGGACGAGAACCACGTGGTGACCCCGGAGCAACAGCGCCGCCGCGACGCTGGCTCCCGTCGGTATCAGCACTCGCAGCAAGAACATCACGGGCGTACGGAAACCGCAGTGCCGGTGCAGCCACCAGCTGCTGACCACCAGGTTGAAGAACTCCGTGCACACCAGCGCGATGCCGGGGCCGACGGCGCCGAACCGCCCGGCGAGCGCGACGTTGAGCGCGACGTTGAGCACGAGGGTGGCGACCGTCAGCCAGAGCAAGACCCGCTGGTGGTGGCTGGCGACCAAACCCTGGCCCAGCGTGCCGCTGACGAATCGCAGGGCCGCCGCGACGAACAGCAACGCCAGCGTCGGCGTCCCGCGGGCGACGAAAGCCTTGTCGCCGAACAGTCCGATCAGCGGTCCGGCCAACAGCGCGCCGACAACCGCGACGGGGACCGCCACGAAGTACATCAGCTCCACGCTGCGACGCAGGAAGGCGGCGAACGCGGCGACGTCACGCGCGAACAGCTCGGTGGCCGTCGACAGCGTCGACTTCAAGAAGACCAGCGACACCACGATGGTGTTGAACGCGATCGTGAAGGCCAGCCCGTACACGCCGACCTCGGAGTGGGTGCTCAGCAGGGACAGGATTACCCCGTCGGCGCGGCAGTACAGCAGGCCGACGACCAGAAACCCCATCAACGGCAGGCTTTCCCGCAACAGATCCGCGGCCTCTCGCGGCGCGAAGACCGGGCGCACCGAAATGTGCCGCATCGCCGCGGTGCCCTGGATCACCAATTGCAGGGCGGGCGGAATCAGTTGCGCGACAGCGAACCAGATGACGTCCGCCCGCGCCGCGACCAAGCAGGCGACCATGGCCAGCGCGGCCAGGCGCCCGGCGACGTCGGAGATGGCCACCGCGGAGAACCGGACGGTGGCCAAGAACACCGGCTCGAACCGTGTCGTCATGGTCTGCATCAGCAGCGCCCCGGACAGCACGACGAGCATCACTCGGATGTCGGCGTCGTGATAGATGAGCAAGCCCGACCCGGCCGCCAACAACGCCAGCGGAACACAATAGATCAGGGCCATGCCGCTGTTGACGCGCACCAGACGCTCGAGGTCACCCTGGCCGGAGGTCACGCGGCGCACGATCACGGTCGCGATACCGAGATCGGCCATGCTGGTCCACACGGCGATGAAGAGCACCGCGATGGAGAGTTGGCCGTAGCGGCCGGGACCTAGATAGCGCGCCGTCATCGCCACCGAGACCACCGAGGCCAGCATCCCCAGTGCCCGGCAGATCAGTTGAATCGAGAACGCGTGAGCCATCCGCGAGAGCGGCACCGATGGGACGACCGCACCAGGGGTCGTCGGCTCAGTCATGACTCCCTAGTATGCGCCGTGACTGGTGAGAACGGCCTTAATCGTCTTGGCGATGATCATGAGATCACCCGACATCGACCAGTTGTCGACATAGGACAGGTCCAACCGCACCGACTCTTCCCAGGACAGGTCGGATCGGCCGCTCACTTGCCACAACCCGCTGACGCCCGGCTTCACCAGCAGCCGCCGCTTGACGTCACCGTCGTAGTTCTCGACTTCGCGCCGCAACGGTGGGCGTGGGCCGACGACGCTCATCTCGCCTTTGAGCACGTTGATGAACTGCGGCAGCTCGTCGATGCTGAACCTGCGCAGAATCCTGCCGACTGGAGTGACCCGCGGATCCTGGCGCATCTTGAACAGCATGCCGCCGGCGCCTTCGTTCAGCGCCAAGAGGTGCTCGATCTGTGTGTCAGCACCGTCGATCATGGTCCGGAACTTGAGCATTCTGAACGGCTTGCCGTCGATGCCGATCCGTTCGGATTGGTAGAACACCGGACCCTTGCT
The DNA here is from genome assembly GCF_001667425.1 of Mycobacterium sp. 852002-51613_SCH5001154. Classification (NCBI taxonomy): domain Bacteria; kingdom Bacillati; phylum Actinomycetota; class Actinomycetes; order Mycobacteriales; family Mycobacteriaceae; genus Mycobacterium; species Mycobacterium sp. 852002-51613_SCH5001154. The sequence continues at coordinate 37,275 of NZ_LZII01000080.1, read as the reverse complement.
GGTGAGCTTGACGGCGATAGCCGCCGCGATGAGAATGGGCGCCGTCCCGATGAGGGCCGCCAGCGAGAAGAGGAAATCGAAGACCTGCTTCTGAAAGCGTTGCGTCCCCTCGTATTGCGGCTTCTCGACATGCAGCAACGGCATACCGGCGGTGGGCCGAAGGGTCAACCGCGTCTCCGCCACGTCCATCACCCCGGGCGACACCACGACATCGACGTCCATCGTCTCCAACTGCCACATCAGCTCCCGGATCCCATGCATCCCAAAGTGATCCGTCTGGGTGACCGCCACGGTGTCCGCGCCGCAGTGCCGGATCGCGGCCACCGCGTCGGTGACGTCACCGAGAATCGGCACCACGCGGCCGCCGAGGGTGAGGGTATTGCCCCGCGGTCTCCCATAGCCGGGAATGCAGACACCGACTACGACGTAGCCGTCCAGCGGGTTGCGCGTCAGTTCGTGGGCAAGGTGGGAAACCGCCTGGCGGTCCCCGATCGCCAGGACCGTCGTCTGGCATTGGCCGTCCACGCGCATCTGGCGGATGTGCTTGCGCCACAGGCTGCGACTCCCCAGCAAGCCCATGGTTCCGACGGGAAGCGCGATGGCGAGATAACCGCGGGCCAGGTCGACCTTGGCGAGCAAGGTCACCATCGCGATGATTCCGAACGTCCAGAATGACGCGCTGCCGATCCGCCGGTACTCGTCGATGCCGGCACCGATGACTCGCGGTGAGCGCGTTTGGAATACCGCCAGCGATGACAGCCACAGCGCCGCGAACAGCAATGACAACATCGTCATCACGACGTCCGAATAACCCGAGGTGTTGGCGATTTCGCCGAATCGGACGTACTGCGCGAGCAACACCGACACGCACACGATCACGGTGTCACTGATGCGCAGATGCTGCGAATACTGGTGCTGCCAGCGCCGGACGGCATTCCCCGCGGGGGAGGGCGCCGAAGCGGCGGTGACCGGTAAAGCGCTGGTTTGGGGGCGAGCCAACGGCATCATGCCGGCGGGTCTCCGCTTGTGCGGCCCCGGTTCCGCGGGCACGACGTCCACCAATTCCCGGGTCATCAACGGCTTAGACATGACGCTGCCCTCTCGATTGGCGTGAAGGTCGGCGTTCGCGATGGCCAACTGGCGTCTCGCTCGGAAATGACCGTGACCGGCAGCGGCCACACAATCCCGAATTCCGGGTCGTTCCAGTGGAATCCCTGCTCGTCGGACGGCGCCCGCTCACCGCTGACGTGGTAGCTGACCTCGGTGTCGTCGATGAGGGTTTGGAAGCCGTGCGCGACAAACGGCGGCAGGAACAGCGTCCGGTAGTTGTCGGCGCTCAACTCGACCATCACGTGGTCGCCGTAGGTCTGCGACCCGGGGCGGATGTCTACCGCAACGGCGGCGATCGCGCCGCGGGTGCAGCGGACCAGTTGGGTTTGGGCGTACGGCGGCACTCGGTGGTGCAGACCCCGCACGGTGCCACGGGTGTAGTTGAAGAAGATATTCGTCTGGGTGACGTCGAAAGTCAGCCCGCGGCTGGCGAATTCGTCGGCGCAGAAGGAACGGGAGGAGAAGCCGCGGTGGTCACGTTGCGGTTCGAGGTCGATGATCGTCACGCCGGCGATCTGGGTGGGCGTGTACTTCACTCACCGCTCCTTCCGTAACGAGTGCTTGGTCGGTTCATGTGCTGGCCTATGCGTATCCACCGGACGGCGGGCGTGTCATCACGGTCGGGATGACTCCATACCGGGGCCCAAGGTTCTTGCCCGACGCGGCGGCCAGACGCGGCAGCGACCCCATGATGCTGGGCGGGGTATTGGCACCGGCGAGACTGATGGTCGGCAAAGCGGAAGCGGCACTGTGCGCCGCCGGGATGATGCTGGTCCAACTGGCCGGCACCGCCAGCGGGCCCAGCGAGGCCGCGCTGCCCAGGCTGCCGATCACGCCGGATCCGAGCGAGCCGAGCGCCCCCGCGCCCGCGCTCGCCGCACCCGCGGCCGCGCTCGCGGCCCCCGAGGCGGCAGCGCCCGCGGCGTTGGCGGCAGCCATCGCGCCGTTCGCCAGACCCTGCCCGGTCTGGGCCATGCCGAGGATGGAGGACATCCCGTACAGCGGGGTCGCTGCGGCCATGAAGTAGGTGGGAATGGAGCTGGGGAGGCTGGATACGAGGCTCGACATCAGCGACGAACTGGCCGAGTTGGTCACGGTGCTCGCGGTGCCGGCACCGGCGTCGCTGAGGGTGCTGGCGATCAGCGGCGACGAAAGCCCGTGCAGGGCGTTGGGCACCGAGGACACCACGTTCGAGAGCGACGTGTGGGTTGCCGTCAACGTTTCGGCCTGGGCGAGGGCGCTGCTCTGGCCGGCCAGCCCCGCCGGGCTGGTGACGTCGGGCGGCGGGCTGAACGGGGTGACCTCGCACGCGGCAGCCGAACCCGCGGCGTAGGCGTACATGGCCGCGGCGTCCTGCGCCCACATCTCGCCGTATTCGGCCTCGGTGGCCGCGATTGCCGCGGAATTCTGGCCGAAGAAGTTGGTGGCGATCAGCGTCGCGAGCTGGACCCGGTTAGCGGTGACGGCAGGGGGAGGAACGGTCATCGTGAAGGCGGCTTCGTAGATTTCGATAGCGAGCCTGGCCTGACCGGCCGCCTCGGCGGCCCGCGCGGCCGCGCCGGCGGTCCACGCCATGTAGGGAGCGAAGGCGGACGCCATGGTCAACGACGAGGGCCCCATCCAGCGCCCGGTCGTCAATCCCGCGATCACCGACCGGTAACAGCTTGCCGCGGAATGCAATTCGGCGGCCAGACCGTCCCAGGCCACCGCGGCGGCCACCAGCGAGACGGGACCGGGACCGGCATACATCCGCGCGGAGTTGAACTCCGGGGGAAACGCGCCGAAATCGATCACTTCAGGCCCTGCCCTTATCGGCGGGCCCGCTCGCCGCGCGCGAAGCCCCGCTGACTCCGGACGGAGGAAGACCGGCCTCGGCGGTGGGCGCACCGTACTGCAGCACCGGCAATCCGCAACTAAACATACTCAAAGTATGGAATAGGACCATACCGCTAGCGAAGAGTATTTCGCCTACGGCGGCGAAGGCACTTAGTCCTTTACCTGGTGGTCCACCTGTTGCCGCTGCCCGCGCACGTGGCCTCGTGGTCACGACCGGCATCTAGTTCTCCTCACAACCTGCAGGTGGCCCGGGACCGGGCGTATTGGCTGCTCAACTGCCTGAACCGTGGGTTTGGGGCGTTCCAGGCTACAAACTGACAAACTAATAATAGCGTATAAAGCATACTAATAGTTTGTAAAGGTGCTGTGATCCGCACTACAGGTATTTACGGGACCGTCAAGGCGGGCGCTTGCGGCTGCTAACCTCAGAAGCGGCCCAAGTACTGCCCGGGGGTGGCCGGTCGGTTTGCTTCAGACCGCCGAAGAACCGAGGTGTATGCCCTGCTCATCAACCTGATGGCGATCGACCAGGTCAGGGTCGCAACCCCCGACGAGGACGCTCGCGTTGCCCGGCCGACGTGGGAGGCCCCGGCATTCCTGCCGGGTTCCCGCCTTCACATGAGGGCCGCGTCTTCGCGGTCGACGAGAACTGAGCTGGCATCCCGATGACGACCCACTCGACCGATGGACGCGCCGACGCGACGCGGCGACAGATCCTGCGGGCCGCCTCGCATCAGTTCGCGCGCCGGCCGTATCACGACGTCGGTCTCGACGACATCCTGGCCGAGGCTCAGCTGACCAAAGGCGCGATGTATTTCCACTTCAAGTCGAAACACGCCCTGGCGGTGGAGCTCATCGACAAGCAGATCGCCGCGGCCACCGTAGCGGTGGAAGACCTGTTGACGAGGGGGCTTTCGGGCCTGGAAACCCTCATCGACTTCTCGTACCTGATCGCCGTTCAAGACATCAAGACGGATCTGGTCAGGGCCGGCCTGAATTTGATCGAGTCGGTCGGGCAGCCGGAGGGCCTGCAGGACACGTTGCTAAGCGGATGGGTGGAAGCCCTGTCGGGGGTCGTCCAGCAGGCCATCGACGAGGGCGACATCGGCGACAGCTGCGATCCCCACGACGTCGGCCGCCTGATGGTGTCCCTGCATATGGGGCTTCGGAAGACCAGCAATCTGGACGAACCGGAAAGATTCCTGCTCGACCTGGAGAAATGCTGGATGCTCATCCTGGGCGGCATCCTGCAACCGGACCGAACTGATTACTTCCGCCAATTCCTAAGGCGGCGTGCGGCGCTCGCCGTCAACGCCAGCTCGACCGAGGAAGATTCGCCGTAACCGCAGCGAGGCCGGCCGGACGGCACGCTCGCGGCTGCTAACCTTGGACGTCTTGGCGGTCGATGTGAGACCACGGTGACGACGTCCTCGCACCCATCGCGGATCTGGAGGAGCAACACGATGCCGCGCCAGGTCCGATCCGAAGCCACTCGTCGCAAGATTCTCGATGCCGCGATCGAGGTGTTCGGCGAAGTCGGATATGCGGCCGCCGGTTGGGGGGCGATCATCGAGCGGACAGGGATGACCAAGGGCGCCCTGTATCACCACTTTGATTCGAAGGAATCGCTGGCGTCGGACATCCTCAAGGAGGGCTCCGCAGCTCTTCTCACCGCTTTCCGGAACGTATGTGGGCCGTCGTCGCCGGGGCTGGAGAACATGTTGCACGGCGCCTTCACCATCGTCGAAGTGCTGAATTCGGACAAGATGGTTCGCACCGCCGAGCAATTGGCCTCTGCCTTAAGCGGATTGAACGAGGCCGCCGCGGGCTTCTATGCCGACCTGGCTGCGAAGATCGCCGAGGAGGCCAGGAGAGCGATCAGCGAAGGAGACCTTCGCCAGGATGTCGACCCCGAAGTGCTCTCCGAGTTCCTCGTCGGGGCGATGTTCGGAACGCGGTTGGTATCCAATGCGATAGCGCGCCATGACACGAACAGGGGCGTCGGTGTCGACATCGCCGGGCGCCTGCGCCAGATCTTGGAACTCCTGCTGCCCGGCACCGTCACGGAAGCGTCGCTCCCTTATTTCCGGCAATTCCTTGGTCGCGAAATGATGCGCCACGCCCCGGCCGTCGCCGCCCGCACCGACGCCTCCACGGAGGCCTGATCGGCTGGTGCTCCGCGTGCCGAAGGTCGGGCCGGATGTGCCACACCCTCTTTCGCGGTCCTCTAGACGGTGATCCGGTAAGTGGGGCTTGACGCGCACCCAACGATGCATACTGTTTCGGTGATGTACCCGAGACGTCTGGGCAAAGCGGTTGCGCTGGCCGCTGTGGCTGGGTTTTTGGTGATCAGCGCCCCGGCATCGTGGGGTGCGCCCGGCGACCCGGCGACGGCGGCCGACTCGCCGACCCTGTCGCTGACCGACATTGGGTCCGCGCCCACCCTGGAGTTCTGGGGCCTGACGAGCAGCCAGCAGCTGACCGTGCCCGTGCTGCACGGGCTGACACCGACAGCGGTGAACACCACCGTCGAGCTTCCGATCAACTTGCGGTCGGGATTGATCACCGTGACGCAGGGCGAGCGCACCATCGCGCGACTGAATCTGCCCTCCGCCGATCAGGCGCCGCTCGTCATTCCGCTGGCCGGAGCGGAAGTCAACGACAACTGGCTGACGGTGACACTGCGTTCCTACCTGGTGCCGCTCGACGGGTATTGCTTGTACCCGGAGAGCCCGCTGCGCCTGACCAACGGGTCGATCACCTACACCGGGGTCGAACTGCCGCCCACCACGGTGGCCCATTTCCTGCCCCCGGTGCTGCGGAAGCTGTCCATCTTCCTGCCACAATCGCCGTCCGCTAACGAATCCGACACCGCCATCCAACTGGCCGCCTCCGTGGCCAGTCACTACGGCAGGCAGACTCCCGAGATATCCGTGACGCCGTTGCCCGAAGGGCAGGCGGCGCCGCCGACGCCGCCGCAGGCGCTGGAACGTCAGATCGTCGTCAAAGAGGGCCCCGACAACGGGCTTTCCCTGCAGGGCGCCGCCGGTGTGCCGTGGCTATTGATGTCGGGCCCGCTCGGCCAGTCCGACGAATCGAACACTGCCGTGCTGTTCAACGACGTGTCGCAGCTGGCCCTGTCTTCCAAGGCGGCGGTGGAACAACTGAAGCCCAGCCTGCAGCGGCCCGGCGACAGCGTCGCGCTGCGCGAATTGGGGCAGCCCGTCGTCAACGCCACATCGCTACAACCGCGGCTGTCAATCGGACTGGACCAGACCAGGTTCGGCAGATCCGTGCACGACCTGCGCGTCCATCTCCAGGGCTCCTACACCCCGACACCGGGCAATGTCGCCGGCCAGATTGCCGTGGCGGTCGGCCCGGAGACCATCGACCACTGGCCGACCGACGGCCATGGCACCATCGACCGCTGGGTCGACGTGCCGGACCGACTGCTGCAGCGGTACACCAGCCTTGACCTCGTTCTCGACGTCGCGGCCAACGTCGGACATTGCGGTGACTTCTACACTGCCGGTCCCGGCAATCAGCTCCTCACGCTGAACATCAACGGCGACAGCACGATACAGAGCAGTCCCGCCGCACCGCCGGTGCCGGACGGCTTTCAGTCGGTGCCGCAGTCGTTGATGCCCCGGGTGCAGGTGGGCATCGAGCCGCACTCGTTGATCGACACCGTGCGGGCGATCAATCTCGTGGTGGGTCTACAGCGAATAAGCTCTGTGCCGATCTACACCACGGCCACGAGTGTGCAGCAGGCGATCGACTCGTCGGATCCCGCGATATTGATTTCCGCCGACGGGTGGAACCACTCCAATGTTGTGCTGCCGGTGTCCGCGGGGCCCAGCGGGCCGATCACCGTCAACGCCGTCCAATCGGACGGGAAGCCCGCCAAGCTCGCCCTGGACCCGAATCTTCGGTTCGCCTCTCTCCAAACGATTTTCGACCGGGGCAGGTCTCTGTTGGTGGCGACGTCGAACGGCGCGCCGGGGCAGCTCGACGAGCTGCTGCGGTGGCTCAACGCCGATAACAAGCGCTGGCAACGACTCAAAGGCGTCGCGGTGGTGTCCGCACCGGGGGGCCAGGACCCGGTGACCGTCGAACACTCGCCCATGGCCAGCCCGGCCGCGGGCTCGCAGAGCCACTCCGATCTCGGCTGGTTGTGGTGGTTCGGCGCAGGCTGGATCGCCGTAGCCATCGTCGGCGCAGGCGTGATCGTGTGGCGTACCCGGCGCGAATCATGGCGGCGCCGCTGAAGTTTGGCGCCTGATGGTACGGGTGAAAGGCTTGGCGACGCGCCCGGCCGTCAAGAACGTGGCGGCCGGACTGCTCTGCGCCGCCGGCGTGCCGGCGTTCGCGCGGCGGCGGCACCGCGATGCGGTCGCCATCGTGATGTTCCACGGGGTGGAAGACGAACCGCTTTCACCGGTCTGCCGGCACGTGCTCGACTCGAGGCTTTACCGCCGTCAATTGGATTACATCCGTAAGCATTTCAACGTTCTTCCGCTGGAGGAGGCGCTCGATCGGCTTGCCGAGGGAACGTTGCCGCCGCGCGCGCTGGCGATCACGTTCGACGACGGCACCCGCAACCTCGCCACGCACGCGGTCCCGGTGCTGCGCGAGCTGGGACTGCCCGCGGCGGTGTTCGTGGCGACCGGCCCGCTGGACAGCGGCGGAACCTTATGGCCTGACCGGCTTTGGCTCGCGATCGCCCGCACCGCCGCGAGCGAGATCGACCTTGCCGCGTTAGGACGCGGTGTTTGTTCGCTGGACGGAAGCGCGAACCGCGGGAAGGCCTACGCCGCCGCGGTTGAGAGATTGAAAGACTTGGCCGACGCGGACCGCATCGCCGCCCTGGACGGGATTCTCGGCGCACTGGGGTACCGCGACGACGGCGACGGTGGTCCTTTCCGGATGCTCACCTGGGACGAAGCGCGGGCTATGGTCGGCGACGGCCTGGTGACGTTGCATCCGCACTCGGTGACCCACCCGATCCTGGCCCGCTGCGACGACGACAAGGTCGAGCGTGAGATCGCTGCTTCCTGCGCGGCGCTCGAACGCGAGACCGGTTGTGCGGCGAAGGTTTTCGCTTACCCCAACGGTCGACCGCAGGACTTCGACAACCGGGCCAGGGATGTGCTGCGCCGTCGCGGCATCCGCTGGGCGTTGTCCACCACGGCGGGCTTGGCGGATCGCCAGTGCGACCCGCTGGCGTTGCCGCGGCTGGCGGTGGCCAGCGACGCGTCGTTCGGCCACTTCCGGCTGATGGTCTCCGGCGGCCTGCCGGGCCGCTACCGGGGACGGCGCGGCACGGCCGCCGCGACCGGCCGCTGAAGGGCTAGCGGTCTTCCTGCCACAGCTGCTCGGTCAGATCCTGGAAAGCCGCGAGGACGAATTGGTCGTCGGCTCGCATCGCTGCCGACTTGCTCATCAGGGCCCGCACGACCGAGCCGTCCTTGTGCGCCAGTTCGACGACCATGTTCGCCAGGGAGTGAACGACCGATAACAACGAATCCGAGGCCGGCGCCTGATGGAAGATCTGATGGAACCGGAGGGACAAGACCTCCTCGGGCTCGTAGCCCATCATCTCGGCGAACGCGGCGTTGGAAAACAGGATGGCGCCGTCATGTTCGATGGCCAGCACGGGAATCGGGATCCGCTCGAGCACAACAAGTGCCGGCAGCTGCTTCAAGGTCGTCATCGGCGAATCCCCATGTTGCCGATTACGTCGTCGCTCCACCGGCCGATTATGGCGCATAACATAGGCTATACACGAGGTCTTCGCCCAGATGAGCGCGCCGAACGTGGCGGGCCGTCCCGTTTGGCCACTCGATCCGGAACCTGCGACGGCGTCCAGAGCAGGCGTGACCGCCTCACCTCGCCGGTGTGCCGGCGTCGCAGAATCCGCTGATCAGCATGTCGACGCGGCCGGCGTGCTGGTCCGGGCGCAACCGGCCGCTGCGGTCGAGGGTTACCAGGCCGTGCAGCGCGGCCCACACCACCTCGGTCAGCGTGTCGGGGTCCCGTGTGCCCGCGATCATGTCGACCGCCGCCCGCAGTTCCGCGAAGGCCGCGGTCAGCTCGGCAGGGGTGTCCGCGGCGGCGAACTGCAGCGTCGTCGTACGGGTGAACATCGCGTCGAAGAGTGCGGGATTGTCACGGGCGAAGCCGATGAACGCGTGCGCGACTCGCGCCAGGGCGTCCCGGCCGTCGGTGGCGCCCCGGCGGGCGGTGCGGAGCGCGTCCGCCAGTTCACCGAATCCCTCGACGGCGACCGACGCCGCGATGTCTTCCATGCCAGAGAAGTGTTTGTAGAGCACCGGTTGGCTGTATTCGATCTCGGCGGACAGCCGGCGGGTGGTGACGGCGTCCCAACCTTCCTGTTCGGCCAGCTTGCGCGCCGTGGCGGTGATCAGCCGACGGCGGGCGGCCCGTTCGCGTGCCCGGCGGTCTTCGATAGCCATACGTCCATGCTAGCGCCGATATGAGCGCTAGCGTTGCTATTGGCGCAAACGCGAGTGGAAGTCGGTGTCGCTGTCAGCCGCCGGCGGCGGGGCGGCTAGTCGACTTGGTAGCGCGGAAAGACGCCGGTGGGCGCCGGCAGTGCGGTGCCGGGGGCCAGCCGGGTACCGATGGCGTCGAAGGTGCGCCGCTCGGACGGTTGGCCGAGCAGATCGAGGAGCTTGCCCCCCGAGCCGGGCATCACCGGCTGGATCAACAGCGCCGCGATGCGAACCGCTTCGCACGTGGTGTAAAGCACTGTCGCGAATCGCTTCTGGTCCGCTTCCGACTCGCTCTTGCGCAGCACCCACGGCTGCTGAGCCGAGAAATATCTGTTGGCCGCGCCCAGCATCAGCCAGATCGCCTCCAGCGCCAGATGCATTGCCTGGCTGTCGAATTCGGCGCGAACCCGTTCGAGCAGGCCGTCGGCGATGTCGAGCAGTTCAGTGTCGTCGGCAGTGAATTCGCCGGGGACCGGCACCATTCCGTCGAGGTTCTTGGCCACCATGGACAGCGAACGTTGGGCCAGGTTGCCCAGCTCGTTGGCCAGATCGGTGTTGATCCGGGTGATGATCGCGTCTTCGCTGTAGCTGCCATCCTGGCCGAACGGGACCTCCCGCAACAGGAAGTAGCGGAGCTGGTCCACGCCGAAGGTATCGATCAGGGCAACGGGGTCAACGATATTGCCCACCGACTTGCTCATCTTCTCGCCACGGTTGAGCAGGAACCCGTGCGCGAAAACCCTTCGCGGCAAATCGATCCCGGCCGACATCAGAAACGCGGGCCAGTAGACGGTGTGGAACCGGATGATGTCCTTGCCGATCATGTGCAGATCGGCGGGCCAGTAGCGCCGAAACAAATCCGACTCGGTGTCGGGGTAGCCCACCCCGGTCAGGTAATTGGTCAGCGCGTCGACCCAGACATACATGACGTGGTCGGGATGATCGGGGACCTTCACGCCCCAGTCGAATGAGGTGCGCGAGATCGACAGGTCGCGCAGGCCGCCGGAGACGAAGCTGACCACTTCGTTGCGCCGTACCTCGGGCGCGATGAAATCCGGGTTGGCGTCATAGTGGGCCAACAGTTTGTCGCCATACGCCGACAACCGGAAGAAGTAGGTCTGCTCCTCGGTCCAGGTCACCGGCGTGCCGGTCTCGACGGCGACACGGGTCCCATCGACCAGGGCGGTCTCGGATTCGACGAAGAAACGCTCGTCGCGCACCGAGTACCAGCCGGAGTAGCTGTCCAAATAGATGTCGCCCGCCGCCTCCATCCGGCGCCAGATCGCCTTGGACGCTTCGTGATGGTCGGGGTCGGTGGTCCGGATGAACCGGTCGAAGGAGATGTTCAGCTTCTCCTGAAGCCGTTGGAACGCGTCGGAGTTGCGCCGCGCGAGCTCGGCGGTCGGTATGCCCTCGGCGGCCGCCGTCTCGACCATTTTGAGGCCGTGCTCGTCGGTGCCGGTCAGGAAACGTACATCGAAGCCGTCGAGTCGCTTGAACCGGGCGATGGCGTCGGTGGCGATGTACTCGTAGGCATGCCCGACGTGCGGATCGCCGTTGGGGTAGGTGATCGCGGTCGTGACGTAGAAGGGCTTCATCGAGAGTCCACCTTATTGTGTGCGCGTGAGCTCCAACCGACGAGAACGAGAAGCCCCGCCCGCGCCGGAGCCGCTGGCGCCCCTGGTCGACGCCCACACCCACCTCGACGCCTGCGGTGCGCAGGACGCGGCGGACGTGCGCGCCATCGTGGACCGCGCCGCGGCGGTCGGGGTGGGGGCGGTGGTCACCATCGCCGACGACCTGGACTCGGCGCGGTGGGTGACGCGGGCCGCCGAATGGGATCCGCGGGTGTATGCCGCGGTGGCGCTGCACCCGACCCGCGCCGACGCGCTGGACGAGGGCGCACGCGCCGAGATCGAGCGACTGGTGGCGCATCCCAGGGTGGTAGCCGTCGGCGAGACCGGCCTGGACCTGTTTTGGCCCGGGCGGCTGGACGGTTGCGCGGCCCCGGAGACGCAGCGGGAAGCCTTCGCATGGCATATCGACCTGGCCAAGCGCTGCGGGAAACCCCTGATGATCCACAACCGGGACGCCGACGCCGAGGTGCTGGACGTGCTGGCGGCCGAGGGCGCCCCCGACGCCGTGATCTTCCACTGCTTCTCGTCGGATGCCGCGATGGCCCGCCGCTGCGTGGACGCCGGATGGTTGCTCAGCCTGTCCGGGACGGCGAGCTTCCGCAACGCCCGCGACCTGCGGGAAGCCGTTCCGTTGATACCGCTGGAGCAGCTGCTGGTGGAAACCGATGCGCCGTACTTGACGCCGCACCCCTACCGCGGGGCGCCGAACGAGCCGTATTGCCTTCCTTATACTGTGCGAGCGGTCGCAGAACTGGTCGGTCGTCCAGCCGAAGAGCTGGCACAGGCCACCACGAACAACGCTCGGCGGGTCTACGGACTGGCTCACGGTTAACACGCCGAACTTGGCGATTCCGTAAACAAACTCGCGCCGGAGTTGCTCAACATTGGCCGGTTCGTTACCGTCTTGTGATCGAAAGGGTGGGGCCTACGGGCCCTTATTTGTCGCTTGGTGCTGATTAGGTCGTTGGAGTTGCTTGCTGTGGTCGGGATAGACGCGCGTTGACTGTATTAACAAAACTTCATCAGACCCCATCTCCGATGTTGCGGCTCGTTGTCGGAGGACTGCTGGTAGTTCTGGCATTCGCCGGTGGGTACGCGGTCTCCGCGGCTAAGACCGTGACGCTGACCGTCGACGGGATCGCGATGCGGGTCACGACAATGAAGTCGCGGGTGATCGACATCGTCCAGGAGAACGGCTTCGCCGTCGACGAGCGCGACGACCTGTACCCCGCCGGAGACGTCAAGGTGCACGACGCCGCCAACATCGTGCTCCGGCGCAGCCGGCCGCTGCAGATCTCGCTGGACGGCCACGACACCAAGCAGGTGTGGACGACGGCGTCGACCGTCGACGAGGCGCTGGCCCAACTCGCCATGACCGACACCGCCCCCGCCGCGGCCTCCCGTGGCAGCCGGGTCCCGCTCGCCGGGATGGCGCTGCCCGTCGTCAGTGCGAAGACGGTCCGCATCAACGACGGCGGCGCGACCCGCACGGTCCACCTGCCGGCGCCGAACGTCGGGGGGCTGCTCAGCGCCGCCGGCGCGCCGCTGCTCGAGGGGGATCAGGCGGTGCCCAACGCGGCGTCGCCCATCGTCGACGGCATGGAAATCCAGGTGACCCGTAATCGGATCCAACGGGTAACCGAGCGGATGCCGTTGCCGCCGAATGCCCGTCGGGTCGAGGACCCGGACATGAACATGAGCCGCCAGGTGGTCGAAGACCCGGGCGCCCCGGGCACCCAGGACGTCACGTTCGCGGTGGCCACGGTCAACGGGGTCGAGACCGGCCGGTTGCCGATCGCCAACACGGTGATCACCCCGGCCCGTGACGCCGTGGTGCGGGTGGGCACCCGGCCCGGCACCGATGTGCCAGCGGTCACCAACGGCTCCATCTGGGACGCGATCGCGGGCTGCGAGGCCGGCGGGAACTGGGCGATCAACACCGGCAACGGCTACTACGGCGGTGTCCAGTTCGACCAGGGCACCTGGGAGCGCAACGGTGGGCTGCGGTTCGCGTCGCGCGCCGACTTGGCCACCCGCGAAGAACAGATCGCCATTGCCGAGGTGACCCGAGCACGCCAGGGTTGGGGCGCGTGGCCGGTGTGCAGCGGAAGAGCTGGTGCCAACTGACCATCCGGCTGCTCGGTCGCACCGAGATCAGGCGGCTTGCCAAAGAACTTGACCTTCGGCCACGGAAATCCCTCGGGCAAAACTTCGTTCACGACGCCAACACGGTCCGCCGGATCGTCTCGACTTCCGGGATAGGCCGTTCCGACCACGTCCTCGAGGTGGGCCCCGGACTGGGCTCACTCACGCTGGCCCTGCTCGACCGCGGCGCCATCGTCACCGCCGTCGAGATCGACCCGGTGCTGGCCGATCGGCTGCCGCAAACCGTCGCCGAGCATTCGCGCAGCGAAATCGACCGGCTCACCGTGCTCAACCGCGACGTCCTGACCCTCCGGAAAGACGAGTTGGCCGCCCAGCCCAACGCCCTCGTCGCCAACCTGCCTTACAACGTCGCGGTGCCCGCGATCTTGCATCTGCTCGCGGAATTCCCGTCCATTCAGACCCTGACCGTCATGGTGCAGGCGGAGGTGGCCGAACGGCTGGCCGCCGAACCGGGCGGCAAGGAATACGGCGTGCCAAGCGTCAAGGTCCGCTTCTTCGGCGCGGTTCGGCGGTGCGGCATGGTGTCGCCGACGGTCTTCTGGCCGATTCCGCGCGTCTATTCCGGGCTGGTTCGCATCGACCGCCACGCCACCCCGAGGTGGCCCACCGACGAAGCCTTCCGGCGTCAGGTATTCCAGCTGGTGGACATCGCGTTCGCGCAGCGGCGCAAGACGACTCGCAACGCGTTCGCGGAGTGGGCCGGCTCGGGCAACGAGTCGGCGAACCGGCTGTTGGCCGCCAGCATCGACCCGGCCCGTCGCGGCGAGACCCTGTCCATCGAGGACTTCGTGCGGCTGTTGCGGCGATCGGCCGACCCGGCCGACACCGCCACCGCCGGGCCGCCCGCGGCCGAACAGCAGCCTTCCCGGAGCTGACTGTGGTTTCTTCGGGGCGCCGCTGCGTGTAGTTGACCGGCGGCAGCGATAGTCTGCTGCGGTGTCCGCATCTGACGGCAATACCGCCGCCCAGTGGGTGCCCACCGGGTCGGTCACCGTTCGGGTGCCCGGAAAGGTCAACCTCTATCTGGCGGTCGGCGACCGTCGCGAAGATGGCTATCACGAGCTCACCACCGTTTTCCAGGCCATCTCCCTGCTCGACGAGGTGACGGTCCGCAACGCCGACGTGCTGTCGCTCGAGCTCGTCGGCGAGGGCGCCGACACACTGCCCACCGACGAACGCAACCTCGCCTGGCAGGCCGCCGAACTGATGGCCGAACACGTTGGCCGGGCGCCCGACGTCTCGATCATGATCGACAAATCCATCCCGGTGGCCGGCGGGATGGCCGGTGGCAGCGCCGATGCCGCCGCGGTGCTGGTCGCGATGAACTCGTTGTGGGAGCTCAACGTGCCCCGGCGCGACCTGCGCATGCTCGCCGCACGGCTGGGCAGCGACGTGCCCTTCGCGCTGCATGGCGGCACCGCGCTGGGCACCGGCCGCGGCGAGGAGTTGGCGACCGTGTTGTCGCGCAACACCTTCCACTGGGTGTTGGCCTTCGCCGACGGCGAGCTGCTGACCCCGGCGGTGTTCGTCGAGCTGGACCGGCTCCGGGAAGCGGGGGACCCGCCGCGGCTTGCCGGCCCGGGCCCGGTGCTGGCTGCCTTGGCCGCGGGCGACCCGGAACAGCTGGCGTCACTGCTGGGCAACGAGATGCAGGCGGCCGCAGTGAGCCTGAATCCGAAGCTCCGCCGGACCCTGCGCGCCGGAGTCGAGGCCGGTGCGCTGGCGGGCATCGTGTCCGGCTCGGGCCCGACATGCGCCTTCCTGTGCCGGTCGGCCGCCTCGGCGGTCGACGTGGGCGCCCAGGTGTCCGGGGCGGGCGTCTGTCGCACGGTACGGGTCGCCAGTGGGCCGGTCGTGGGTGCGCGTGTGGTGCCGACGCCCACCGAAGTGTGAAAAGCAACCCAAAACTTGCATTCGTTTGGGCTGTTCCCTAAGAGGAGTTTAAGATATGCGCGGTGACGAGTCGCGCTGAGCAAGACCACTCATTATCGTCGTCCGCCGGGGTCTCCGGCGGGCGACTGATGCTTCGGGCCCACCGGCGGTTTTCGGGCCCGCTTCGCGCTCATCGGCCGGCCGAACGGCAGGTGGCCGACTCATCGCCGATTCGAGACCTAACCGCTGCCCGACTGTGTTTGCGCGCCTGTTCCGAAGCGTTACCCAGTGGGCGGAATATGAAATCCCGGGCGTTGGGCCAAGCGCCGGAACCGAGGAGGTTTGCGTGAGCAGGTTTACCGAGAAGATGTACCGCAATGCCCGCAACGCGACGACGGGCATGGTCACCGGTGAACCGCACGAACCGGTCCGGCACACCTGGGGCGAGGTCCACGAACGCGCCAGTCGCATCGCGGGCGGCCTGGCCGCCGCCGGCATCGGGCTGGGCGACGCGGTCGGTGTCCTTGCCGGCTTCCCGGTGGAGATCGCCCCGACGGCGCAGGGCCTCTGGATGCGTGGGGCCAGCCTGACGATGCTGCACCAGCCCACGCCGCGGACCGACCTCGGCGTGTGGGCCGAAGACACCATGAACGTCATCGGCATGATCGAGGCCAAGGCCGTCATCGTCTCCGAGCCGTTCCTGGTGGCCATCCCCGTGCTGGAGGAGAAGGGGATCAAGGTACTCACCGTCGCCGACCTGCTGGCGTCGGAGCCGATCGACCCCGTCGAGGTCGGCGAGGACGACCTCGCGCTCATGCAGCTGACGAGCGGCTCCACCGGATCCCCCAAAGCCGTCCAGATCACCCACCGCAACATCTACTCCAACGCCGAGGCGATGTTCATCGGCGCCGAGTACGACGTCGACAGGGACGTCATGGTCAGCTGGCTGCCCTGCTTCCACGACATGGGCATGGTCGGCTTCCTGACCATCCCGATGTACTTCGGCGCGGAGCTGGTCAAGGTCACGCCGATGGACTTCCTGCGCGACACGCTGCTGTGGGCCAAGCTGATCGACAAGTACAAGGGCACCATGACCGCGGCGCCCAACTTCGCCTACGCGTTGTTGGCCAAGCGGTTACGTCGCAACGCCAAGCCCGGCGATTTCGACCTGTCCACCCTGCGTTTCGCGCTGTCGGGTGCCGAGCCCGTCGAACCCGCCGACGTGGAGGACCTGCTCGACGCCGGCAAGCCGTTCGGCCTGCAGCCGTCGGCGATCTTGCCGGCCTACGGCATGGCCGAGACGACGCTGGCCGTGTCGTTCTCGGAGTGCAACGCCGGTCTGGTCGTGGACGAGGTCGACGCCGACCTGCTGGCCGCACTGCGCCGCGCCGTGCCCGCCACCAAGGGCAACACCCGCAGGCTCGCGACGCTGGGCCCGCTCCTGCGGGACCTCGAGGCGCGCATCATCGACGAGAACGGCGACGTGATGCCGCCGCGCGGCGTCGGCGTCATCGAGCTGCGCGGGGAGTCGCTGACGCCCGGCTACCTGACCATGGGCGGTTTCATCCCGGCGCAGGACGAGAACGGCTGGTATGACACCGGAGACCTCGGCTACATGACCGAGGACGGCCACGTCGTGGTGTGCGGCCGCGTCAAGGACGTCATCATCATGGCGGGCCGCAACATCTACCCCACCGACATCGAGCGGGCCGCCTGCCGCGTCGAGGGGGTGCGGCCCGGCTGCGCCGTCGCGGTGCGCCTGGACGCCGGCCACTCACGCGAGACCTTCGCCGTCGCCGTCGAGTCCAACACCTGGCAGGACCCCGCCGAGGTGCGCCGCATCGAGCACCAGGTCGCCCGCGAGGTGGTGGCCGAGGTCGACATGCGCCCGCGCAACGTCGTGGTGCTCGGGCCGGGCACCATCCCGAAGACACCGTCGGGCAAGCTGCGCCGGTCGCACTCCGCCACCTTGGTCACCTAGGCCGCGCCGTTTACCAGGCGTGGACCCGGTTCTGCGCCGGCTCGAGGCCCAGCTCGACAAGCAACTCGGTGGCGTCCGCGGCCTGCTCGCAAATGGTGGGGACCTCGCCGCGCTCGGCGGCGGTGAAGTTCTCCAACACGAACGCCGCCGGATCTTTGCGTCCCGGCGGTCGGCCGATCCCGATGCGGACCCGCTGAAACTCCTTGGTGCCCAGCGCGGACGCCACCGAGCGCAGCCCGTTGTGGCCGCCCTCGCCGCCGCCGATCTTGAGTCGGATGCGGCCGAAGTCGAGGTCGAGGTCGTCGTGGACGACGACGAGGTCGGCCGGCGTCACCGAGTAGAACTTCGCCAACGGCCCGACCTGGCGGCCGGACTCGTTCATGTAGCAGCGCGGCTTGGCCACCAGCACCGAGCGTCCGGCCAGCCGGCCGCTGACTACTTCGGCGCCGGAACGCTTGTGCACCTTGAACTTTGAGCCGAGCCGGTCGGCGAGCAGGTCGGCGACCATGAACCCGAGGTTGTGCCGGGTGCGGGCGTAGTTTTCTCCGGGATTGCCCAGGCCGACCACCAGCAAGGGCTCGGCCACGTTGCGGTCCGCCTACTCGGACTCGTCCGCGGGGGCCTCGGCCTCGGCGGCTTCCTCTTCCGCGGGGGCCGCTTCGGCCTCGGCGACCTCGCCCGCGCCCTCTTCCTCGAGGTCCTCGGCGGTCGGCGCGGTAACGACGTTCACCACCAGCATCTCCGGGTCGGAGATCAGGTTGACGCCCTTCGGCAGGGTGATCTGCCCGGCGGTGATCTGGGTGCCGGGTTCGACGTCCTCGACGGACACCGTCAACTGCTCGGGAATCGACATGGCGTCGGCCTCGATCTCGATGGTGTTGGTGTCCTGGGTGACCAGGGTGCCGGGGACGGCGTCGCCCTCGATGACCACCCGGACCTCGACGACGACCTTCTCGCCGCGGCGCACGACCAGCAGGTCGGCGTGCTGGATGCTCCGGCGGATCGGGTGGATGTCGAGCGCTTTGGTCAGCGCCAGCTGTTCCTTGCCGTCGATGTCCAGGGTCAGCACGGCGTTGGTGCCCGCGTGGCGCAGCACGGCCGCGAAGTCGTGTCCGGGCAGCTCCAGGTGCTGCGGGGCGGCGCCGTGGCCGTAGAGGACGGCGGGAATCTTGCCGTCGCGGCGGGCCCGGCGGGACGCGCCCTTGCCGGTCTCGGTTCGCACCGTGGCGGTGAGTTGGTTGCCTGCGGACTTGGCCATCGTGTCGCTCCTGTGTGCTCAATGCCTGAGTGTGGGGGCACGGCGAGGTTCGCGACAGTTCGTCGGTCTCCGTCGATAACGGTGCTGGCTGGCCAGCCACCCTCGCCGTGACGCCCGGTCAGGTTAGCGCATGCGCACCTCAGAGCGGAAATTTGGTCCCGGCGGTGTGTGTCACATCCGTCACTCCATTACCTGGCCCGGGCGATGCCCGAGTTGCCCGCCTCCGAGCGACAGCCTTCGTGACGCGGGGACTGTCGCTGTGAGGCGGGCAACTCGTCGGCCGTCCGACCTAAGGGACCAGTGTGGTTGGTGGGGCTCAGAGCGGAAATTTGGTGCCGGTGAGCTGCTCGGACAGCTCCCACAGCGCCACCGCCATCGCCGGGTCCTGCGCCCGACGGCTCCGCCGGACCGGTTGGCTGCGGCCGGTCTGGCCGAACCGCGGGCCGACGAATGTGTCGCCCGGCAGGTCCTGCGACGCCGCGTACAGCGTCTGCCGGGCGCCGAAGTCGGCATCGGTGGCCACCACGCGGGTGACGGCCGACATCAGCGCGTCGCCCAGCTTGCGGCCGGAGGCGCCCTGCAGGTTGGTGTGCGAGTAACCGGGGTGGGCCGCCAGCGCCCGCAGCGTGGCACCGGCCGCACCCAGGCGTCGCTGCAGCTCGCTGGTGAACAGCAGGTTCGCGAGCTTGGACTGGCTGTAGGCCAGCCAGGGCGAGTATCGCCGCCGCTCCCAGTTCAGGTCGTCGAGGCTGATCCGCCCCGCCCAGTGCGCCATCGACGACACCGTGACCACCCGGTCGGCGAGCTTGGGCAGCAGCAGGTTCGTCAGCGCGAAGTGACCGAGGTGATTGGTGCCGATCTGGCTCTCGAACCCGTCGACGGTCCGGGCGTACGGCGCGGCCATGATGCCCGCGTTGTTGATCAGCACGTCGACCTTGTCGACACCCGCGGCGAAATCCCGCACCGACGACAGATTCTGCAGGTCGAGTGGGCGCACCTCGACCGGGCCGGTGTGCGAACCCCGGATTTGCAGCGCGGCCTTCTCGCCCTTGCGAACGTCGCGGACCGCCATGACGAGCGTGGCGCCCCGTCGCGCCAGCTCGCGGGCCGTCACCGCGCCAAGCCCGCTGTTGGCTCCCGTGACGATCACGGTGCGCCCGGCGAACGACGGCAGGTCTGCGGCGGTCCAGTTGGTCATGGCTGACGAGCCTAATAGGACTCCCTCAGTGCCCGGTGTCGAACTCCAGCGGCACCGTGCTGGGCCCGGTGATGCCGGTGATGGCCCTCCACTGCGCGGGGGCGGCCGCGCGGGGATGGGGCATGCGCTGGGTGATGACGCGAAGCGCCTCCGTCAGTTCCAAGCGCGCCAGGTGAGCGCCGAGGCAGTAGTGCACGCCCCCGCCGAAGGTGAGCATGGGTGCGGCGCCCTCGCGGGTGATGTCGAGGTGGTCCGGGAGCTCGTAGACACTCCGGTCGCGGTTGGCCGCGGCGGTGTTGGCCAGCACGAGCGTGCCCGCGGGGATGCGAATCCCGGCCAGGTCGACGTCTTCGGCGGCCCGGCGGATGGTGCCGAAAATGATTGGCCAGTAACGCATCAGCTCGTGGACCGCGTTGGCCGCCAGCTCGGGATTCCGGGCGAGCAACGCCCATTGGTCGGGGTGCGCGCAGAGCGCCTGCACCGCCGCGGCGAGCTGGTTGCGCGTGGTGTCGGTGCCGGCTCCCAGCAGCGTGCCGCACAGCATGAGTAGCTCGTCGTGGGTGAGCCGATCGCCGTCGTCCTCGGCGCGAATGAGGTCGGAGACGAGGTCGTCGGTCAGTTTTGCGCGCCGGCGGGCGACCAGGTCTTCGAGGTAGGCGTCGAGCTGGTCCCAGGCGGCCAGGATCGCCGGGCCGTCCTCGGCGACGTTCCAGTCGAACAGTTTCTTGATGTCGTCGGTCCAGTCGGAGAACATCTGCCAGTCCTCGGGCGGCGCGCCGAGCAGGGCGCAGATGATCGGGGTGGGGTAGCGGCGGGAGATGTCGGAGACGACGTCGCAGTGCCCGACCTCCGTCAGCGGATCGACCAAGCCGTTGATCACCTCGACGATCAGCGAACGCAGCCGCTCGGCACCACGCGGCGCGAACGCCTTGGATACCAGCCGGCGGAGCCGGTGGTGCTGGGCACCGTCGAGTCCGAGGATGTTGGCGGTCGCCCTGTCCCACAACGGGCCGGAGGTGACGCCTTGCAGGTCGAGTCCAAGGCCGTGGGCGGTGACGAAGCGGGGGTCCCGCAGCACCTGGTGGACCAGTTCGTAGCTCAGCACCTCCGGCCCCCGCGGCCCCATGGCGATCGGGGACTGCTCGCGGGCGGCGGCAATGGCGCGGTGCGCCTCGTCGGGATCGGTGAGGTGGTCATAGCAAAAGAAGGGCACCCCGGCGTCGAACACGCTCGGGCACTCGCTGGTTTGGACGGTGGTCATCACGGTCTCCTCGGTCGGCGTTGAGTCGACTATCGGGGAGCGGGAGACGAAGACCATCCGCCGCAGCGCGTAAATGTGCGCGGTCGACCGCGTAGGTTCCGGCCGCGCGTTCAGGGAAGATCTACGCGCTGTGGCCGATGTTTGCGTGCTGCGCACACACGATGCTGGCTACCATGAGCCAACACGCGGAGATGCCGTCGCTGAACTGGAACGAGTTGGGCGTGAGCGAGTTGCTGCCTACTGGCACGGTGACGTTGCTGCTGGCCGATGTCGAGGGCTCGACGCGGCTGTGGGAGACCCAGGCCGAGCAGATGGCCGCGGCGCTGGCCCGGCTGAACAAGACGGTGAACGACGCCGTCGACGCGCATGGCGGGGTGCGTCCGCTCGAGCAGGGTGAGGGCGACAGCTTTGTGGCCGCGTTCGCCCGCGCGTCCGACGCGGTGGCGTGCGCGCTTGCCGTGCAGCGTGCCCCGCTGGCGCCCATTCGGCTGCGGATCGGGATACACACCGGCGAGATTCAGTTGCGCAACGGCGCCAACTACGCGGGCCCCACCATCAACCGCACGGCCCGGCTACGCGATCTCGCGCATGGTGGGCAAACGGTGCTGTCGGGCGCGACCGAGTCGATGGTGGTGGACCGGCTGCCCCACGACGTGTGGCTCGCCGACCTGGGCAGCTACCCGCTGCGGGATCTGCCACGCCCGGAACGCGTCGTGCAGCTGTGCCACCCCGACCTGGCCAATGAATTTCCGCCACTGCGCGTCCGTGGGGTCGTGGTGTCCCATAATCTTCCGGCGCAGCTGACGAGTTTCGTTGGGCGCCAAGCCGAAATCGCGCAGTTGCGGCAGGTCTTGACCGACAACCGCATGGTTACCCTGACCGGTGCCGGCGGTGTGGGTAAGACCCGGCTCGCCGTCGAGGTCACCTCCGGTTTGATCGACCACTTTCCCGACGGGCAGTGGTACGTCGACCTCGCACCAATCACCATTCCCGCCGTTGTTCCCGTGGCGGTCGCGCGCACGCTGGGCCTGCCCGACCAGCCGGGGCGTTCCACCACGGAGCTGCTGGTGCGGTTCTGCGCGCAGCGGAACATGTTAATTCTACTGGACAATTGCGAGCACTTGCTCGACGCCTCCGTGGCGCTGACGGATGAGCTGCTCAAGGCGTGCCCGCGATTGACCATCCTCGCCACCAGCCGCGAACCGCTCGGCGTCCCGGGCGAATTCGGTTGGCGCGTGCCGTCGTTGGGCCTGGCCGACGAGGCGGTCGAGTTGTTCGCTGACCGCGCTCGGCGCACGCGCCCCGACTTCTGTGTCGGGGAAGCAAATCGCGCGCCGGTTGAGGAGATCTGCCGGCGCCTGGACGGCATGCCGTTGGCGATCGAGCTCGCCGCGGCACGAGTTCGGGCGCTGTCGTTACAACAGATCCTCGACAGCCTGCACGATCGATTTCGGCTCCTCACCGGGGGCGCGCGCACTGCGGTGCGCCGCCAGCAGACGCTGCGTGCCTCGGTTGATTGGTCGCACGCGCTGCTCACCGAACCCGAACGAATCTTGTTCCGCCGCTTGGCCGCTCTCGCTGGAACTTTCGACCTCGAAGCGGCACAGGCAGTCGGCGCCAGCAGCGAGGTCGAAGGCTACCAGCTGCTCGACCAGCTGAGCCTGCTGGTCGACAAGTCCTTGGTGGCCGCCGATGAGACCGCCGCCGGGATGCGCTACCGGTTGCTGGAGACGGTGCGCCAATATGCGCAGGAAAAACTCGGTGAGTCCGGTGAGTCCGATGATGTGCGCACCCGCCACCGCGATTACTACACCGCGAAGGCCGCAGAACTGGAGTCAAAGGGCCATTCCCGCGATGAGCAGCTGTTGCATCGGGGAGAAACGGAAGTCGACAACCTGCGGGCCGCCTTCGGTTGGTGCCGCGAGAATTCGGACCTGGAGACCGGGCTGAGGCTTATCTCGCTACTCCGGCCGTTGTGGCTGCGAGGTGGCCGCACCCTCGAGGGCATCGCCGGACTGGACGCGATCCTCAATGAAGTGGGCCGTTCTGAGATTCCTCCGGCGGTGTGGGCGGGAGCAGTGGTCGAGCGGCAGGTCCTCGCGGCATGGATAGGAATCCCAACGGAGTTGGGCCCCGCCGAGGACGCCCTGGGGATAGCGAGACAGCTCGATGATCCGACGCTGCTCACTCGGGCGTTGATCGCATGTGGCATGAGCGCCGTTTTCAGTCCCGAGGTGGCGCAGCCCTACTTCGCGGAGGCGATCAGCCTCGCCCGCGCCGCCGGTGATCGCTGGAGCCTGTGCCAGATCTACAGTCACCAGGCAACAGTGGGCGCCTTTGCCGGGCAACCAATCGAGGCGCGTGCGGCCGCCGAGATGGGGCGTGGCCTGGCGGACACGCTGGGCGACCGGTTCTTCTCGCGGAATTGCCGAACCTGGCTCACCATCGCGCTGATGATGCAGGGACATCTCGCCGAAGCCGAGGAAGTTGGCAGATCCTTGGCGGAGGAGGCTGATGCGGCCGACGAGGTTGTCATGAAGATCTACGGGCACACCGTCCACAGCGTGGTGCTCGCGCGCCTTGGGCGGGCGGCTGACGCGCGGGCCGCGGCGGAATCGGCGCTGGTGGCCGCGGAGGCGGTGGGCGGGGCGGCCGAAGACACGGTGCACGCCATGCTCGCCGATGCCGCGCTGACCGCCGGCGACGGCGCCGCGGCGCTGCGATTCTGTGAGACGGCTTGGCAGCGCACCAGTCCGCCGCGTGAAGTGTTCACCAGAAGCGTCAACCCGATCGCCGAGGCCGCTCTGGCGTGCGGTGAGCTCGAGGTCGCTCGCCGCTGGGCGGACGAGAACGTCGCCATCGTTCCGGGATACCAGCAGATGGTCGCCCTGGTTGCGCGCGCCTATGTCGTGCTCGCACAAGGCGATTACGGCCAGGCCGAGCGCGACGCCCACGACGCCCTCGCGGTCGCCGCCCGGGTGCAGGGGTATCTGCGAGTGCCCGACGCCCTGGAATGCCTGGCACGCCTTGCGGCGGACGTGGGCAACAACGCGCACGCGGCACGCCTGCTCGGCGCGGCGAACGGCATGCGCCAGCGGACGGGGGAGGCGCGGCGCCCGACTTATGAGCCCGGCCATCAGGCCACGCTGGTGAAATCCCGAGAGGCGTTGCTGGACAACGACTTCGATGCAGCCTGGACGGAAGGCGCGGCGCTGTCCACCGAGGATGCCGTCGCCTACGCGCAGCGCGGCCGCGGCGAGCGTAAGCGCCCCGCCAGCGGCTGGGGATCGCTGACCCCCATGGAGCAGGACGTGGTGCGTCTGGCCCGGGAAGGTTTGGGCAACAAGGACATCGGCGCGCGGCTTTTCATCTCACCGCGCACGGTGCAGACCCACCTCACCCACGTTTACGCCAAGCTCGGCATCTCTTCGCGGGTGGAGCTCTTCAAGGACCAGCGCTCAACATGATTTCGCTGAGATTGCAGCCGTTCGGGAGTCGAGCACGACCCTGGCGGCAATTTCGCCGGGCTCGAAGGACTGAAATCACTTCGCCGCGACGACGAACCCTCGCATGATCGCCTCGATGTCGGACGACTGCGTGACCGCCTCGTTGGCCAGGCCGGTAATGGTGAGCTGAACCAGGTACCGCTGCTTGGCGGGCGGCGAACCGGTGGCGATGACGATCCGGTTGAAGCTGTGCAGCCGCGTGCCATCCAAGTCGTAGCTGCCCTCGATCATCGACGAGGGGAAGCCGTTGTAGGGCGTCGTCGAGGCGTCCAGCTGCTTGAAGTTCTCGAACAGTTGGGCGTCGTCGTTGCCGTGCTGGATCACCTGGGCGGCATCGAAATCGCCGTGCAGCACGAACACCACGAGTCGGGCGGTCGGATACTTGCCGCCCTTGGAGATCATCAGCGTCTTCGGGGAGATGTGCGGATTGTTGGCCGCCGACCAGCCCGGGGGCGTCGGTATCGACACCGTCAGGTCGGGCAGGTTGCCCGGCGCGACTTGCTCGCCGGTCACACCGATGTTCTGCAGGTATTGCGACAGCGGCACAGGCTTGGCGACCCGTGTCGTGGTGGTCGTGGTTGTCGGCGTCGTGGACCAGATCGTTTGATAGTCGGGCGTTTTCGGGCCGCACGCCACCGCGGGCAGCGTCAGCGCAATGGCCGCGGCCGCGCAGGCACGTCTCACAGAATCTCGCGGACCGTGTCGACCGGCCGAGCCAGCCGGGTGCCCTTCCGGGTGACGACGAACGGTCGTTCGATCAGGATCGGGTGTTCGACCATGGCGTCGAGCAACTGGTCGTCGGTCGCATCGGCGAGGTTGAGCTCGGAGTACAGCGATTCCCGCTTGCGCACCGCGGTGCGCACATCGATCCCGGCGTCGTCGATCATCTTGATCAGTTCGTCGCGGGACGGGGGGTTCTTCAGATATTCGACGACCGTCGGCTCAAACCCGCTGTCGCGCAACAAGTCCAGCGTCTTGCGGGACGTGCTGCACTTGGGGTTGTGATAGATGACGGTATCGGCCATCTAGGCATCCCCGTCGAATAGCCCCGTGACGGAGCCGTTTTCGAAGACGGCGCGAATGGTGCTGGCCAACAGCGGCGCGATGGACAGGACGGTGAGCTGGGGGAAGCGCTTCTCCTCGCCGATCGGCAGAGTGTTGGTGACGATCACCTCGCGAGCACCCGAGGCCGCGAGCCGCTCGGCGGCCGGGTCGGACAGCACCCCGTGGGTGGCCGCGATGATGACGTCGGCGGCGCCGTCATCGCGCAACAGCTGCACAGCGCCGGCAATGGTGCCGCCGGTATCGATCATGTCGTCGATCAGCACGCAGGTCCTCCCCTGCACCTCGCCGACGACGCGGTTGGACACCACCTGGTTGGGCACCCGAGGATCACGGGTCTTGTGGATGAAGGCCAGCGGGACGCCACCCAATGCGTCGGCCCACTTCTCGGCGATGCGCACCCGGCCCGAGTCCGGGGAGACGACCACCATGTTGCCGTCCGGGTAGTTGTCCCGGATATAGCCGGTGAGCAGGTTCTGCCCGCGCATGTGGTCGACCGGGCCGTCGAAGAAACCCTGGATCTGGTCGGTGTGCAGGTCCACGGTCACGATCCGGTCGGCGCCGGCCGTCTTGAGCAGGTCGGCGACCAGTCGCGCCGAGATCGGTTCGCGGCCGCGATGCTTCTTGTCCTGGCGGGCGTAGGGGTAGAACGGCATGACGGCGGTGATCCGTTTGGCGCTGCCCCGCTTGAGCGCGTCGATCATGATCAGCTGTTCCATCAGCCAGTCGTTCACCGGCGCCGGGGCCGACTGCAGGACGAACGCGTCGCACCCGCGGACCGACTCATGGAACCGGACGAAGATCTCGCCGTTGGCGAACTCCCGCGCCGTCTGAGCGGTGACGTGGACGTCGAGCTCCTTTGCCACCTGCTCGGCCAACTCCGGGTGTGCACGGCCGGAGAAGAGCATCAGGTTCTTGCGGTTGTCGGTCCAGTCGTGGCTCAACGCGCTGCCCTCGCCGTTCGGATCAGAAGTGGATGCCAATCGTACGTAGCGAATGGTACGGAAATGTGGCCGGGTTACCAGATACCAAAGTCACGATGTCGATTCGGGCTCGGATGTGTCGTCGTTGAGCTTGACCGCCTTCTCGGCCGCTTCGGCGGCCGCGCTGCCCGGCCGTTTGCGCTGCACCCAGCCCTCGATGTTGCGTTGCGGACCGGCGGACACCGCCAGTGCGCCCGGGGGGACGTCGTCGCGGACCACGGTTCCCGCGCCGGTGTACGCGCCGTCGCCTACCGTCACCGGGGCGACGAACATGGTGTCCGACCCGGTGCGCACGTGCGAGCCGATCGTGGTGCGCCGCTTGCTGGTGCCGTCGTAATTGACGAAGACGCTGGACGCTCCGATGTTGCTGTGCTCGCCGATGTCGGCGTCGCCGACGTAGGTCAGGTGCGGAACTTTCGTGCCGGCGCCGATCGTCGAGTTCTTGGTCTCGACGAACGCGCCGAGCTTGCCTTCGTCGCCCAACACCGTCCCGGGCCGCAGGTAGGTGAAGGGGCCGACCGTGGCGCCGGCGCCGATGGCCGATGAGGTGCCGTGGGTGCGCACCACCGATGCGCCGTCGCCGACGGTGACGTCGGTGAGCGTGGTGTCCGGGCCGACGACGCAGTGGCCAGCGATCTGGGTGCGGCCCAGCAGTTGCGTGCCCGGGTGGATGACGGTGTCGCGCCCGATCGTGACGTCGACGTCGATCCAGGTGGTCGCGGGGTCGACGATGGTCACCCCGGCCATCTGGTGGGCGGCGACGATCCGGCGGTTGAGTTCGGCGCCCAGTTGTGCGAGCTGGACGCGGTTGTTGACGCCGGCGACCAGGGCGCTGTCGTCGACGCGCTGGGCATGGACGGCCTGCCCGTCGCCGCGCAGGATCGAGATCACGTCGGTCAAGTAGAGCTCCCGCTGGGCGTTGTTGGAGCTCAGCCGGCTGAGCGCGGAGCGCAGCGCGGCGACGTCGAAGGCGTAGACGCCGGCGTTGACCTCGCGGATTTCCCGCTGGAAGGGTGTCGCGTCGGCGTGTTCCACGATCGCGGTGACCTCGTTGTCCTGGGTGCGCAGGATGCGGCCGTACCCGGTGGGGTCGGCAAGCGTCGTGGTGAGCACGGTCGCGGCGGCCGACCCCGCGTTGTGGGTCGCGATCAGGTCGGCCACGGTGTCGGAGTCCAGCAGCGGCGTGTCACCCGAGGTCACGACGACCACGCCGGCGTAGTCCTCGGGCAGCGCGGACAGGCCGCACAACACCGCGTGGCCGGTGCCGAGCGGCCGGTCCTGCAGGGAGACCTCGATGCCGCGCCCCAGGTCGTCGGCCCACTCGGCGACCAGCGGGGAGATGCGCTGGTGGTCGTGTCCCAGGACCACCACCAGGTGTTGCGGCGCGACCTTGGTGATCGCGTGCAGCAGGTGGGACAACATGCTGCGACCGGCGAGCGTGTGCAGCACCTTGGGGGTGTCCGACCGCATCCGGGTGCCGGGCCCGGCCGCGAGCACCAGGACCGCGGTATCACCACGAGACGCCATCAACTCTCCTCAACCCCGGCGTGCGCGCTGGCACGACGACACGCCGTCAAGCGTGGCACTTCACCTGATGTTGACGCAAAGACCGCGCCCCGGGCGATCACTGCCCTCAGTATGGAAACCGCCGCCTCGAATTCGTGCATAGGCCCCACACTCGAAGCCAAGCTCCGTCGCCAGGACTCGAACCTGAACTATCTGAACCAAAATCAGAGGTGCTGCCGATTACACCACGACGGATTGCCGGCCCTTTGGGCCCGCGCCACCAACAGACTTTAGACGGTATGCGGGCCGATCGCGGCGCCGAGGGAAAGACGGGCGGTTCGGTGCGGGCGACCCTATACGCTGATTGACGTGGCTGTTCTCGATAAGGAGCCGGACAAAGAGGCACGCGCGCCGCGCGCCCGGATGACCGGTACCGAGCGCCGACAACAACTCATCGGCATCGCACGCTCGCTGTTCGCCGAACGCGGTTATGAGGGCACCTCCATCGAGGAGATCGCGCTCCGCGCCAACGTGTCCAAGCCGGTCGTCTACGAGCACTTCGGCGGCAAGGAGGGGCTGTACGCCGTGGTCGTCGACCGCGAGATGTCGGCACTGCTGGACGGCATCACCTCGTCGTTGACCAACAACCGTTCCCGGGTCCGGGTCGAGCGAGTCGCGCTGGCGCTGCTCACGTACGTCGAAGAGCGCACCGACGGCTTCCGCATCATGATCCGCGACTCACCGGCCGCGATCAGCTCGGGCACCTACTCCAGCCTGCTCAATGACGCCGTCAACCAGGTCAGCTCCATCCTGGCCGGCGACTTCGCCCGCCGCGGCCTTGATCCCGAGCTGGCGCCGTTGTACGCCCAGGCGCTGGTGGGCTCGGTGTCGATGACGGCGCAGTGGTGGCTCGATACGCGTGAGCCCAAGAAAGAAGTGGTCGCGGCGCACCTGGTCAACCTGATGTGGAACGGGCTGACCCACCTGGAAGCCGACCCCCGGCTGCAGGACGACGGGTAGAGATTCGCCCGGCGGGCGTGACGTCACGGCGGTTCCCGCCTGGGGAGTTTATTCGGTCAGCGTCACACCCACCGCGACAATCGGCCGGGGAAATTGCTCTGCGGCGCAAGCTTCGTCGAGCGCATCCTCGATGACGGCGGCCAGCTCGTCGACACCGAGTTCCGAATCGCCAGCAACGTACGGGCCGGCCTGGTCACCGCCTACGTGCACTTCGGTCAGGATGAGGCCGTGCCGGGCGCGGACGTCCGCCATGGCGGCAATCGTCCGGCGGATTTCCCCGCCGTAGCGGGCCCGGGCGCCGTCCCGGGGACCGGGAGAATCCAGCCGGCAGTACAGGCCCACCAGGTCGAAGGTGGGGCGCGCCCGGCCCCGCCGTCGTGGGCCGGCGACGTGGGGAGCCGCGAGGGGAGAGTCCAGCACGATACGCCCGACACCGACGCCCACCGCGTCGCGCAACAACTCGGGCGATCCCGGGTGCGCGACGATGCGTGCCGGGTCCGTCCCCGCGGCGAGGGCGACCGCCAACTCGGCGCCCGAGCGGACGCTGATACCGAGGCGCTCTTTGCGCGCCATGCGCGCGACTTCGATGGTCAGCGGCGACCGTCCGAAGTGGACGACGCGCGCACCCCGCAGCGTTTTGCGCCAACGGCGGGCGCGATCGCGGAAATCGGCCTCGGCGGCCACGCCGGCCGGGGCGTGCGGTCCGGCGCCGGCGCACAGCGGGGGCACCGCGTCACCGATGGAGGGCAGGAGGTCCAGCAAAGTCATGAGTCCAACGTGCGCCCGCGTCGGGTCGGGGGCGCTCTTCCTAACGATCCCTTGACGGCGGCAGGCTCAAAATTGACGAATTCTGGCGCCCCTAGAATGGATTCATCATGACCGCACCGGGGCCTGCTCGCCCAGAACTCCCGATCGCGGGGCTCGTTGAATTGGCGCTCACCGCGCCGACCTTCCAGCAACTGATCGAAAGCGCGGCCGAGCGACCGGCCGAGCTGCACCTGGTGGGTCCTGCCAGCGCGCGGCTTTTCGTCGCCAGCGCGCTGGAGCGGTTGGGTCCTCTGCTGGTAGTCACCGCGACCGGGCGTGAAGCCGATGACCTGACCGCCGAACTGCGCGGCGTCTTCGGCGACGCCGTGGCGGCCTTCCCGTCCTGGGAGACCCTGCCGCACGAGCGGCTCTCTCCGGGAGTCGACACCGTCGGCGCCCGGCTGACGGTGCTGCGGCGGCTGGCTCATCCCGACGACGCGCGGTTGGGCCCACCGCTGCGCGTCGTGGTGACCGCGGTGCGCTCGCTGCTGCAGCCGATGACCCCGCAGCTGGGCCTGCTCGAGCCGGTGACATTCAGCGTCGGCCAGGAGATCGCCTTCTCCGAGGTCGTCGCCCGGTTGGTCGAGCTGGCCTACACGCGGGTCGACATGGTCGGCCGGCGCGGTGAATTCGCCGTGCGCGGCGGGATTCTCGACGTCTTCCCGCCGACCGCCGAGCACCCGGTGCGCATCGAGTTCTGGGGCGACGAGGTCAGCGAGATGCGGATGTTCTCCGTCGCCGACCAGCGCTCCATACCCGAGATCGAGGTGGAGACGGTCATCGCGGTGGCCTGCCGCGAACTGCTCCTGACCGACGACGTGCGGGAGCGGGCCGCCGCGCTGGCCGCCCGGCATTCCGGGGCCGAGCCCGCCATCACCGGCAGCGTCACCGACATGCTGGCCAAGCTGGGCGAGGGCATCGCGGTCGACGGCATGGAGGCGCTGCTGCCGGTCCTGCGGCCCGGCGAACACGTGCTGCTGACCGACCAACTGGCCGAGGGCACTCCGGTGCTGCTGTGCGACCCGGAAAAAGTGCGCACCCGGGCCGCCGACCTGATCAAGACCGGCAGCGAGTTCCTCGAGGCGTCCTGGTCGGTCGCGGCGCTGGGCACCGACGCCCCCGTCGACGTCGCGCAGTTCGGCGGGTCGGGGTTCGCCGAGCTGGACGACGTGCACGCCGCGGCGGCGCGCTCGGGTCATCCCTGGTGGACGTTGAGCCAGTTGTCCGACGAGTCGGCGATGGAGCTGGACATTCGGGCGGCGCCGTCGGCCCGCGGGCATCAGCACGACATCGACGGGATCTTCGCGATGCTGCGCGCCCACGTATCGACCGGCGGCTACGCCGCGGTCGTCGCCCCTGGCGCCGGCACCGCCCATCGCGTCGTCGAGCGGCTGGCCGACTCCGACACCCCCGCGGCGATGCTGGAACCGGGCGCGGCCGATACCACGCTCAAACTGGGGATCGTCAGCGTCCTCAAGGGCCCGCTGCACGACGGCGTCGTGATCCCGGGCGCCAACCTGGTCGTCATCACCGAGACCGACCTGACCGGCAGCAGGGCCACCGCCGTCGAGGGCAAGCGGCTGGCGGCCAAGCGGCGCAACACCGTCGATCCGTTGGCGCTGACGGCCGGGGACCTGGTGGTGCACGACCAGCACGGCATCGGCCGGTTCGTCGAGATGACGGAACGCACGGTCGGCGGTGCCCGGCGCGAGTACCTGGTGCTCGAGTACGCGTCGAGCAAGAGGGGCGGTGGGTCCGACAAGCTGTATGTGCCGATGGACTCGCTGGACCAGCTGTCCCGGTACGTCGGCGGGCAGGCGCCCGCGCTGAGCAAGCTGGGCGGCAGCGACTGGGCCAACACCAAGACCAAGGCCCGCCGCGCCGTGCGCGAGATCGCCGGCGAGCTCGTCGCGTTGTACGCGAAGCGGCAGGCCAGCGCCGGGCACGCCTTCGCCCCGGACACCCCGTGGCAGGCGGAGATGGAGGACGCGTTCGGCTTCACCGAGACCGTCGACCAGCTCACCGCGATCACCGAGGTCAAGGCCGACATGGAGAAGCCGGTCCCGATGGACCGGGTGATCTGCGGCGACGTCGGCTACGGCAAGACCGAGATCGCGGTGCGCGCGGCCTTCAAGGCCGTCCAGGACGGCAAGCAGGTCGCCGTGCTGGTGCCGACCACGCTGCTGGCCGACCAGCACCTGCAGACATTCACCGACCGGATGGCCGGCTTCCCGGTGACGGTCAAGGGGCTATCCCGGTTCACCGACAACGCCGAGTCCCGCGCCGTGATCGAGGGCCTGGCCGACGGGTCGGTGGACGTGGTGATCGGCACGCACCGGCTGCTACAGACCGGGGTGCGCTGGAAGGACCTGGGCCTGGTCGTTGTCGACGAGGAGCAGCGGTTCGGCGTCGAGCACAAGGAACACATCAAGTCGCTGCGCACCCACGTCGACGTGCTGACCATGAGCGCCACCCCGATCCCACGCACGCTGGAGATGAGCCTGGCCGGGATACGCGAGATGTCGACCATCCTGACCCCGCCCGAAGAGCGCTATCCCGTGCTGACCTACGTCGGGCCGCAGGACGACAAGCAGGTGGCGGCCGCCCTGCGGCGCGAGCTGTTGCGCGACGGGCAGGTCTTCTACGTGCACAACCGGGTGAGCTCCATCGACCGGACGGCGGCCCGGATCCGCGAGCTGGTGCCGGAGGCGCGGGTGGTCGTCGCGCACGGGCAGATGCCCGAGGAGCGGCTGGAACGCACCGTGCAGGGGTTCTGGAACCGCGAATACGACATCCTGGTGTGCACGACGATCGTGGAGACCGGGCTGGACATCTCCAACGCCAACACGCTGATCGTCGAGCGCGCCGACACCTTCGGGCTTTCGCAGCTGCACCAGCTGCGCGGCCGGGTGGGGCGCAGCCGCGAGCGGGGTTATGCCTACTTCCTGTATCCGCCGCACGCCCCGCTGACCGAGACGGCTTACGACCGGTTGGCGACCATCGCGCAGAACAACGAGCTGGGCGCGGGCATGGCGGTCGCGTTGAAAGACCTCGAAATCCGTGGCGCCGGCAACGTGCTGGGCGTCGAGCAGTCCGGCCACGTCGCCGGGGTCGGGTTCGACCTGTACGTGCGGCTGGTGGGTGAGGCCGTGGAGGCCTACCGGGCGGCGGCTGACGGCCAGACCGTCACCACCGCCGAGGAGCCCAAGGATGTGCGGATCGACTTGCCGGTGGACGCCCACCTGCCGCCGGACTACATCGCCAGCGACCGGCTGCGGCTGGAGGCCTATCGGCGGCTGGCCGCGGCGGGCTCGGACGGCGAGATCGCGGCCGTGATCGAGGAACTCGTCGACCGCTACGGTGCGTTGCCCGAACCGGCCCTGCGCCTGGTGGCGGTCGCGCGGTTGCGGCTGCTTTGCCGCGCCGCCGGCATCACCGAGGTGTCGGCCCCGTCGGCGGCGACGGTGCGGCTTTCGCCGATAACGCTGCCCGATTCGGCCCAGGTGCGCCTCAAGCGGATGTATCCGGCCGCGGGCTACCGCGCCACGACCTCGACGGTGCAGGTGCCCATCCCGCGGGACGGGGGCGTCGGTGCGGCACGCATCCGCGACGTGGAGTTGGTGCAGATGGTGGCCAACCTGGTGACGGCGCTGCAGGGTAAATCCCAGATAGAGATTGGTATAACGGGTTCACAGTCGGCACCTATGTCCGGGGAGGAGCGACAGGCGCGATGATCGTCGTCTTGTTCGACCCCCGTCGCCCGTCGCTGGTGCCGGTCGAGGCCATCGAACACCTCAGCGGTGAGGTGCAGTACACCGAGGAGATGCCCGTCGCGGTGCCGTGGTCGCTGCCCGCGGCGCGTCCGGTGCATGCCGGGGACCCCGATGATCCAGCGCCGGTGTTGCTGTCGTCGGACCCCGAGCATCCCGCCGTCACCGCCCGGCTGGCGGCCGGCGCCCGGTTGATCTCCGCGCCGGAGACACCGCGCGGCGAGCGACTGGTCGACGTGGTGGCCATGATGGACAAGCTGCGCACCGCCGGGCCGTGGGAGAGTGAGCAAACCCACGACTCGCTGCGCAGGTTCCTGCTGGAGGAGACCTACGAACTGCTGGACGCGGTCCGCAGCGGCAGCGCCGACCAGCTGCGCGAAGAACTCGGCGACGTGTTGTTGCAGGTGCTCTTTCACGCGCGCATCGCGGAGGACGCCCCGCAATTTCCCTTCACCATCGACGACGTCGCCGTCACGCTGATGCGAAAGCTGGGCAATCGGGTTCCGGGTGTGCTTGCGGGTCAGACCATTTCGCTCGAAGAGCAATTGGCCCAATGGGAAGAGCGCAAGGCGGCCGAAAAGCCGCGCAAGTACGTGATGGACGAGGTGCATACCGGTCAGCCGGCGTTGGCGTTGGCCCAGAAGGTGATTCAGCGTGCCGAGAAGGCCGGCCTGCCCGCCGATCTCATCCCCGCCGAGATCACCTCCATCGCGGTGTCGGCCGACGGTGATGCGGAAAGCGCGCTTCGCACGGCGGTTCTGGAGTTCGTGGACACGGTCCGCGCGGTCGAGCGGGCGATCGCCGCGACGCGCCGCGGCGCGGGTGTTCCGGAGGAATTCGACGTCACCCCGCTCGGCGAGGTCACCGAAGACGAGTGGCGTGAGCACTGGCCGTCGGACGAGGTGGTCGACGAGTCTGCGACCGGTGCGGTCGCCGACGACGCCTGACCGCCAAAGCTGCGTCAGCTAACCGATAATTAGCGGAAATCCTGCGCTCGCGCCCCGATACGGCCGGGCAGCACCGCGACCCATGGGACGATGGTTGTGCGAAGTTGGTGCAGGGGAGTCGAGGGAGCTTTAACCAGCATGGTGTCGCCGAGGCGTTGGTTGCGCGCGGCCGCCGTGATAGGCGCGACCGCGATGCTGCTGGCCTCCAGTTGCACGTGGCAGCTCAGCCTGTTCATCCCGGAGGGCGTCCCGCCGCCTGCCGGGGCTCCGGTGCCGCCGGTGGACACGCACGCCAGCGGTAGACCCGCGGACCAGCTTCGGGCCTGGGCCGAACAGCGCTCCCCGACCCTGGAGATCCCGGTGATCGCGCTGGAGGCCTACGCCTACGCCGCCCGGGTCGCCGAGGTCGAGAACCCGAAGTGCCACATCGCGTGGACCACGCTGGCGGGCATCGGGCAGGTCGAGAGCCACCATGGCACCTATCGCGGCGCGCGGCTGGCGCCCAACGGTGACGTGAGCCCCCCCATTCGCGGTGTCCGCTTGGACGGCAGCGGGGGCACCCTGCGCATCGTCGACAGCGAGGAACCGGTGACCGACGACGACGGGGTGGTGCGGGCCATGGGGCCGATGCAGTTCATCCCCGAGACCTGGCGGTTGTACGGCGTCGACGCCCACAACGACGGCCGCGTCAGCCCCGACAACATCGACGACGCCGCGCTCGCGGCCGCGGGTTACCTGTGTTGGCGGGGAAAGGATCTGGGGACGCCGCGCGGCTGGATTACCGCGCTGCGGGCCTACAACAACTCCGGCGTCTACGCGCGAGCGGTGCGCGACTGGGCGACCGCTTATGCGGCGGGTCACCCGCTGTAGCAGGATGTATCAGGCTCTACGCTAACGGCGGCGAGGCCGGCACCAGCTACAACGCAAGGAGAAACTCAGTGCCGATTATCGAGCAGGTCGGGGCCCGCGAGATCCTCGATTCCCGCGGTAACCCGACGGTCGAGGTCGAGATTGCCCTGATCGACGGAACTTTTGCCCGCGCGGCGGTGCCGTCCGGCGCGTCGACCGGTGAGCACGAGGCCCATGAGTTGCGCGATGGCGGTGAGCGTTACGGCGGCAAGGGCGTGCAAAAGGCGGTGCAAGCCGTTCTCGACGAGATCGGCCCGGCGGTGATCGGGCTCAACGCCGACGACCAGCGGCTGGTGGACCAGGCGCTCGTCGACCTGGACGGCACCCCCGACAAGTCCCGGCTGGGCGCCAACGCGATCCTGGGCGTCTCCCTGGCCGTCGCCAAAGCGGCCGCCGACTCAGCCGAGCTGCCGCTGTTCCGCTATGTCGGCGGACCCAACGCCCACATCCTGCCGGTGCCGATGATGAACATCGTCAACGGCGGTGCGCACGCCCACACCGCTGTCGACATCCAGGAGTTCATGGTGGCCCCGATCGGCGCCCCCAGCTTCACCGAGGCGCTGCGCTGGGGCGCCGAGGTGTACCACTCACTCAAGTCGGTGCTGCAAAAGCAGGGGTTGAGCACCGCCCTGGGTGACGAGGGCGGCTTCGCGCCCGACGTGGCGCACACCAAAGCCGCCCTGGACCTGATCTGCCAGGGCATCGAGTCGGCCGGCCTGAAACTCGGCGCCGATGTGGCGCTGGCCATCGATGCGGCGGCCACCGAGTTCTATAACAAGGGCACCGGATACATCTTCGAGGGCAGCACCCGCAGCGCCGAGCACATGGCGGAGTTCTACGCCGATCTGCTCGGCTCCTACCCGCTGATCTCGATCGAAGACCCGCTCTCCGAAGACGATTGGGATGGCTGGGCGGCGTTGACGGCGGCGATCGGCGACCGCGTGCAAATCGTCGGCGACGACATCTTCGTCACCAATCCGGAGCGCCTCGAAGAAGGCATCGAGAAAGGTGTCGCAAACGCGTTGCTGGTCAAGGTGAACCAGATCGGCACGCTGACCGAGACTCTCGATGCGGTTGCGCTGGCGCACCACAGCGGGTACCGCACGATGATGAGCCATCGCAGCGGCGAGACCGAGGACACCACGATCGCCGACCTGGCGGTTGCCGTCGGCAGCGGGCAGATCAAGACCGGTGCACCCGCCCGCAGTGAGCGTGTCGCCAAGTACAACCAGCTGCTGCGGATCGAGGAGGCGCTGGGCGACGCTGCTCGTTACGCCGGCGACCTGGCGTTCCCGCGGTATGCGCCGGAGGCCAAATAGCTTGCCCGCCAAGCCGGATCCGAAACGGCGCTCCCCGGCATCGCGTCCGGGGAAGGCCGGGGATTCGGTTCGGCGCCGCCGCACGGCCAAGCCGTCTTCCAAGCCGTCCCAAACCGCGAAGCAGCCCGGCGCGAGGTCGGTCGAGCATGTCGTCGAGCCCATCAAGCGACAGGCGGTCGAATCGGTCGAACAGCGGTCCGAGCAGCGGCTGGGATTCACCGCGCGGCGGGCGGCGGTGCTCGCCGCGGTCGTCTGCGTGCTGACGCTCACCATCGCCGGCCCGGTGCGGACCTACTTCGCACAGCGCACGGAGATGAATCAGTTGACGGCGAGCGAAGCCGCGTTGCGCGCTCAGATCGCCGAACTCGAGCAGAAGAAGGCCAAACTCGGCGACCCGGCCTACATCGCCGCGCAGGCCCGCGAGCGGCTCGGCTTCGTGAAGCCGGGCGACATCCCCTTCCAGGTCCAGCTGCCGCCGACCGCGGCGACACCTTCCGAGCCCGGAAGCCAGGCGGCGAAACCCGCCAACACCGATCCCTGGTACACGTCGCTCTGGCACACCATCGCCGACGCGCCACACCTGCCGCTGGCCAATGTTCCCCCGGCCGGAGG